>NZ_CP136856.1:3095000-3252500 GCF_033807535.1 Oceanisphaera sp. IT1-181
AAGGTCCCCTCCTTTCCCCCGTAGGGCGTATGCGGTATTAGCCATCGTTTCCAATGGTTATCCCCCTCGACTGGGCAGATCCCCAAGCATTACTCACCCGTCCGCCGCTCGTCAGCAAAATAGCAAGCTATCTCCTGTTACCGCTCGACTTGCATGTGTTAGGCCTGCCGCCAGCGTTCAATCTGAGCCATGATCAAACTCTTCAATTAAAGACTTGATGCTCAATGAATTACTGATGTACTTCTATTTCTAGGTGCACTTCACAAGACATTGATAAACAATATTATTTTGTTCTCAACGTGCTGCTAAGTGCCCACACAGTTTGCTTGATAAATTGTTAAAGAGCGTGACCGTATCTCAGGTCAGGGATGCGTATTCTACGCATTCCTCAGTGTTCGTCAAGTGTTTGTTTCAAACTTAATTTCGTTTTCTGCAAACCCTTGTGACCGTGGACGCTTGCCCCGTGTCAGTGGTGCGCATTATAGGGAAGGCAGTTTTAAGCGCAACACCTTTTTCATCAAAAGTGGTTCAAGCGGTCAGCATTTAACCTATGTGCGCTAGATCACACCAAACTGGGCAGTTTTTCGGCAAATTCGACCAGCGATGGATACACGGCGCCCGCTAATGCTTCGCCTTCGGCCGTGATTTCTTTACCGGTGCGCACTAATACTAAGTTAGTTACGCCTGCGGCTTGGGCGGCTTGCAGGTCAGAAACTTTATCGCCCACCATATAAGAGGCGCTGGCATCTATATCCAGATCTGCAATCGCTTCTAAAAACATGCCTGGTGCAGGTTTACGGCACTGGCACGCTTGGGTGTTAGCCGTGGTGCCCTCTGTCGGGTGGTGAGGACAAAAGTAAATACCGTCGAGATCCACATCTTGATCCGCGAGTGACCAGTCCATCCATTCGGTTAAACGAATAAAGTCATTTTCGCTAAACAGGCCCCGCGCAATACCCGATTGATTGGTCACCACAACTAGCTGATAGCCTTTTTCTTTTAGCTGTTTCATGGCGCCGATCACGCCCTCAATAAAGACAAAGTTATCCCTAGTGGACACATAGCCGCTGTCTTGATTGATAACGCCATCTCGGTCGAGAAAAATTGCTGCTCTGCTCACGGGTACTTCCTATTGGTGATGAATAATGGTTTGAGGGATCGTTTAGAGGTATTGGCGATCAATAGCTCTATATAACAGGCGTAATAATATCACAGCTCTCCACATTCTGAGGTAAGCGTTCACCGCTCATGATCTCTCGATGAAAGTGACAGGCTACTTGATGCGCTTCGCCGCCAGATTGCTTTGTGTTTGATAAGGTTTGCGCCCCAAGAGTCGGTTCTGCTGGTAGTAAAAGCGGCACTTCACTGATGCAGCGCTCACCTACATATGGACAGCGGGTGCGAAAATGACAACCTGATGGCGGATTGGCCGGAGACGGCGGCTCGCCCTGTAACATAAGGGGCGCTTTGCGCCGTCTGGGATCGGGTTCTGGGATCGCGGCCAGCAAGGCTTGGGTATAAGGATGCAAGGCTTGGGCGTATAAGTCATCACTGGGCGCCAACTCGATAATGCGGCCCAAGTACATAACGGCGATATGATCGGAGATGTGCTTTACTACCGAAAGATTATGAGCAATAAACAAGATAGCCAGTTGGTACTCTTGCTGCAGCGAAAGCAACAAATTCAAAATCTGCGATTGTACCGAGACGTCTAGTGCGGACACGGCCTCATCACACACTAGCAATTTCGGTTTTAGCGCCATGGCGCGCGCGATACCGATGCGCTGTCGTTGGCCGCCAGAAAACTCGTGGGGATAACGATTGAGCGCCGAAACTGGCAAGCCGACCCGCTGCAATAATTCACCGGCCCACACTTGGCGCTCTTTCGCCGTGCCGAGCCCGTGAATAACAAACGGCTCTTGCAGGATAGTGGCTATAGTATGGCGACTATTTAGGGATTCTTGAGGGTCTTGAAACACCAGCTGCATTTGCTGGCGTAAAGGGCGCATTTGTCGCGCCGAGTAGTCGGTAATATCTTGACCATCGAAATGAATGCGGCCTGAGCTTGGCTGGTGCAGCTTCAGTAAGGCGCGCGCCAATGTCGACTTACCGCAGCCTGACTCACCCACCAGCCCGAGGGTTTTGCCGGCGGCCAAAGTAAAGCTAACGCCATCGACCGCATACAGGGTTTGGCCGCGACGCAATAAACCACCGCCCAAGGTGAAGTGCTGGCCCAAGTTTTCTAGTTGCAAGATCGGCTGCCCGGCTGATTCAGCTGCGACTGGCTCTGGTGCAACTTCCTGCACTTTCTCGATGCTTATGGCTTTGGTCATAATGCTAACTCCCGCCAATGATGACACCACACCGTATGCGTCGCCGCCACTTGCTCCACACTGGGTTGCTGTTGGCAAATGTCGGTTTGATAAGCGCACCGATTAGCAAACCGACAACCGCTTACCTGCTCTTCTATGCTAGGCACTTGGCCGGGAATGGTGGCCAAGATGGTTTTGCTGGGTTGGTCTAGCCGAGGGATGGAGGCTAGCAAGCCTTGGGTGTAAGGGTGGGCTGGCCTTTCATATAAGCTCAATACCGGTGCTTGCTCGGCGCTGCGCCCCGCATACATAACCAATACTTGGTCGCAAATTTGCGCCACTACGCCTAAATCATGAGTAATAAATAATACTGCCATGCCATTTTTCTGCTGCAAGGCTTTAATTAAATGCAGAATTTGCGCTTGAATGGTCACATCAAGCGCCGTGGTTGGCTCGTCACAAATTAATAAGTCCGGCTCACAGGCCAGCGCCATGGCAATCATCACCCGTTGGCGCATACCACCCGATAGCTGATGGGGATAAGCTTTGAGTCGCGCCTTAGCTTCGGGGATACCCACCTGTTGCAGCATCTCCATGGCTGCTTGCTGTTGCTCGCGCTTATTCATCTCTGGCCTGTGCAGTTGATAAACTTCCATCAACTGGCGACCCACGGTATGTACCGGATTAAGTGCCGTCATCGGCTCTTGAAAGATCATGGCGATTTTATTGCCACGCACTTGATAACGTTGTTCGGCAGTTAAGGTTAAGAGATCTTGCCCTTGAAACAAGGCTTGGCCGCCCACCACCTGGCCCGCCGGCTTTGGCAGCAGCCCCAGCAAGCTCAGGGCGGTGACGCTCTTGCCGCAACCGGACTCACCTACTAAGCCGAGGGTTTGGCCGGACAGCAAGCTAAAGCTCACATCGTCTACCACCCGAAACTCACCTTGTTCGGTAGTGAAGCTTACTGCCAGATGTTCAACTTGTAACAAGGGTTCCGTTGGCTTACCTCGTAGCAATGGCTCCGTTTTTTCAACTTGTAACAGGGCCTCCATTACTGCTCCTTATGCCGCCAAGTTTCATCTATCTCTAATACCGGATCAAAACGCACCTTGCCGGCTTTAATTTCTTTTTTCAGCGTCTCATCTATCCAAAACAAACCACCTGTGCTGTAAGGCGATCCTTCCATGGGCCAAAATAAGGACGGCGAATGACGACTGCCTTTGGTCTCGGGCAGGCGCACATAGCGCCAGTAGGCTTCACGCGTGTAAGGTACCTGATAGCCAGGAATAAAAATCGCCAGCTCATATACGCGACGCTGAATTTGGCGTGAGATATCGGCTTTATCGTCCAAGTCCATGGTGACGCGGTATTGCTCGATTAACGTATCAAGCTGGTCATCGGCAATATTAAACAGATTATTGGTTTGTGGTTTGTTGGCGTTAGCCGAGTGAAAAAATTCCCAATATTGAGGATATAAGCCACCCCCCGCCCAACCGAGCCAAGCAGCTTCATGCTTTTTCTCCAGCATGACTTTAAAACCACTGGCGCCATCCACCAAATTAAGCTGCAAGTCGAGTCCGGCTTTACGAGCTTCTTCGCGCAAGATAGCCAAGCGTGGCGTGTGCTCTTGAGTGGTATAAGTCACGGCTAAGCTAAGCACATCGCCCGCGCTATTGCGTAAAAATCCGCCGGGCCCTTGTTGGTCATACCCAGCCTCGGTAAACAACTCTCGGGCGCGCTTAATATCGTAATCGCGAGCATTAATGCCCGCATCGGTAAAGGCATCATAACCGGTACCAAAGGTATGCATGCGTTCATAATCACCACGCAATATAGTGTCGAGCATGCGTTGCATGTTCAGTGCGTGCGCCATGCCTTCGCGTACACGTAGGTCGCTTAAGCGCGGATGAGCAGTATTAAGGTGAAAGCCCTGGGCGCCTTGGGGCATGTCGTTATAAAACCAAATGCGGTTAATTAAGCCCTGTTTGTATTCTGGGGTATCGGTTTTATCGTGCCACCACTCCGGCAAAATCAGACCAAAGGTGTCGATATCGCCACGCAAAAAGTGGCGATAAGAGATATTAAGATCGCGGATCACGGTTAAGCGGATCACATCTGGGTTAAAGCGGTGCTGATAATACTTAAGATCATTGCCCCACCAATCATCGAGGCGCTTAAAGCTAATAGAGCGGCCGCGTTTTACATCGTCCATCACGTAAGCACCCGTTACCGGCGCTTGCGCCCAGTTATAGCTGCGCACCCAATCGTCGGTTAGCGTATAAAAATGTTTCGGCTCTGGCGTTAAGCCCACGGTATTGAGTAACTCCCGCTGACTTTTTTCACTGCCAGCTGTGACTGAAATCGTGTGCTCATCGAAGGCTGTGACATCGACAATTTCTTCGCTGAAGTAGTTGTTATACCAAGGGGCGCGGATCACCTCGGAGCGCATCATCTCGATGGTAAACAAGAAGTCGGCGCTGGTGACCGGCTTGCCATCAGACCAGCGCGCGGCCGGGTTGAGCTTGAAGTACATGGTTTTGTTGTCGTCGCCAAAGGCCCAATGAGTGGCCAAGCCGGGAATAGGATTTTGGGTGACGGGGTGCAGCGAATACAACCCCAACTGGTTTTCTAAGATAAAAGAGCGAAATGCGGTATTGGAGTCCGGCCCCACTGTGCGAAAGGTCAGCGGGAAACTCATCAAGCTGCTATTGAAAATCCCACCACGTTTGGCCTCAGGAGAGGCAAAGATAGGATCGTCATTATTAGTCTGCCAATCCAGCCCGCTGGGTAGCTCAGCGGCACTGACATTCATGCTGGCTACTAGCCCTAAGGCCAGCAACCAACCACCGAGCTGTCCGAATAATTTTTTCATGCTTCCCTGCCTATTCATAACGAGAAAAATGTTTGGGATCCAAGGCTTCACGAATCGCCTCGCCAATAAAAGATACGGTAATGAGCACCAAAGACACGGCCGTCACCACAGAGCCCACAATCCAAGGCGCATCTAAATGATTCACCCCTTGGCGCAATAACTCGCCCCAACTGGGGGTGGGCGGTGCTAAGCCAAAGCCCAGATAATCGAGTGCCGTGAGTAAAGAGATATTGGCGACCACGGTAAAGGGAGCCAGCGTCACTATCATCACCAAGGTATTAGGCAAAATATGGTGCACGATAATGCGCCACAGCCCAGCTCCTTGAGCCCGTGCCGCCAACACATAGTCGCGTACCTTTTCACGATAAGTAAGGGTGCGCATATACCAAGTAATGCCCATCCAGCCGAACAAGACGTTAATGCCGACAAACAGCATAAAATTGGGCTGGGTCAGCGATACCAAAATCATGATCACATACAAGAACGGCACCTGAGACCAGACTTCAATAAAGCGCTGAAAGAACAAATCAAACTTGCCCCCCACAAACCCCATGGCACAGCCCAAGAGCACGCCAATCACGTAGCTGGCGGTGAGCGCAATAAAAGCAAAACCCACCGCGGTGCGAAAGCCGTACACCAGTCGCGCTAAAATATCCCGGCCCGAGCTATCTGTGCCTAAATAATGGCTCTGCGCGGCACTGGGTGCCGAGGGCGGATAACCGTTGCCGCTGTAATCTTGCTCATAAGGACTCCAAGGCACGACGGGCAATAACACCCAGTTTTTTGACGGGCTGGCTGGCACTGGTGCTGCGTTAACTTGATCTACATTAGCTTGGTCTGTATTAGCTTGTTCTGCGCTCGCTTGCTCTGCATTGGCTTGTTCTGCAAATAGGGCTTTGAGCTCGCGATAGTTAGTTTCGTACTGATAACCTAAGCCAAAGGTATTGCCGGTGATCACGTCACCGTAACTGGGGAAATACAGCTGACCTTCATATTTAACGATTAAGGCGCGATTGCTGGCCCACAGCTCGGCGGTGACAGCCAGCACTACCATCAGCATAAATAAACAAAAGGCGTAATAACCACGGCGAATACCGCGAAAGCGGCGCCATTTTTTTACCGTGACGTCTGAGAATAAATTAGCCATCGAAACGCACCCTAGGATCCACTAGCGCCACGCAGATATCCGATAAAATATTACCCACTAACATCATCAAGGAGGTCACTGCCAAGATGCCCATCACCACCGGATAATCCCGCTCCACTATCGCCTCGTAACCCAGCAAGCCTAGACCATCGATATTAAAGATCACCTCGATTAAAAAAGAGCCGGCGAAGAACACCGAAATCACGTTACCGAAATGGCTGGCAATGGGGATCATGCTGTTGCGCAACGCATGGCGCGTTACCGCCTTATGAAACGGCAAGCCTTTGGCCACCGCAGTGCGCACATAATCGGCTGACAGGTTTTCCATTAGGCTGTTTTTCATGGTCATGGTCAGCACCGCAAAATCACCAATGGCATAGGCAATCAAGGGTAATAGTGCATGGTGGAATAGATTTAAGGTTTTCGGCCAAAAGCCTTCTAGGTAATAGAAGTCATCGCCAACGAAGCCACCCATGGGGAACCAACCCAGCTGAAACGAAAAAATCGTCAGTAAGAAAATGCCCACCACATAGGCGGGCAACGCATAACCGGCGTAAATCAGCATAGAAGTAATGCTGTCGAAGCGGCTGTTGTGTTTCAGCGCTTTGAGGATCCCTAAGGGGATGGAGATGAAATAACTGAGGAAGAAGGTACAGATACCAAAGAAGGCGGACACAGGTAGCCGCTCTTTAATAAGCTCCCACACCGGCAAGAAATAGCGGCTCGACTCACCCAAGTCTAATTGCACCAGTTTGGTCAGCCAATCGCGATAGGCTTCAAACACAGGTTTATCTAGGCCATAGAAGGCTTTAAGCTCGTCGATTTGCTCCGCCGAGAGCACCTGACTGCCGCGCGAGCTTTGGCTAAACTCGCTGCTTTGCATTTGGCTTTCCATTAGCATGCGCTCGACGGGCCCACCGGGGACGAAGCGAGTAATGGCAAACACCACTAAGGTAATTCCCAAAAAGGTCGGGATCAGCAGCAATAAACGCCGCAGAAAATACTGTGCCATTGTTTTCCTTAAATTCTTTCCCTGAAAGCGCGGAAATAACGCTATAAGCACCCTAGCCTATCTGGCTGCCGATAAGCAAGAAAGAGACGCGCCGCACCTTATGGTGAGCGATGAACATTTTGCGTTGACTCAGACATCCAGACGGCTTAGCATCAACTGTTATTGGTCATACTTTTGTGACTTGTCACTACCCTGTTCTGTTAAAGTAGTGAAAAACCTTACCGCAAAGGCTCATCCTCCGATGATCAAGCTAATGAATATCAGTAAGCGCTACGGCGACGGCAAACAGGCCGTGCATGCAGTGCGTAACATTAACCTGGCAGTGGCTGCGGGCCAAATTATGGGCGTGATCGGCGAGTCAGGCGCGGGCAAGAGCACGCTGATCCGTTGCGTGAATATGTTAGAGCGCCCCACCAGTGGCCAAATATTAGTCGACGGCCAAGATTTAACCCAGCTTAAAGAAAGTCAGCTGCCGGCGGCGCGGCGCAAGATCGGCATGATTTTTCAGCATTTTAATTTGTTGTCCTCTCGCACCGTGTTCGCCAATGTCGCCTTGCCATTAGAGCTGGCCGGCATGAATAAGGCTGACATTAAGCACAGAGTAACCGAGCTATTAGAGTTGGTGGGCTTAAGCCACAGAGCTAACGCCTACCCCAATGCGCTGTCGGGTGGTCAAAAACAGCGGGTGGCCATCGCACGCGCCTTGGCGCCTAAGCCTAAGGTATTGCTGTGTGATGAAGCTACCTCGGCGCTGGATCCTAATACTACGCAATCGATTCTAACGCTATTAAAAGACATTAACCGTAAGCTCGGTCTGACCATACTGTTGATCACCCATGAAATGCAGGTGGTGAAAACCATTTGTGACCGAGTGGCGATTATCAGCGACGGCGAGCTAATAGAAGAAGGCGAAGTGGCGTGGTTTTTTGCCAATGCTAAGACTGAGCTGGCGCGCCGCTTTATTGCCTCCACCATTAACTTGGCAGTTCCTGAGGATTATCAGCAGCGTTTGCAAGCGCAACCCTCGGCCGATAGCTTGCCGTTAGTGCGGCTGGGCTTTAGCGGCGAGACTGTGGATAGCCCACTGATTTCTATTTTGAGTCGTGAGCTTAATGTGGATGTCAGCATCTTAAGCGCCGACATGGAATACGCAGGCGGCGTTAAGTTTGGCTTTATGCTGGCGGAGCTGGATGGCAGCCAACAGCAAACACAGGCCGCACTGGCTTATCTTCAAGAACATAAAATTCAGGTAGAGGTACTCGGTTATGTCCGACGCCATGGTTAATTTGCTGTTATCAGCACTCTGGGAAACCTTATTGATGACCTTTGGCTCAGGGGTGATTGCCTGCTTATTAGGCATCCCTTTAGGCATAGCATTGCACGTCAGTAAGCCAGGACAAATTTGGCAAAATGCCATTTTTAATAAAGTGTTAGGTACTGTTATTAATATTGGGCGCTCGATTCCCTTTATTATCTTAATGGTGGCCATCATTCCCTTTACCCGCTTGGTGGCCGGCACCAGTATCGGTACCATGGCCGCCATAGTGCCCCTTACCGTGGCTGCCATTCCGTTTGTGGCCCGCTTAATGGAGGCGGCGTTAATGGAAGTGCCCGCAGGCCTAGTAGAAGCGGCGCAGGCCATGGGCGCTAAGCGCCTGCAAATTATTAGCAAAGTATTATTACCCGAAGCACTGCCCGGTATGCTTAATGGCGTCATTATCACGCTAGTGACCTTAGTGAACTACTCGGCCATGGCCGGTGCCATCGGTGGCGGTGGCTTGGGCGATGTGGGTATTCGCTACGGTTATCAACGCTTTGATGGGCAAATTATGCTGATTACTGTGGTGATGCTGGTGGTATTAGTGCAAATTATCCAAAGTGCCGGCGAACGCCTGGTTACTTATGTAGACCATCGTTGATTAAAAGGAATAACCGATGAAATTAGGTTTTAAAGCTCTGACTACCGTGAGTGTATTAGCGTCTGCTTTGGCGTTAGCTGGCTGTGGTGAGCAAGCTAAAGACTCGGCTACCGCCGAACAAGCCGCAGCAGCTAAACCGCTGCGCTTAGGCGTGATTGCCGGAGCTGAAGAGCAAGTGGCAGAAGTGGCCGTTAAGGTCGCTAAAGAAAAGTACGATCTTGATGTAGAGCTGGTTGCTTTTAGCGACTATGTAACGCCTAACGTGGCCTTGAGCGATGGCAGCTTAGACATTAATGCCTTTCAGCATCAGCCTTATCTCGACAAGCAAATCGCCGACCGTGGCTATGAGCTAGTGGCCGTAGGTAAAACTTTCGTCTACCCGATTGCTGCTTACTCAAAAGTGATTAAGACCCTGGATGAGTTAGAAGATGGCGCCAAGGTAGCCGTGCCGAACGACCCGACTAACTTGGGCCGTACTTTGCTGCTGTTAGAGCAACAAGGACTGATTGAAGTGGATGATGCGGTAGGCTTAGAAGCCACTCCTTTAAACATCACAGCTAACCCAAAAAATCTGAAGATCATCGAGCTAGAAGCACCGCAGTTGCCTCGCTCACTGGATGATGTGGCGTTTGCCGTGATCAACACCACTTATGCTTCACAAATCGACTTACTGCCTGAGCGTGACGGTTTATTTGTAGAAGATAAAGACTCCCCTTACGCCAACCTGATTGTCGCTCGCAAAGACAACCAGGATGATGAGCGCATCCAGACCTTTGTTAAGGCTTATCAGAGCGATGAAGTCTATGAAGCAGCTAAAGAGCTGTTTAAAGGCGGCGTCGTTAAAGGCTGGTAGTGAAAGGCTGGTAGTGAAAAACTGGTAAATTATTTTTAAACCGAGTTAAAGGTCACGGCTTGCCGTGGCCTTTTTTCATGATACTGTCATTATTATCCGCAACTCGAATTGATAGAGGCCTAGGATGCAGAAATGGTACGTGGCGCAGTGTCGCCCCCGTGAAGAAGAGCGGGCCTTACAGAATCTCAACAATCAGGGCATAGAAGCTTTTTACCCCTATGCGGAGGTAAAAAAGCGTGTCAGCCGTAAGCTAGTAACGCGCGTAGAGGCCTTATTTCCCGGCTATATTTTCGTGCTTGCCGATCTGGAGATAGTCAGCTCAACCACCATAGGCTCCACGCGCGGCGTGCGCAGCTTAGTCCGCTTTGGTGGCGGCCCCTGCGAAGTGCCGAGCGAATTGGTTTATGACTTAATGGCCCATTGCGACAGCGATGCGCTCAGAGATAAGTTAAGCGATGTGCCCAAAGCCGGTGAGCGAGTACTGATCGAGCAAGGTCCTTTTGCGGGGCTAGAAGCGATTTACTTAGAAGCCGACGGCGACATGCGCGCCATCTTGTTACTCTCTTTGTTACAGAAAGAAACCTCCACCAGTTTTGGCAACGAAGAGTTTTCTCGATTATCTAAGAACTCGTGAATGGTGAGGCGTGAAGAGTAAAGAGTAAAATCCATGCCCAAAAATTAGGTGCCTGGCACCTCACACTTTACTCATCACACCTCCAGGCTTCCTTATTACCCATAATGTTCAGCCATATCTCAATAATTTTTCATAAATAAATTCAATTGGTTACAGAGTGGTGCATGTCTATTCTCTTGTAGATACTCTGTTGGACGTCAAGATTTTATATGCTGTTCACTGAACAATAACGTCGAATCAAACGGCGTTTCTGTCTTCATACAGGCCCACAAGCCAGTGAGATATTTTCTCATTATCGCGCACTGAGCCTGTATCTTTTTCTTGCCACGTGAGACCAACGCCTCTGAAAATGCTTTGGCCCTGACGTCGTGCTGAGCTGCACACATCGCTGGCATATATAATGCCGAGCGAAGGTACGCATTACCTGCTTTACTGAGCCGTGCAGGTCGGTTAACACTTGTTCCTGACTGCGTGAGACGCACATCAAGCCCTGCAAATCGACTAACTTGTGGCGCTTTTAAATCCTTAGGTAGGACGCATAATTCAGCCAACACAATGAGTGCTGTTGCCCTTCCTACGCCCTTCGCAGCAGACATATTCTTTAAATGCAGAGAAAGTATTTCTGACTCTGCAATTAACGCGAGGGCGGCCTGCGTCAGACGGTCAATACGCCGGCTTAGCATATCAATCCCGTCCTCCTCATCCTCGATTATCATCGGCATCGTTGCCTGTTTGGCTTGCAACGCATGCAACCGGTTCTTCGCTTGGGTGCGTGTACCAGTGAGGCGGTTAATCTGCCTACCGATGTCCCGCAGGCCAAGGTGGCTCTCGCTTGGTGGTGTCCAGAGTCGAGGCTCCATACGCTCACCGTACTCAGCCAACAGGGCCGAGTCGATACCATCGGTCTTGCTTCCCGTCAGCTTAAGCGTAGCAAAGTGATGGAAGCTTTTGGGGTTAATAACGGCGACGGGTAATCCTGCTTTTACCAAGGCGACGGCCAAGTCAAAATAGTAAATTCCCGTCGCTTCCATCACGATAAGAGAAGCCGTTTTAGCCAGGAGTCGTTTGACTGCTTTGGCGTGCCCTTGGGGTGTTTGTTTGAACTGCTCAACTTTAGATGACCGACCATTACTTCTCATCACGAGGTCAAATGTTTTAGCTGCAATATCAATCCCCACAAAGACGTTCATGGCCTTTCCTTTAAGCAATGGTTTGTTAGATAATGGTCACTGGTTCCTCGACCTCGTACTTTATGCAACCTCAACCTTGTGATGCGAAGTCCGATTCTTATCGGCTTCCTGATACTCTTCGAGCTTTGCAATGAGGCGGGGAGCCAATCTACAAACGAGGTCAGTAAATACTGCCTCCAGGTGCCAACGGCTTCCCCAGTAACTGTTAAATACTCTATCAATTCATCTGACTTAAACATACAAGGAGCCAATTTATTCGGCTCGGTTTGATGTTTTGCTTTAAATCTAAACCTCAGTAACAGCCAGCAAAGCTGGCCAGCCGAATGAATTGGCTGCTACAAAACCCAGACCATTTGGCCTTGGAGCCAGACTGGCAGCTACAAAAGAACAAACCGAAACAGGGCGCATAATGGCTGAGGTTCATAAGTAATTAGGCAAGGCTTTATCATTTTTGCTCTAACACCAGCACTTGATGATGTTGTAACGGCTGATAATGGCGATAATCTGCTTGCTGCAAGACACTTTTCCACCACAGTCCGGGCTCCAATCCTAAAGGCAGTTCAACCCCCAAGCGCAGCCGCGACTCAAACTTACCCTTACTGTTACTAAGTAAGGAGCTTTGCAGGCGCAGGATCTGCCAAGGCGTATAGTTTAATGACCATTGTCTCGACATGGGGGCCTTGTATTTATCGCCACTGCCATAAAGATTAAGCCGTTGCCCTTGCCACTGATAATACTGGCTCGACACACTTAAGCCCGGCACCCAACCTAAGCGCCCTTCTCCAAATACCACTTGCCCCGCTGCGGCTCTTTCTGATCGCCCCTCTTGCTGCTGCCAGCCAGATAACGGCTGGTACTGACCCGCACCGAGTGTCCAGTCGGGTTCGGCTAAATAGAGTAATACGCCGCCTCTTTGGTGATCCCAGCTCGCCTGATAATCCAGCACTGGCTCTAGGTGTGCATGGATGTTGCCACCCAGTTCACGCTCTATATTCAGCCCTGCCTGATAAGTAAGCCGTTGATCCCGATAGTCGACGCCGACTTCGCCTTGCAGCTGATTGCCGAGCGGCAGCGCCAAACTGCTATTAAATAGCAGCTCCTTATCAAATAACGGCAGCTGATAATCCCAGCTCCAATACTCAGGGCTCAACCATAACCAGTCACTCAACTGCTGGGAGCCTAACGACAAAGTGCTATCGGCCAAGCTGCTGCTGTGCTGCTCCACAAATTTATCTAATTTATGATTCGCCGCCGCTTGCGCAGCACTCGCCAGCGTTAACTTAAGTTGTGCCGTTTTCGGGGCCAGCGTGGGATCCGGCGGCCCTAATCGGGGTAAATTGTCATCACGCTGGGCCTTAGATAACGCCGCTTGCTCTGAGCCAACTGCTACTGATGCTGCGGGTGCCGTGGATTCAGGGTGAGTGCGATCTTGAGTCGGTTTACTTGGCAAAGCAGAGGCAGAAGCTGACTGAGCTAAAGCAGTGATTTTAGTTTCAAAAGCCGTGTCAGTTTGGGAAAGAGTGGCATAAGTCGCGGTGGTGTCTGAATTGGGCACCCAAATCCAGTCGCCCGGCGTTAGCGGCGTCATAAAACGCGCTTGGTTGTAGTGCAGGCGCAATTGACGCTCGGTTAATTGATGTTGCTTCGCAACCAAGCGCCACGTTTCGCCCGCCGCCACCTGATGCATCACCATGAGGGCCCCTGCGGCTTGACTACTAAGGCTTGTGCCCAGTAAGCAAGCGCACAGCACACCGCTTAACTGTCGCCAAGGTGGTTGATAGGCAAGCTTAAGCACTGTGATTGGGGGTGAGCGCTTCTTCATTAGTAATACTCAGCTCCGCCTGATGCTGGCCGTATAAATATGGCCCGGATGGGTTAAGTGCTGGGTAATAAGGTTAACCCTGAACACCGCGCTAGTCTTGGAAACCACATAACAGTCGATATTCTTCCAGCACATAGGTGTCTGTCATGCCGCTGACAAAATCCAGCAATAAGCGCACCCTAAAGTACCATTCACGCTCAGCAGCCTGTTCAAACAATAGCGCATGCTGGCTATCCCGCTGATAAGCCGCCAAATGGCGCGGAGGCAGCCGATGGTATAAGCGGCGCAGTAATAAACCTTCCGCATCTTGCCGACGCCCAAGGCTAGTAAATTCAGACTCAGGCAAGGCTAATAACGGGGCAAATGCGCCTAAAATGCCTTTGAGTGCGGAAAATCCCGCCAGCTCCAGTGCCTCAACTTCACGATGGTTAAACACTTGTCGATGCGCAAAATCTTTGAGCCACTGCAAAGCCTGAGCGGGAGCTTGCTCCACCGCGAGCAAGGGCTGGTCATGACTGCCATCTAAAATCGCCGCTTGATGCACTAAGTATTGCTCGCTCACTAACACCAGTAAGTCATCATTAAGCGTTTGACGAAAACGACTGAAAAAACCCGGCTCGGCCGCTTTAGCTTGGCGCCAGCACGCTTGCAGATAGTCATTACCGTCACGCGAAATGGCCAGCTCTAGTTCCACAAGGCTGAGCACACCTCTGTCTACTGCATCTTCTAAATCTGCCACGCCGTAGGCCATGTCATCGGCGGCTTCCATTAAAAACGCCAGCGGATAGCGCCCACGTGTGGTGCTGGGAAACAGCGCTCTGATCTCTTGTACCAGCGGCCGTTCACTAAAGTAGTGGCCGGGCTTTTGTTGCCAAGGGCGCTTTTTTCCATCTTGAGCTTGGCCTTGGCGCTGATAGGCGCCGCGCACGTATTTTTGCAAGGCCGCGAGCTGGCTTAGGGTAAGATTTAAGCCCTGTAAACTGTGCAATAAGCGCAAACTCTGGGCATTGCCTTCAAACTGCTGTAAGTCCGCCAGCAACATCGGCCATTGCCGCGAGCCTTGGCCCACCGCTTGTGCAAACAGGCTCGGCAATTGGGTGCGCAACCAGTCGATCATCACCACTTCGCCAAAATGGCCAAAAGGTGGGTTGCCCACATCGTGCAGCAAACATGCCATTTCCACTAAGCTGACAAAGGCTTGTTTATCGACCACCTCGTCCATATCAGCCAATACCTGTAACGCCAGCTGGCGACCGGTTTCTTTCACCTCCAACGAGTGCGTTAAGCGGCTGCGCACCGAGGCTTTCACGTCCAGCGGAAACACCTGCGTTTTTTGCTGTAAGCGGCGTACCGGAGAGCATTGCACAATTCGACTGCGATCTGCCTCTATCGCACTTAAGGCCGACTCTTTTTTTACCTCAAGTCTCGTACCTGGCGTCGTCTCAGACAGAGCACCTGGCAAACTGTGCTGGCGATTACTTAAAATAAAGGCCTGATAATCACTCATACGCGGCTCTCTAGCCACTGGCGTAACACGGCCAAATCACCGGGTAAATCATGATTTAACTGCTGGCTCCAGCCCGCCATTTCTTGCCACCAATCCGGATGCTCCGGGCTTTGGATCAGTTGAGCCAATTGCTGAATACGCTTTAAGCCCACTGAACCCGCCGCCCCTTTAATCTTGTGGGCCTCGTCCACGATTTGGTCTTGCGCTTTCGCGGCCACAAACTCATTGAGTTTACGCAGATAATCGCTAGACATGTCGTCAAGCATATCAACGCTCGACAACAAAATACGCGCACCCACAGTGTCTACATAATCGTTAAGAAACACGCTGTCCAAAATAATGCTTTCATCATTATTAATTGCAGGCACTGCAGGCGGCGCGATTGTCGTAGGTAGGGCTATCTTGGGAGGGTCTATCGTGGGCGGCGTCGGCGTTGAGGCCAGTAAACGGTCGCGATTGCTGACTCTGGGCTTATGGGCAAAAAATCGTGACAGCACGCCTTTAATGGCCTTAGACGACAAGGGTTTGCTAATGGCATCGTCCATGCCTTTGGCCAAATATTCTTGTTTATCGCTGATCACATTGGCGGTGAGCGCCACTAAAGGTGGCAAGCTGTGGCCTTGCTCTTGAGCTTCTTTACGCAGGCGCGCGGCGATATCAAAGCCAGTCATGTCTGGCAGCTGAATATCTAAAAACACCAAGTCAAAAGACTGCTCTGCCAAGCAGTCAAAGGCTTGTTTACCGTCTCGCGCCACCGTCACTTGATGGCCCAGCTTCTCTAACAACGCACAAGCCACGGTGACGTTTAGCTCCACATCTTCTACTAACAACACTGACAAACAAGGCAGATGCGCCACTACCGGATCGTCCACTGGCGCCGAGGTTCTGGGCACCTTGATGGTGATGCTAAAGCAGGAGCCTTCGTTGGGTTCGCTGTCGAGTTCAATGGTGCCGCGCATGGCTTCCACCAACTGCTTGGACACCGCCAAGCCAATGCCGGTACCGGTGGCGTATTTATCACCTTCCACCTGAAAGTAGAGGGCAAATATTTCCTCCTGCAGCGCTAGCGGAATACCGATACCGGTGTCTTCAATATCGAAGCGCAGGGTAATTTCGCCCACCATTAGCTCATCGGCCATGCAACGAATAGTCACGCCGCCCTCATCGGTAAACTTCACCGCATTGCCGACCAGATTCCACAACACTTGGCGCAGGCGCGTACCATCGGCCATGATCCAGTCGGGAATATCACCGTCGCGGTCAAAGTGTAAATACAGGCCTTTTTGCTCGGCCTGCAAGCGGGCCAAGCTTTCTAAATCGTCGAGAAAGCCAGGGAAGTCCATGGGCTCGGGCGCCAGCTCTAAACGGCTGCGATCAATTTTATCCAAATCTATAATATCGTTAAAAATATTACCCAAGGTAACGGCGCTAAAGTGAATGGTTTTCATATGCTGGTGCTGTGCTTTGTCTAACTTGGTGGCCAGCAAAATACGGCTTAAGCCCACAATGCCATTTAAGGGCGTGCGCAACTCGTGGCTAATGGTGGAGATAAAAGTGGTTTTATCACGGCTGGCTTTTTCTAACTCTTCTTGATAGCGCTTGCGCTCGGTAATATCCCGACCAAAGCCCAATAAACCGAGGCGCTGACCGTTGCGATCAAAAAACGGCACCTTGCGCAACTCAAAGCAAGCGCGGCGGCTATCGGGATATTGCAGCCACTGTTCATAAGTTTGACTTTCGTTGCGGGCAAACACTTCTTTATCGGTTTCGATCACTTTTTCGGCCACATCCGCCGGATAAACATCATAGGGCGTTAAACCAATGAGCTCTTTTTCTTGCTTACCGAGTAAGTTTTCCATGGCGCGGTTACAACCGGAAAACTCTTCTCGCTCGTTGCGGTAATACACCAAATCTGGCGAGGTATCGATAAAGGAGCGCAATAAAGCCATGCGCTCTTGAGACTCCATTTGTGCCTTTTCGCGTTGATAGACTTCCGCTTCTAAATCTTCGATGGCCTGATCGCGGCCGGTTTCTGCCTTGTGGGTTTCTTCTATTTGGCAATTCAGCAGTTCGATTTTTTCTTGCAGCTCATTGTTCAGCTCCAAGTCACGCTCACGCATCTGTTGCAGTCGCTGCACCAGCCTACTCAAGCGCTGGCGCGAGTCTTCCAGCTGATCCACCACCACAGATAAAAAATACACGGCCCAAGGGGTGACTAATAAGCCAAAGAATATCGAGCGCACTAAGTCCACCGACTCCACGTTGCCGCGTAAAAATAGCGTGACGCCCACTTGGATAAAAATAGCCAGAAAGATAATGCAGGTGGCCAGCAGCATGCTAAAACGCACTATGCCCAGTTTGGTCATCAAATCTACGTAATACTGGGCCCAAGTTTTTATGGGTTTCATTTATGTTTCCGTCAGCATTGATATAAAAGTAGGATACCGACTTAACCCTACACTGTCATGCCGTTGATCCCCCTCAAGGCGCTAAATAATCTCGGTATAGTGACCTCCCGCAATGGAGCCAATCGTTTTGAATATAAGGCCTGCTATTGGCCGTTTAATAAGCGATAACGCATCAAATTGGTATTTTTCGACTATAAAAACCGCTATATTTTGTAAGCTAGCTGCTAAAAAGCCATGCTGCTTCATCCGCATAGTGATTAAGTGTAATGGTGCACTCGTCATAGTGGCCGCTGCAATGGAGGAATGGAATGTCTCTTTATGACCCCACGCTTGAAAAGGATAACTGTGGTTTTGGCCTGATCGCTCATATAGAGGGTGAGGCCAGCCATAAGCTGGTTCGGCTTGCCATTTCGGCGCTCGATCGCATGCAGCATAGAGGCGGTATTGCCGCCGATGGTAAAACCGGCGACGGTTGCGGCCTGTTAATGCAAAAGCCCGATAGTTTCTTTCGCGCCGTCGCCAAAGACAAAAACTGGCAGCTGGGTCGTAAATATGCAGTGGGCATGATGTTTCTTAATCCAGACCCAGTGCTGGCCGAGCAATGCCGGCGCATCGTTAATGAAGAGCTAGAAAAAGAAACCTTAAGCCTAGTGGGCTGGCGAGCAGTGCCGATTAACACTCAGGTGCTGGGCGAGATCGCCATGGCATCCTTACCCCGTATCGAGCAGGTATTTATTAACGCGCCCACCGGCTGGGTAGAAAAAGACATTGAACGTCGCCTGTATATCATGCGTCGGCGTATTGAAAAGCGCATTAGTGACGAGTACTTCTATGTGGTCAGCCTGTCTAATCTGGTGATGACCTACAAGGGCCTGTGCATGCCCGCCGACTTGCCCCGCTTCTATTTAGACCTTGCAGATATTCGCCTGCAGTCGGCAATTTGTGTGTTTCACCAGCGCTTCTCCACTAATACCCAGCCGCGCTGGCCGCTGGCCCAGCCGTTCCGCTTTCTTGCTCATAACGGCGAAATCAATACCATAGGCGGCAACCGCCGCTGGGCTCAGGCGCGTGCCTACAAATTTGGCTCGCCATTACTGCCAGACCTCAAAGAAGCGGCACCTTTCGTTAATACCGACGGATCCGACTCCTCCAGCCTGGACAATATGTTAGAGCTGTTCTTGGCCGGTGGCATGGACTTGTTCCGTGCCATGCGCATGCTGATCCCACCCGCTTGGCAAAAAAATACCGCCATGGATCAAGACTTGCGCGCCTTCTACGATTTTAACTCCATGCATATGGAGCCTTGGGACGGCCCCGCCGGCATAGTGATGTCTGACGGTCGCTTCGCCGCCTGCGCTCTGGATCGCAACGGCCTGCGCCCGGCGCGTTTTGTGCGCACTAAAGACGGTTTTATTACTCTGGCCTCGGAAATTGGCATCTGGGACTACACCCCAGACGAGGTAATCGAAAAAGGCCGCGTGGGCCCGGGCGAGCTATTCGTGGTCGATACCGCTCAAGGCAAGATCTGGACCAGCTTCGAGATTGATGACGACCTTAAGTGTCGCCACCCTTATCAAGAGTGGATGGCCAAGCACAAACATTGCCTCACCCGCTTCGAGGATTTACCCGACAATCTGGCCGGCCAGAGCCAACTGAACGTCGATACCCTGCGCACTTATCAAAAGCTGTTCGGCTACTCGATGGAAGAGCTAGAGCAGGTGATCCGAGTGATGGGTGAAAATGGTCAAGAAGCGGTCGGCTCCATGGGTGATGACACCCCCATGGCGGTGTTGTCTAGCAAGCCACGCTCTCTTTATGACTACTTTCGTCAAATGTTTGCTCAGGTGACTAACCCGCCCATCGACTCGTTGCGGGAAAATCACGTGATGTCGCTGACTACCTTGATCGGTCGCGAGCAAAACGTCTTTAACGAAACTCATGGTCACGCTCATAGAGTGCAGTTTGAATCACCCATTTTGCTGTATTCCGATTTTCATCAGCTAATGAGTTTGGATCAAACCCACCATAAGCACACAGTGCTGGATCTGAATTTTGATCCCGCAGAAGGCCTGCAAGCCGCCATTACCCGCCTGTGTAACAACGCTAAGGCCGCCGCTGAAACCGGTAGCGTATTGCTGGTGCTGAGCGACCGTAATATCACTAAAGACACCTTGCCGATACCTGCTGCCATGGCCGCCGGTGCCGTGCAGCGCACGCTGGTCGAACACAACCTGCGTTGTGACTCCAACATCATAGTAGAAACCGCCAGTACCCGAGATCCCCATCAGTTTGCGGTGTTGCTTGGGTTTGGTGTCACCGCCATCTATCCCTATTTAGCTTATGAAACGCTGGCGCGCATGGTGGAAGACGGCGTGCTCAAGATGCCGCTGCGCGAGGCGCTGCTTAATTTTCGCAACGCCATTAATAAGGGCCTGTACAAAGTCATGTCCAAGATGGGCATCAGCACTATCGCCTCTTACCGTTACTCCCAACTGTTCGAAGCCATTGGCCTGCATCAGGAAGTGATTGAGCTGTGCTTTAAAGGGGTGACCAGCCGCGTGCAAGGCGCATCTTTCGAGGACTTTCAACAGGATTTATTCAACCTGAGCCGAGTGGCCTGGATTGCTCGCAAACCCCTTAATCAGGGTGGGCTGCTCAAGTATGTACACGATGGCGAGTACCACAGCTATAACCCAGATGTAGTCACCACCCTGCACACCGCGGTGCGATCCGGCAGCTATGCTGACTATCAGGTATACGCCAAGCTGGTGAATGAGCGCCCAGTGGCCACGCTGCGCGACTTGCTCGCGCTTAAAGTAAATGGCTCAGGCATACCGCTGGAGCAAGTAGAGCCAGCCAGTGAGCTGTTCCCCCGTTTTGACAGTGCGGCTATGTCCATCGGCGCCTTGGGCCCAGAGGCTCATGAGTCATTGGCCATCGCCATGAACCGTCTTGGCGGCAAGAGTAACTCCGGTGAAGGCGGTGAAGACGCACGACGCTTTAATACCTTGAAGAACTCCAAGATAAAACAGGTGGCTTCCGGTCGTTTTGGGGTCACGCCTCACTACTTGATGAACGCCGAAGTGATTCAGATCAAAATAGCTCAGGGTGCCAAGCCCGGCGAAGGCGGCCAGCTGCCCGGCCACAAGGTAACCGCCGAAATTGCCAAGCTGCGCTACGCGGTGCCCGGCGTGACGCTGATTTCACCGCCGCCACACCACGATATTTATTCCATCGAGGATTTGGCCCAGCTGATCTTCGATATCAAGCAGATTAATCCCCGTTGTTTGGTCTCGGTCAAGCTGGTCTCCGAACCCGGTGTCGGCACCATCGCCACCGGTGTGGCCAAGGCCTATGCGGATTTGATCACCATCTCTGGTTACGATGGCGGCACTGGCGCCAGTCCGCTGTCTTCGGTTAAGTATGCCGGCTCCCCTTGGGAGCTGGGGCTGGCCGAAACCCAGCAGGCGCTGGTGGCCAACGGCCTGCGCCACAAGATACGACTGCAGGTAGACGGCGGCCTGAAAACCGGTCTGGATATCGTTAAGGCGGCAATTTTGGGTGCCGAGAGCTTCGGCTTTGGTACCGGCCCCATGGTCGCCCTGGGTTGCAAATATCTGCGTATTTGTCATCTGAATAACTGCGCCACCGGCGTGGCCACTCAGGATGAAAAGCTGCGCCGCGACCACTTCCTTGGTCTGCCCGAAATGGTAGAGAACTACTTCAAGTTCATTGCCGAAGAAACCCGCGAGTTAATGGCACAACTGGGCGTGTCTCAGTTGACGGATTTGATTGGCCGCACCGATCTACTGGAAATACTGCCGGGCCTAACCGCCAAACAGCAGAAACTGGACTTGTCTGACATCATTGCCAAACCCCAACCCAAGTCTGGCTTGGGTGTGTTCTGTCAGGAAGCTAACCCCAATGTCGACAAGGGCGAGCTTAACCTGAAGATCACTCAAGACACCCTGAGTGCGGTGGAAACCAGCAGCGGTGGCGACTTCTATTACTCCATTCGTAATACCGACCGCTCGGTGGGCGCACGCCTATCTGGCGAAATCGCCCAGCGTCACGGTAACCAAGGCATGGCGGCGGATCCGATTCGTATCCATCTGGATGGTACCGCCGGCCAGAGTTTTGGGGTCTGGAACGCCGGTGGTCTAGATATGATCCTCACCGGTGATGCCAACGATTACGTCGGCAAGGGCATGACCGGCGGCAAACTGGTGATCAAGTCTCATGTGGGCGTGGCATTCGCCTCCCATGAGGCCACTTTGGTGGGTAACACTTGCCTCTATGGCGCCACCGGTGGCCATCTGTACGTGGCGGGCCGTGCCGGTGAACGATTCGCGGTGCGTAACTCCGGCACCATAGCCGTGGTAGAAGGCGTGGGCGACAACGGTTGCGAATACATGACCAGCGGCATAGTGACAGTGCTAGGCTCCACCGGCGTTAACTTTGCTGCCGGCATGACCGGCGGTTTTGCCTATGTGCTGGATGAAGCGAACGACTTCGAGCTGAAAACCAACTTTGAGCTGGTGGAATTGCTGGAGCTGGATGACTTGATGATCCATCAGGAACACCTGCGCGGCATCATTACTCAGCATCTGCAAGAAACCGGCAGTCAAAGAGCACAGCAAATTCTGGCTAATTTCGGCCAGTACTTGCCCAAGTTCAAGTTGGTGAAACCCAAATCCAGTGATGTGACTTCTTTGTTGGGTCATCAAAGCCGTTCCAGCGCAGAGCTGCGGGTCCATGCACAGTAAAGGAAGAGTGTGATGAGTCAGAACGTATTTCAGTTTATCGATGTGCAACGGGTTGATCCGGCCAAGAAGCCGATCAGCACCCGTAAAATCGAGTTTGTGGAAATCTACGAACCCTTTTCCGAGAATCAGGTCGAGATGCAGGCGGACCGCTGCCTAGACTGCGGTAACCCTTATTGCGAGTGGAAGTGTCCGGTACACAATTATATTCCCAACTGGCTAAAGCTGGCCAACGAGGGTCGCATCTTTGAGGCGGCAGACTTGTGTCACCAAACCAACAGTTTGCCCGAGGTGTGCGGCCGAGTGTGCCCGCAAGACCGATTATGTGAAGGCGCTTGTACACTTAACGACGAATTTGGTGCCGTGACTATCGGTAATATCGAAAAATACATTACCGACAAGGCCTTCGAGCTGGGCTGGCGCCCTGATATGTCGAAGGTAATAAAAACCGATCGCAAGGTGGCAGTGATAGGTGCGGGGCCAGCAGGCTTGGCCTGTGCCGACGTGTTAGTGCGTAATGGCGTCACCCCGGTGGTATTTGACCGTTATCCGGAAATCGGCGGCTTGCTGACCTTCGGCATCCCCTCTTTCAAACTGGAAAAGACGGTGATGAGCAATCGCCGCGAAATCTTTACCGATATGGGCTTTGAATTTCGCCTCAATACCGAAGTGGGCAAAGACATCAGTTTTCAGTCTCTGCTCGACGATTACGATGCGGTATTTCTGGCGGTGGGCACCTACAAGTATCTGCGCGGCGGTTTGACCAACGAAGATGCCGAGGGTGTTTATGATGCGCTGCCGTTTTTGATCTCCAACGCCAATCGAGTGCTGGGTTTCGAAAAACAAACCTCTGATTACATCGACATGGCCGGCAAGAAGGTAGTGGTACTGGGCGGTGGTGATACCGCCATGGACTGTGTACGTACCTCTATTCGCCAAGGTGCCATTGATGTGGCTTGTGCCTATCGTCGCGACGAAGCCAATATGCCGGGCTCGCGCCGCGAGGTACAAAACGCCCGGGAAGAAGGGGTGAACTTCATGTTCAACCTGCAACCCACTGGCGTGCAGGTTGATGCCAACGGCAAGGTTAGCGGCGTAGAGGTGGTATCTACCCAGCTGGGCGAGCCCGATGCTAATGGTCGTCGTCGCCCAGAAGCCATCGCGGGTTCCGAGCAGGTGCTGCCCGCCGATGTGGTGATCATGGCGTTCGGTTTTCAGCCCCACGATCAACCTTGGTTGCAGGAGTTTGACATCAAGACTGATCAAGCGGGCCGCATTGTCGCCCCCGAGCAGGCCGAGTTTGCCTTTCAGACCAGCAATGCCAAGATCTTCGCCGGCGGCGACGCTGTACGGGGTTCGGATCTGGTGGTGACCGCCATCGCCGAAGGCCGTAAAGCCGCCGAAGGCATCATGGACTATCTGGAGGTATAAGCTCACTTCCCTACAATGATAGGCCGCTCATCGAGCGGCCTTTTTTATAGCAAGTTTACGATTAAAGACTTATTGGCCACGGAATACACGGAAAAATTAAGCCGGGGATAAGAACGAAAAGTACCAAGAGATTTTATTGGTACCTGATTACCCACAAAGTTCAGCCATGTTTCAGTGAATTCAGCACCAATAAATTCAATAGGTTACAGAGATGTGCCCGCCTATTCGGTAAAAACATGAGGCTCAGTTTGGTATTTTGACCTTGTAGGGGCCCGTCTCTTCGGCGAAGAGGACTTCGGCCCGGTTTGGTGTTTTGGTTTAAATTTAAACCTCAGTAACAGCCAGCAGAGCTGGCCTGCCGAAGTCCTCTTTATTAAAGAGACGGGGCAGCTACAAAGAACAAACCAAAACAGCGCACATCATGGCTGAGGGTCATACGTAATAAGGTAAAAATATAAATTTCCCTTTATTCTTGCTCTATGTCCGTGTTTTCCCGTGTATTCCGTGGCAGAAATATTCTTTAAGTCTTGGTCTCTCCTGTAACTGACGGTGATTATCTAGCGGCCTTTTTATGTCGCAGTTACGCCGCACGGCTTAGATAGTGATAAACTCCCCCATTATTTTCGTTGCGAGAGAACCCTTATGACTATCGGCATTATTGGCGCCATGGAGCAGGAAGTTGCCGTACTTCGTGCCAAATTAGAAAACACCCACACCATTACCGTGGCGGGCTGCGAATTCTATCAAGGCACCCTTGCGGGCCAAGACGTAGTGATTACGCGCTCGGGCATTGGCAAAGTGGCCGCCAGTGTCGCGACCACTTTATTACTGGAGCGTTTTTCGCCAAAGGCCGTGATTAATACCGGATCCGCGGGCGGCTTTGATCCCACCCTTAAAGTGGGTGATGTGATTGTGTCCAGTGAAGTGCGTTTTCACGACGTAGACGTAACCGCCTTCGGTTACGAGATGGGCCAAATGGCGCAACAGCCCGCCGCTTTTATCGCAGATAGCTCGCTGATCGCGTTGGCAGAAGTCTGTCTGGCCGACCAAAATGACATTAATTCGGCCGTCGGATTAATCTGTACCGGTGATCAGTTTATGCACCGCGAAGACCAGCTGCACACCGCCACTACCCAGTTCCCGCTGATGAAAGCCTGTGATATGGAAGCCGCGGCCATTGCCCAAGTTTGCCATCAATTTGGCGTGCCTTTTGTCGTGGTGCGGGCGCTGTCTGATATCGCCGGTAAGGAGCAAGCCGAGTCGTTTGAGGCATTTTTGGAAGTAGCCGCTGAGCATTCATCACTGATGGTGCAAGCCATGCTCGCCCGCTTAGCAAGCTAATAGATGTTGACCCTGTCGCTGCTTGAGCAGCCCGTTATCTTGCTCACCTTGAGCGTAGTGCTCAGCCTAGTGCTGCCCGCTACTCGGGTACAGCAGCTGATAACCCTTGGTCTGCAGTTGCTGGGTCAGCGCTTAAATGGCAAGCGTTATAGCCCGCGCTACCTTAAACAAGCTGGGGCCGCCGCCTTAGTGTGTTTGCTGCTGCCGCTAGCGGCCACTTATTGGGCGCTGGCGGTATTATCCCCTTGGCCGCATTTACTCGAGCCGTTATTGCTGTGGTGCTGTTTAGATCTGGGGCGGCTAAGCCGGGCATTGCCCACTTGCATGCGTAATAGCACAGATAGCAGGCCTTTGGTTCGCTTGGCGCTGTCTCCTTTGTGCTTGCGCCAAACTGATCCTTTATCGCCCTTGGGTTTGTATAAAACGGTGGCCGAGGTGGCCATACTGCGCCTTGCCGCCGATTTTGCGTTATTGGTCTGGTATTTAGTGGCCGGTATTTACGCCGCGCTGCTATTTGGTTTGTTGCGCTACGCGGTGCAAGCTTGGTCTTGTAAGCTGGTGGAGTGGCGCGCCTTTGGTTGGTTGCCTTCGCTGGCTTATCGCACGTTGGCTTGGCTGCCGTTTCAAGCCTTGGCGCTTAGTTTACTGATTTATCCAGGCTCAATACGCGCCATTAAGGCTTGGCCTCAAGGTCGATTATGGGCGTTTGCCGCCAGTGGCCGGTTATTAGCTGTGGTGGCCGGTAGCGTAAATGTGGGGTTAGGCGGGCCGCGACGTTATACGGACGCCACCGATTACTACCCTAAATTAGGCAGCCAGCAATACATTAATGAAGCCGCTACCCGCGCCATTTTATGGCGCTTGGTGATGAGCTTATTATTTTGGCTGTCACTGGCTTGGGCCTTCTTGTTAATTCCTTTATTAAATGGTTAATCCCTTTATTGAATGGTTAATTCCCTTATTGAATGGTTAATCCGATCATGACTGCTCACGTTAAGCTCAAGGCTCACCTTAAAACCACAAGCGGATTGGTTGCACTGTTAGTGGCACCCCTGCTGAGTGTGGCTCAGGCTTACGCAGCAGAGCGGGTAACTGAACCCGAAACCAAGCCCGCACAGCGCATTATTAGCTTGGCGCCGCATATTACCGAGCTATTGTTTGCCATAGGGGCCGGTGAGCAAGTGATCGCCTTAGATGATGCCAGCGATTATCCCGAGGCAGCTAAAGCCTTGCCCAAAGTCGCCAACTATCGCTCCTTAAATACGGAGCGCATTTTGGCGTTATCGCCAGACTTAATTGTGGCTTGGGGCTCGGCCCAAAGCCAAGTGGTGCAGCCGCTGGTGCAGTTAGGCATAAAGGTATTTTTTTCCGCACCCGCCACCTTTGATGACTTGAGCACAGAGCTTAACCAATTAGGTGAGTTAACCGGTCATCAAGCCCAAGCTGCTGCAGTGGTCAGCGACTACGAACAAGAGCTGGCCAAGTTGCGGCTTGAATATCAAGATCGCACGCCGCTTACCGTATTTTATCAAATTGCAGAAGTGCCGCTGATGTCAGCTAATGGCAGTACTTGGATGAGCCAAGCGGTCACCTTATGTGGTGGCGTCAATATCATGGCCGATAGCCTTGCGCCCTATCCACAGGTAAACGCCGAGCAAGTGTTAGCACAAAATCCGGACGTAATTGTGGCCGCCGATAACGCTGAGCTCAGCCACTGGCAACAATGGCCGGCGCTGCAAGCCGTGGCCAATCAGCAGCTACTGACCGTAGATGCCAATTTATTACATCGCTTTACGCCCCGCTCTACCCAAGGTATTCACCAACTTTGCGAACAGTTAGATGAAGTGCGCCAAGCCCGCGCTTCCTAATTGAGTTCAGTTAAGCACCTCTATACAATGGCGCTCGTTTTTTAACTCTTTTTTAAAATAAGGTAATCACGAATGCAGCCCTTGGTTGAGTCGGTATTCTACTGGAGTGATCTGTTTGGCACGGCTGTGTTCGCGTTTTCTGGAGTGCTGGTCGCCGGACGCCTGCGCATGGACGGCTTTGGCGTGATCGTACTGGCCGCCGTGACCGCCATCGGTGGCGGTACCATTCGCGACCTTATTATCGGTGCCGATAACGTATTTTGGACAGCAGATTCTCTGTACTTGTGGGTGATCTTAGTCACAGCGTTATTGGGCCAATACATAGCCAAACTACCGCGGCGCTTGCCTTGGTATATTTTGCCGCTGGCCGACGCCTTTGGTTTGGCCATTTTTACCATTATTGGCACCGACAAAGCGCTGAGTTACGGCACTTCCGGCATGGTGGCAGTCGTCATGGGGGTGATCACCGGCGTAGCTGGCGGCATGATCCGCGACGTATTGGCTCGGGAAGTACCCATGGTGTTGCAGCGTGAAATCTACGCCACTGCCTGTATCTTGGGCGGCGTGCTTTATACCGGATCTTTAGCACTGGGCATAACGCCGCTATTAGCTACCTTATTGGGCATGTCTGGCACCTTTATCTTGCGCGTCGCCGCCATTCGCTGGCATTTATCGTTACCGGCGTTTTCATTGAATCGCTAACGTAAGACACAGCGGTACGCCATACGCTTTACGTCTTACGAGCAAACACAAAAAGGCCTCCATGTTGGAGGCCTTTTTTATTGTTAGTAAAATACTTAAAATTATCCTGCTTCGCAAAACCAGCAGCTAAAGCACTGGACTACGGCTAATGTGGTATTTTTCTTACGGCGTAAAACGTACTACGTATGACGCAAGCTCTTCACTCAAGCCAGCGTCACCTTGGCAAATTTGCGCTTGCCCACTTGGTATACGGCGGTGCCCGCTTGTACTAACAGCTTACCGTCTTCCAGCTTATCGCCATCTACCTTCACCGCGCCCTGCTTGATCATGCGCAAGGCTTCTGAGGTAGAAGCCACAAGACCTGCGTCTTTTAGCAGAT
This sequence comes from Oceanisphaera sp. IT1-181, assembly GCF_033807535.1. NCBI lineage: Bacteria > Pseudomonadati > Pseudomonadota > Gammaproteobacteria > Aeromonadales > Aeromonadaceae > Oceanisphaera > Oceanisphaera sp. IT1-181. The sequence goes on from NZ_CP136856.1 coordinate 3,123,161, forward strand.
TGGCGATGGCCACACCCTCGGCGTTTGCGGCTAAGGTCACTTCTGGCAGGTCGTCGGGAATAGCATTTTTCTGAAAGCGATTCACGAAGTCTTGGTGCGCTTGTTCGGCGGCGGCAGCATCGTGATAACGACTGATAATTTCTTTAGCCAGCAGGATTTTAATGTCGCGCGGGTTAGTCCCCTCGGCCACTTGCAGCTTTAGGCCAGCAATCTCATCCAAGCTCAAACGTGACAATAACTCAAAGTAGCGCCACATGATCTCATCAGACAGCGACATGATTTTACCGAACATCTCACCGGCGGCTTCATCTACGCCAATGTAGTTATTGGCCGACTTAGACATTTTCTTCACGCCGTCTAGGCCTTCCAGCAACGGCATGGTGATCACCACTTGTGCCGGTTGGCCAGCGTCTTTTTGCAGCTCTCGGCCCATCAAGAGATTGAACTTTTGGTCGGTACCGCCCAGCTCAATATCAGCTTTTAGCGCTACTGAGTCGTAGCCTTGCAACAAGGGGTACATAAACTCATGAATGGCAATCGACTGCCCACCGGCGTAGCGTTTTTTAAAGTCGTCGCGCTCTAACATGCGTGCCACGGTTAGCTTAGAGGCCAACTTTATCATGCCTGTGGCGCCCAGCTCGCCTAACCAGCTGGAGTTATACACAATTTGGGTTTTATCTGCGTCCAACACCTTAAAGGCTTGTTCCGCATAGGTTTTGGCGTTGTGCGCTACTTGCTCTGCCGTGAGCGGCGGGCGAGTGCTGTTCTTACCGCTGGGATCGCCCACTTGGGCGGTAAAGTCACCAATCAGCAATAACACATCATGACCTAAGTCTTGAAATTGACGCAGTTTATTGAGGATCACGGTGTGACCTAAATGAATATCGGGAGCGGTAGGATCCATGCCCAATTTAACGCGTAACGGCCGGCCCAGTTTTAACTTAGCGACCAGCTCTTCTTCTACCAAAATTTCTTCTACACCGCGCTTAATTTCAGCCAGTGCCGTTTCTAGCTCGGACATGACGACTATACTCCTGTGCTGTGCACCTAAATAGCTGTTCTGAAATGATCAAATAAGATGCTCGCCGCTCGAAACGGCTATTTAGACAAACCAAACAAAATAAGGCGAGCATATTACTGGAATGGCAGATAAATTGGAAAGCCTGTAAAATCTTTCCCATATTTTCGCTTGTGCCTTAGGCCTCTCATGATTGAATGCTTCCAGCGATTTCCTCGCCCCCACAAGGTGGCGATTTCTGTATTGAGTGTAATGATCGGACTGCTCTCTTTCGCGCCTTCAGAGTCTGTCGTTGCCAGCCGTATCCAGCCCGAACCTGAGCTGGGCGGCGACATGCTCGGTGAGCGCCAGCCGTTAGCCTTGGCCATCAACATAGCAGAGTCAGCAGCTGCTGCTGATGCTCACCCGGTGACCCGCGAGCGCTCGGTAAAAGTGCGCAGTGGCGACACCTTATCCGCTATTTTTGCGCGTACCGGCCTTTCTTCCAGCTTGCTGCATGACATTAATCAGCTTGGCGGCAGCGCCGATGAGCTGAAAAAGATTTATCCCGGTAACTTGCTCACTTTCACTTTTGATGAAGATGACGCCTTTAGCGGTCTGCACTATCCGCTGGATAACAGCCGCACCTTACTGATTAGCCAAACGCCACACGGCTTACAGTCACAAATTGATAGTACTGAGCTGGAGCTGCGCACTGAGTTTGCTCAAGCCAGCGTCAACTCTAACTTTTGGAACGCCGCCGCCAGTGCAGGCCTCACGCCCAACCAAATTATGGCCTTGGCCGGTATGTTTGCCTGGGACGTGGATTTTGCCCTCGATATTCGCGCCAACGACAGCTTTACCGTGCTTTATGAGCAGCATTTTAAAGACGGCATCTTGGTGGGCACCGGCAATATTTTAGCCGCCGCCTTTACCAATCAAGGCAAAGTTTACCAAGCGATCCGCCATACCGACGGCAATTATTACTCGCCCGAAGGCCGCTATATGCGTAAGAGCTTCTTGCGTGCACCGGTGAACTTCTCGCACATTAGCTCTAATTTTAATCCCCGTCGCTTACACCCGGTCACCGGGCAAATTAAGGCCCACCGTGGCATTGACTACGCGGCGCGCACCGGTACCCCAGTGGTAGCAGCAGGCGGTGGCGTAGTTGTGGAGTCAGGCTTTAGCCCCTTTAACGGCAACTACGTGGTGATCCGCCACGACAGCACTTACATCACCAAGTATTTACACTTGCACAAGCGTATGGTGAATAGGGGCGAAAAGGTAAAACAGGAGCAACAAATTGGCACTGTGGGCGCCACCGGCCGAGTGACGGGTCCGCATTTGCATTATGAATTCTTGGTCAACGGCGTACACAAGGATCCAAAAAGCGTGGACTTGCCTCAGGCAGCGTTTTTATCACCAAAAGAGCTCGCGGTATTTAAACCCCAAGCCAATCGCTTGATGGCACAGCTGACTAAGGTGAGCGATATTATGTTGGCCAGTAATAATCGCTAAAGGACATAAGGCGTGAGGCGTGAGGCGTGAGGCGTGAGGCGTGAAAGCATAATGTCAAACTTACTCGTTTTGTCTATTGCGCCTCACCATTTACCCCTAGCTACACCTCAGGCAGCAATGAAGCCCTCAAGACTGCTTAAGCGGGTTTGCCATAGGCTCACTTGCGTATGCGGCTTGTCATAGGCCAGTGCAGGATGCTTGCCCCAAATGGGCGCCGGCCACGCGGCATCGCTGCTAAAGCGCGCCACATGATGCACATGCAACTGCGGCACCATATTACCCAAGGCGGCCACATTAATTTTCTCCGCTCCCAGCTCTATTTCTAACAGCTGAGCAACAGCACAAGACTCACGCATTAGCTGTTGTTGATCTGACTCGCTTAAGTGATGAATTTCACGTAGCTTTGCTTGTTTTGGCACCAATATTAGCCACGGATACTGGCGATCGTTCGCCAGCAACACCAAGCACAACGGCAGTTCACCCAAAAGTAAACTGTCCGCCACTAATTGCGGATGTAAGCAAAACTCGCTCATTTAAGTACGGCGGCGTGCAAGCGCAGATAGGCAATAATATCTGCGGATTCATACAACCAAAAAAACTGACCGGGCTCAGATTCAATGCGCAGGCAAGGCACCATGCGCTGGCCGCCACCATGCATTAACGCTTGTAAGTGCTCAGGCTCGTTAATATCACAATGTTGGATATTAAGGCCTAATTCCTGAGTTACGCTTTTTACACGCTCACAATATGGGCACCAATCTTTTTCATATAATGCCAACCGCTCGACGCTGTCGACCGCAGGCGCAGCTAAGTTTGACTCAGGTGCATCACCTTTAAACCAATCAAGTACGGACATTAAAACCTCTCATTAGGGGTAAGCGGCATCACGGCTCAGTGGCAGTTACACGCTAAATGACGAGCCACAGCCACACGTGCTGGTGGCATTAGGGTTAGTCACTAAAAAGCGCGAGCCGGCTAGGCCGTCAATATAGTCAACGGTGCCACCAATGAGGTACTGCAGGCTCATGCTGTCGACCACCATGATCACGCCGTTTTTCTCGATCACCGTATCGCCATCATTGGTTTTTTCATCAAAGGTAAAACCATATTCAAAGCCCGAGCAACCGCCGCCGGTAATGTATACCCGCAGACGCAAATCAGGATTTTCTTCTTCCGTGATCAAAGCTTGGATTTTGGTGGCTGCCGCATCACTCATCTGGATTGGCAAGGGGATTGCTTCGCTCATCACTACCTCTTAGATTAAATTATCGACCGAAATTATCTAATACCCGACTAAACAGATCAAGTATTCTCCGGCTTTGGCCAATTAAGGCTCAGGGTGCGGGGTGCTTTACCGTCTAAGTCTAACTGTAATTCTAACGTTTGTGCCTGACTGTCTTCGGGCAGCTTCAGCTGACCGGTTAACACCTGAAAGTGGCGAAAATCGAGCGTGACCGGTGCCACGCCTAAGGTATCGTCACTGAACAGCACAGACACGCCCGCTTGCAGGGCTCGCACTTTCAATCGTGCTTGGCCGGTAATGCGCTTATTGGTTTGGGTGGGCTGTAACAGTACCAGTCGGTAGGCAAATAAGCCCGTTTCAGCGAGTGGCGTAATATCTTCATGGGTTAACAGCAACTCGGCGCCATTGTCGCTGGCCAGCACTTGTCGGTATAAGGCCAACTGTTGTGCTTGCTCAGCCAGTTGGCGCGCCTGCAGATCCAGTTGTGCCAACTGGCTGCTTTCGGCACTCAGTAGCGTTTGTAAGTCTACGCGCAGCGCCAGCAGCTCTTGTCGATTACGCTCGGCTTGAGTCTGCTGCTGGCTCAATAACTGCTGTTGCTCCTGATAGCGCAGTGCGCCAAAGCCCAGCAGTAACGCCAACACCACACAAACCAGTAAACACAGTATAAAACGACGATCCAAAGGTGCAGTCATCATCATCTCCAATGGGTAAGGCCGAATTGTGCCAAAGCGCAGCCCTTGGCGCCAGCAAGGCTTTGGTTAAGCCTTAATTTAAGCGGTGCCCGCCACAGGCATGACAAGCGAGGCACCCTTTTTGATATTTTGATATAGTCAGGCCACATTGGCAGCGCCTGCTGCCACAGCCCCAATTCAAAGGATGCTTACATGTCCAAGTCTGACGATTTATTTGCCAAGGCCCGCCTCGTTATTCCGGGCGGCGTTAACTCTCCGGTTCGTGCCTTTAACGGCGTAGGCGGCACACCGCGCTTTATTGAACGCGCCGATGGTGCCTATATTTTTGATGCGGACGGCCAGTCCTATGTGGATTACATTGGCTCTTGGGGCCCGATGATTTTGGGCCATAACGCCGCAGTAGTACGCGAGGCGGTGATTGAAGCCGCAGAGCGGGGCTTAAGCTTTGGCGCACCCACCGCCAGTGAAGTAACCATGGCGGAAAAAGTAAAAGAGTTAGTGCCCTCTATGGAGCTGACCCGCATGGTGAACTCCGGCACCGAAGCCACCATGAGCGCCATACGTTTGGCCCGCGGCTTTACTCATCGCGATAAGATTTTAAAATTTGAAGGCTGTTATCACGGCCATGCAGACTGCCTACTGGTTAAAGCCGGCTCCGGCGCCCTCACCTTAGGCCAGCCTAACTCACCGGGCGTACCGGCAGACTTTGCTAAGCACACCCTCACCGCGACCTTTAACGATTTAGACTCAGTTAAAGCAGCCTTTGCCGCAGCACCAAATGACATCGCCTGTATTATCGTGGAACCGATTGCTGGCAATATGAACTGCATTCCTCCTGCGGACGGCTTCCTACAAGGCTTGCGCGATATTTGCGACCAATACGGTGCCTTGTTGATTTTTGATGAAGTGATGTGTGGTTTCCGGGTTGCCTTAGGCGGCGCGCAGCAGCGCTATGGCGTGACCCCGGACTTAACCACGCTCGGTAAAATCATCGGTGGCGGCATGCCAGTAGGTGCCTTTGGTGGCCGTCGCGAGGTGATGGACCATTTAGCCCCGACCGGCCCCGTGTACCAAGCCGGTACCTTGTCCGGTAACCCCATCGCCATGGCGGCAGGTTTAGCCACCTTAAATGCCCTTAGCGCACCTGGCTTACACGAGAAACTAGAAGCCAGCACTAAAGCCTTGGTTGATGGCCTGCAAGCGGCGGCCGATAAACACGGCATTCCTTTTACCACTACGCAAGTGGGTGCCATGTTTGGCTTTTTCTTCACCACTGAAAAAAATATCACCTGTTATGAGCAAGTGATGCAGTGTGATAGCGAGGCGTTCAAACGCTTCTTCCACTTGATGTTAGATCAAGGCGTATACTTGGCCCCTTCTGCCTTTGAAGCGGGCTTTATGTCATTGGCGCACGGCGAGAAAGAAATTGCCCACACTCTGACTGCGGCAGATAACGCCTTCGCTACTATGCAGGCTTAATAAGTTAAAGCACCGTAAGCTAACTAAACACAGGCTAACGGCTCTGCTCGGGCTGCTGAATATTTACCAGCGGCCCTTCTAATAGTTCAACGCTGTTCCCGTCCGGATCCATAATAAACACGTAGCGGCCACAACTTTGCCCGTGCACCACAGACGGTTTATCTGCTAATAATCCTGCACCGTGCAAGGCACTCAAGGCCTCATCTACATCGCTCACTTGCAACGCAAAATGCCGTAACCCCAGTCGAAACCCACTGGCCCAAGGCGGAAAAACTGTTAGTGCCTCCATCTCCTCGTCGGGCTTAAAGCAATACAACTCCAATAAGGCTTGTCCTAACTGTAAATGACAAATTTGTAGCTGTTGAGCTTCATCCTGCCAGCGATACACGGGCTCAAAGCCTAAGCCTTTATAAAAGGTTTCAGACACCGCCAAACTACGGACACTAATGGTCAAGTGATGGAAAGAAAACATGACACGCCCTCCGATTAGATACCTTTGAGCATATACGACGCAGCAGAATGTGAGGGGTAAAGCGTGAGGAGTGAGGGGCTAAGATTGACATAAAAAAACAGGCAGCTGATTTTGATCAGGTGCCTGTTTAGGTTTCGCTTAGTTTTTGATGCTTAGTGCTCGGCGCTTTATTCTCGTCCTCTTCACGCTTTACATCTCACGCCTCACACTTCACTCCTCATAACCAAATCAGCGTGCGAAGTTGAAGATGTCCTTTAACCAATCGCCGACTTGCTCACCGGTTTTGGGCAGGTCGTAGGTCGGCGCAGCTGGCTGACAACCGCGAACCGGTGGCAAACTTGCAGACTTGGCCGGTAGCAAACGCGTTTGCTCACAACGTGGATCTGCGGGCATGCCATCGCTGTAGGCAAAGTTAGCCTGCTCGATTCCCGGTGGGGCCTTAAGCTCCAGTGAGTCGACGCCACGGCTGTCTAAATAGCGGCTATACACTCGTAGCGCACCACTGGAGCCGGTTAAGCCGGTGCTGGCGTTATTATCCAAGCCCACCCACACACTGGCCAGCTCTTCGTTATCTAAGCCCGCATACCAAGCATCACGCAAGTCGTTGGTAGTACCGGTTTTACCTGCCATTACCCGATTAGGAAAGCGCGCGGCTAAGTGCGCCGCCGTACCACCGCCGACCACCCGTGTCATGGCATAGAGGGCTAAATAACCCGCCTCTGGCTCCATTACTTGCGTGGCCTTGGCCGTGTGCTGATACAAGATTTCACCTTTATCGTCTTGAATGGCACGAATCGAGGTGAGCGGCTGATACAAGCCTTGGTTCGCCAGCGTTAAATACAGCTGATTCACTTCCAGCGGCGTCAACTCCAGCGTGCCTAACATCAAAGAAGGATACGCAGGAATAGGTTGGCGTACGCCCATACGCTGCAGGCCTTTAATCACATTATCTAGCCCCACTGCCATGCCTAAATTGACAGTCGGTACGTTCAACGATTTAGCCAGAGCATCCACTAGCATCACCTGACCGCGAAACTGACGGTCATAGTTATTAGGCTTCCAGACTTGGCCACCTTCACTGCGCAAACTAATGGGCTGATCTTTAATGGCGCTGCCTAAGGTAAAGCCATTGGCCAGCGCCTCAGCATAGACAGGCGGCTTAATTAACGAGCCAATAGCCCGGCGAGCAGACAGCGCACGGTTAAAGCCGGCAAAGCTTGGATCGGCACCGCCCACCACGGCACTCACCTCTCCTTTACGCCAGTTGGTCACCACCATGGCCGCTTCTAAGTCCGGCTTTTTGGTGTTAGTTCTTAGCTGCTTTACTTGCTCGATGATTGCTTGCTCGGCACTGTGCTGGGCAATAGGATCCAAACTACTGAAAATTTTCAGACCGTTTTGGCGTAAGAAATCACTGCCAAAGCGCTCTTGTAACTCTTGGCGCAGCATGCCCATAAAGGCAGGCGTGCGGCCATAGCCCATGCGTCCGCGCTCAATCAGCTGCAGTGGTGTCTCACTGGCTTGCTCATAGATGGCACGGCTGATATGACCGTCATTGGCTAATAAACGTAACACCAGATCACGACGCTCGCGAGCGCGCTCGGTATTGCGCCAAGGATCGTAATAAGACGGGCCTTTCACCAGCGCCACCATCAGGGCAATTTGGTCGGCATTAAGCTCATTAAGCGGCAAACCAAAGTAGAAATAACTGGCTAAACCAAAGCCATATACGCCTTGGCCACCGTTTTGCCCCAGATACACTTCGTTTAAATAGGCTTCTAAGATCTCGTCTTTGTCATAACGAAAGTCGATGATCAGCGCCATATAGGCTTCTTGAACCTTGCGCCATAAACTGCGGTCTTGGGTTAAAAATAAGTTTTTGGCCAACTGCTGAGTCAGGGTACTGCCGCCTTGTACCGTACGGCCGGCTTTCACGTTCACCACCAAGGCTCGCAGTATCGCCATCGGCGATACGCCGTCGTGACTGTAAAAGTCTCTGTCTTCCACGGTAATCAAGGCGGTTTTTAATAGCTCAGGCACTTGGTCTAAGCGGACCAATAAACGGTCTTCACGCTTTTCTACGTTTAAGCGGTCCAGCAATACGGGATCCATGCGCGCGTAACCCAGCTCACGACCATTGGTGGGGTTTTTTATCGCTTGTAGGCGCTGGCCCGAGAAGGTCAGTCCAATTTGGCGGGCATCTTCAGGCCCATCGGAGAAATTAAACGAGCGGCGATGAATTTCGATACTGCTGTTGTTGGCCGAGTATTCACCCGGACGACTGGGGCTGGCGACCTTGCGATAGTTTAACAACTGTAACTCACGCAACATCTGGGCATGAGAGAGCTTTTGGCCTGGGAAGAGCTCCAAGGGACGGCTATAGACCAAGGCGGGCAACGCCCACTTTTGGCCATCGAAGCGCTCTCTGACTTGGCTATCGAGGTAAATACCAAAAATGCCCATTATCACTGCAAACACCAGTGTTAATTTAAGCAGCAGGCCCCACCAAAAGCGGTTTTTTCTCACCGGCTTCTTTTTGGATTTGTTCTGAGTTCGAGTCTGTTTTGCCATAATCAGTGCTTTATATGCCTCTTGGTGTACTGGGTTGGCGCCGTGGTGGCTGGGCTATCAGGCCAGTGGTGCTTAGGGTAGCGCCCCCGCATTTCTTTTTTAACATCTTGATAAGAACCGGCCCAAAATGCGGCCAAATCTCGAGTAATTTGTAACGGTCGACGCGCCGGTGACAATAGCTCTAGCACCAAAGCAACGCGCCCTCCTGCTAAGGTGGGGCTGTGCGATTGGCCAAACATCTCTTGTAAACGCACCGGCAAGACGGGGTCGTCTGCTTCTCGATAACGAATGCGCACTTGAGTGCCGGTGGCCATCGTCAGTGAGTTGGGTAGCAGGGTATCCAGCAATTGCTGCTGTGACCAGTCCAGCCGGCTTTTAAATATCTGCGCCCAAGGTAGGCGCGCCAGTGCCTCCCAACGGCCAAGCCCCGTCAAATAAGGCAGTAACCATTGTTCGGCCTCCTCTAGCCACTCGCTTGGATCACAAATAGCAAAGCCGCGATCGGCCAGTTTTTGTCCGGCGAGCCGTAATCTCAGCCAATATTGGCCAGCCGCTTCATCTAACGGTAACGCCTGCCAACCGCGGCGTTTAACCTCGGCTAGCAAACATTCGGCTTTTTGCTGGGGGCTAATATCGGTTAAGGGCGCGCGCTGTAAAATCAAACTGCCAAAGCACCACTGGCGCTCGGCTCGCACTCTATTAGCCTCATTATCCCACTCTAAGTGCGCTTTATCACTAAAATGCGCGGGCATAAAGGCTTGTAATTGCGCCAGCTCAACCGACTCCGCTGCTTGAATAAAAATGCCCCGTTCGCTGCGCCCTAACGCCGCAATAGCCAGCATATTTTTGCCTTGTAAAGGGCTGGCTTGAGGCAAGTCGGCACTTAAGCCACCGGCTAGGCCATAACGTAGTTGCTGGCCTGTTGTCTTACCTGCAGCTTCCGATCGTAATAAGGCTACCCACTCGGGCCGTGCGTTGGCCAGTAGCGGCCCTACATACTGCCCAGATGGCGCAGTTGGCGGTACGTTGAGGCGGGTAAACCAACGCTGAGCCGCCTGTTTAAGCGCGCCCTGCCGCACTAAAAGCTGCCCAGATAAGGGGCCTGTGTCCCAACGGCCTTCTTCTAATAAGGCCACCAAATACACTGCATCGGCCACCGCACCTTTATGCCCTTGCTGTTGCCAAGCTTGGGCACAGAGCAGTAACTGGCCAAGCCTTGGCTCACACCCCAGTTGCCAGACCTTGCGCCCCAAAATGGTCAGCTGAGTGCCATTAAGCAAACCTAAAGCGGTTAACTGTTGGCGGGCGGCGGCCAGCAGCGGCGTGGGGGGCTTGGTCAGCAAAGCCAACTGCTCAGGATCCGCCCCCCAAGCGGCGCACTCCAGCACAAAATTGCTTAAATCACTCTGTTCAATCTCAGCGGGTCGGCGCACCACTAAGCGCTGTTGTTGCTCTTGGCTCCACAGTCGCACGCAACTGCCTGCTTGTACCCGTCCGGCACGGCCCGCTCTTTGCGTGGCTGAGGTTTGACTGATGTGGCGGGTGTGTAAGCGTGCTATGCCCGATTGCGGTTCAAACTCGGCACGCCGCTCAAGGCCACAATCCACCACAATACTGATGCCATCAATCGTCAGCGAGGTTTCCGCCACGTTAGTGGCCAGCACCACCTTGCGCCGCCCCGCGGCAGAGGGCGCGATGGCCAATTGTTGCTCGCGCAAGCTCAAGCGGCCATATAAAGGTCGCAGCTCCACTTGCGCATCGGTTTTGCCCTCGAGCCAACGCAGGGTGTCACGAATTTCTCGCTCACCGGGTAAAAAGGCCAACACGCTGCCTGAGTGCTCGAATAAGGCCGACACAATCGCCCGCCCCATGGCCTCATCAAGGCGCGCATGCAGATTGCGCGGCTGATAACTCACCTCCACCGGAAAGCTGCGCCCGTGACTGTGAATATTAACGGCATTCGGCAGCAATTCGTCCAGCGCTAAGCCATCCAGCGTCGCGGACATGATCATAATGGTCAGATTATCGCGCAGCTCTTGGCATTCCAAGGCAAACGCCAAGGCCAGCTCGGCGTGCAAGCTGCGCTCATGAAACTCATCAAAAATCAGTAAGTCGACCCCCACTAGCTCAGGATCGCCTTGCAGCATGCGCGTTAACACGCCCTCAGTGACGACCTCCAGTCGCGTGTGTTTGCTGACACAAGTTTCACCGCGCATCCGATAGCCCACTTGGCCACCAGGCTGTTCACCTAACTGTGCGGCTAAATACTGGGCTATGCTGCGCGCCGCCAAGCGTCTGGGCTCCAGCAATATAATGCGGCCTTTGATCTCCGGTTGCGCTAACAGCCACAGTGGCAAGCCCGTGGACTTGCCCGCCCCCGGCGGCGCTTCAAGAATAATATGTGGCGCCATTAAGGCCGCCTTTAATTCTGGCAGCACTTGGGCGATAGGAAGCTGGTGCACGTGATTACCTACTGGTTTAAAAACGCTTATATAGTGCCAAATAACCGCGTAAAGCGCGATCAATTACGCCGGCTTTCAGCCATGCTTAGCCGCGGTGGAAAAGCGACGTCGCCATAACGCAGACCAGCGTCACTGGCGGCGGGGGCTATGTTCGCTTTAGTTGTTGAAAACGCGGCTGAACCGCACATTGCCATATAAAATCAATAGGTTGAGCATCAGCTTTCCTAGTATGCTCAAACCACCTGAACCAACCAAGGTAACGATGAAGGTACTTGGTGGCGACACCATGAAAACGCATTATCCATTGCTTTAGTCGACTGTGATAAGCATTCACACCCTGGATATGGAATATCTCTTCACGTACCCGCTGACCGACACTGCTGTTAACCGGCTTGTGAAGCAAGTGATGTTTGGCTGCCAACGCCTCGTAGTTAAGATGGCCATCGCTACAGAGCACAGCGCCAGACCGTAATCGCGGCAGCAGGCAGCGTTCCAGCTTTCTGAGCGTAAAGCGTTTCATTACAAAGTCGGCTTCGTTGTGGTTGCGGTCGCGCAGTACCATCACTTTGACCCACTTAATGTTTTTCTTATCGCTACCACGGCGGCGAGGTTTTCTCTTACTGAGATCCCGCTTGCCTTTGAAGGATTCACGTATAAACGTTTCATCGGCTTCGACGATACCGCCCAGCTCAGAAGACTTAGTATAATCAACCAGTTGCAGAAAGCGGTGTCGCCACCTGAATGATGTACCTAAGTTTATCTGACACTTTTTGGCGGCTTTGCGAAGTGTTGTGGATTCCATCATCTGCTCCGCATATTCCAACCACCGCTCAGCCATTCGAAGCCCAGCAAGTGGCGTGCCGGTCAGAGAGGTAAATGTCTTCTTGCAAGCCCGGCAGCGGTAACGCTGTCTACCATTCATGCTTCCCCACTTATAGGGAGCATCATCGCGGCAATGAGGGCATGTTGGGTGTGAAGCAGTGAGTTCTTCTAGTCGAGCAATGAGCTCGGGAAACGAGTCTGGTTGCTGAAGCAGTATCAGCAGTTCATGCCGCTGCCGAGGCTGGAGTTCAGTCAGTTGGCGTTTAAGTTTGGCGAAACCTGTACTTTTCATCTTTTTGCCTCCCACGAGGTGACTGATTCAAGTATAGCTTTCAACGATTAACTCAAACATAGCCGCGGCGGGCGTAGGAACCAGCGCCTTGCCGATCAACCTCTAATAAACACGCTTGCCACTCTCGTCATTCAGAATCATGCCATTCACACGCTCTTTATTAATATCACTTTAATTAATACCCATCATTTTATTTACCATTAATTTTTACGCTTTGTTTGGCGTCAATTTATATAAAGAGGTAAACTTAGCCGCTGCATTAACATTCATCGCATCGAAACTCACTCAGGGATAAAGATTGATTAATAAAATAAGGACATTAGTTTCCTTGGTGCTATTAAGCCTCACGCTTACGGCGTGTGACGAAAGCTCAAGAACGGCTAAACAGCCAGGGTTAACCACTATTCGTATAGCCAGTTGGAGCTTGCCGATTACCGGGCAGATCAATCTCTTGGCCGAAGATAAAGACTTCTTTTCTCCACACTAAGTGGCCATTAAGTTTATTCCTGGTGCCGGCGGCAGTGATGCTATCAATAAATTATTGCCGGTGAGGCAGACATTGCCTTTGCCGATCCTGGCGCATTATTTTCAGGCTTAGCCAGAGGCAAAAAATTGGCGTCTATGCGATACCAGTGGCACGAAACGAAATTTATTAGCGGTGTTAAGACAAGCCCGATTAAGAGCAAATGATGTGGAAATCATTGAAACTGGCGTACTGAATTTTGCCCCCTTAATTCACGGCCAAGTAGATGCTACCTCCGCCACGGATACTGCCTTGGTCGCCGCTCAAGCAAACGGATTAGGTGAAGTGAATGTGATACAAGTTAAAGATTACTTTAATTATTCCAATGATTTATTTGTGGTCACAGAAGAAACCTACGCCCAAAAAAAGAGCAGCTGCACGCATTTTTAGCCGGCTATGAAACCAGTGTCCGATGGATGATAGAAAACGTAGACGAAGCCGCACAACAGGCCGTTAAATATGCGGTTGACGGCGAAAATAACGCCCACAACGCCACTATTATTGCGCTGCGCAATACCAGTAGCTTACCGCTTTCCGGTGAGCTTTCAGAGTTAGGTTTGATAAACTTTAATAACTTACAAGATGCCGCCAACATGTACTACGAGATGGGGCTAATTAGTCGCCCCCTCGACTTAAGGCCTGTGGTGGACTCGCAATATAGACTGCCCCTCTGGTCGGGGAATAATAACGCTTTATTTACCCGATAATAGCAAGCCCGCCACAAGGTTAAGTCCCACCCTACGATTACCCGCCGCCTAGGCTAAGAACTATATGCCCTTTAATCTCGTCTTGCGCCAAACATCCTCACAAGGACTATGTGACTGACTTTACAGTTATTGTTATAAGTTAGCTCCATATGATGATCAGCATAGGAACCTATGTATAGTAGTTAGCAAGTAACTGAAAAATGTTTGTTGCGCTGATTTAGGTATTACAAAGACCAAGTATCTAGTGCCGCAAAATTTTCAAACCCAAAAAGTTCCTGGCCAGCCAGGTAAGAGAAATAAATGCTTACATATAGGCTCAGCAGCCTTTATCCCCTAATGGCGTTTATGTGTATTTTTACAGCAGGGGGTTATTACACTCACCTCAGTATTGTGGCTGACCGCAAGGATTATCAGCTGCTGATGGAGGAAGTGGTGAGTGTCCAGGCCGCAGCCATAGAGCGCCGCCTAAATAGCTCGTTATCATCGACCTACATTCTTGCTCAAGAAGTACGGCGCAGTAACGGTCAGTTCAAAGAGTTCGACAGTTTTGCCGAAGAAGTGATGCAGACCTTGGGCGGTATTTCTAGTCTGCAACTGGCCCCAAACGGCATCACTCAGCAAATTTATCCGTTGGCTGGCAATGAAAAGGGTATTGGTCATGATCTGTTACACAGTGATGAACGTAGAGCTGAGGCTTGGGAGGCCATTAACACTGAGGCGCTAACACTGGCGGGCCCCTTTATGCTGGTGCAAGGGCAAATGGGTATGGTGGGACGAAACCCAGTCTTCCTAGAAAAAAACGGCGAGCAGCAATTCTGGGGATTTGCGACGGCATTAATTTACTTGGAGGATTTGCTGTCATTTACAGAACTGGATCAGCTAACAGAAAAAGGCTATGCCTATGAGCTGTCGCGCTTACACCCAGACACCGGCCTGATTGATATCTTTGCCCACTCCAGCAGCAAGCTGACAGACCAATTAGTAAGAAAAAAAATTCGGGTTCCCAATGATGAGTGGACGCTCGCGATGGGCCGGCCCACCGACTTCACCTCCCAGATTATCGTGGGCCTTATGCTCAGCCTGATCACAGCGGGCATATTCACATTACTGGTACGCCGTATTCTGTTAGAGCCGGACCGGTTACGCTCATTGGTAAAAATACAAACCCTCCAGCTGGAACTGCTGGCATTCAATGATGAACTCACGGGTTTGGCTAATCGACGATCTTTTACCGAGCAGCTAGACCAAGCCATTCTGCATACTCAACGTGCAGGAAAGAGCCTAGCTTTATTGTATTTGGACTTGGATAATTTTAAACGCATCAACGACTCTACAGGGCATGCAGACGGCGACCGATTATTGACTGAAGTGGCGCAGCGACTTCGAACCACGGTGAGAGAAACCGATATTGTCGGCCGCTTAGGCGGGGATGAGTTTGCCGTAGTACTGATGAATATAAAAAGCATCGAGCAGGTACGGACTGTCGCCGCAAAAATAATCGCCAATATCAGTCTGCCGGTAACATTAGCTAAGAATGAAGCCATAGTAGGAGCCAGCATTGGCATCACACTGGCACCGGAAGACGGCGTTAGCAGTGGCGAGTTATTGCGCAATGCGGATTTGGCCATGTATGAGTCGAAACGAGCGGGCAAAAACCAACTGTCTTTTTATAACTCAGCCATGCAAGAGCAGGCGCTGCACTCGATACGGCTCGAAGAAGAGCTACGCCAAGCCTTGGCCCACAAAGAATTCGCGCTGGCATTTCAACCCATCATTGACCTGAGTAATGGCCAGACGGTGAAGTTTGAAGCCCTGCTGCGCTGGCAGCATCCCGTTCGAGGCATACAATATCCGGGCAGTTTTATTGAGATAGCGGAGCAAACCGGGCTGATTGTGCCGATGGGTTACTGGGTAATCGAGGCGGCTGGTGATTTTATTCAGCAACAAATGCAGGCGGGGCTAATGGTAAAACCGGTGGCCGTTAATCTAAGCGTCTGTCAGTTACGCGAACCTGACTTTGCTGAGCGCGTTGATGCGCTGTTAACGCGCAGGAAGATCGCCCCCCGTTTACTGGAGTTGGAAATTACCGAGTCCATGCTGATGGAAAATGTTGAGCTCGCCATGACTTTGATAGCAGACTTGAGGCGCCTAGGAATCCGGATCGCGATTGATGATTTTGGCACCGGCTATTCTTCGTTATCACAACTGCGCTTGGTGCCAGTAGATATCCTGAAAATCGACCGTTCTTTTGTGATGAACCTAGAAAATAATCCTGTTGACCGGCAAATGGTGGAAGCCATTACCGTTATGGTGCATAAGCTGGGACTCAAAGTGGTAGCTGAAGGCATTGAAACTGCTGAGCAGCTTTGCTTTCTGAAAAATATCGGCTGTGATTATGGCCAAGGCTTTCTGCTTGCTCGCCCCCTTGTGCCCGAGCAGGCGCTGCAATACCCAGGTTATGCTGATTTAGCGCTGAACAAGAGTGCGCCTCGTGATAACAAAACCTGCGTGGCGACCACCAGCTAACAAGGTGCGGGGCTCTGAAAGACTGGTTAGCTGGCAGGAAGCAAAAAGAAAGAAAATAATGAAGTAAAAAGTCACATAAGGCAGCAGCCAAGGAGGAGACACATGGCAAATGACGACAGTCGGCTATTTCTGGCTTTTCCTGCCGATACGGTGGCGGCACAGCTTAATCAACTGCAAGACCAGCTGGCACTGCCAGGGCGGCGCATTCCTAACCGCCAATTTCATTTAACCTTACGTTTTTTAGGCGCGCTCAACGCCACCCAGTCAACGTCCTTGATGAAACAGCTGCCACGCATGCAGCTGCCCCATTTTACTCTTGAGCTCAACCAACTTGATTGTTTTCCTCGGGCCAAAGTAGTGTGGGTGGGGCCCACTCAGGTGCCAGATGTTTTACAGGCGCTGTATCAAGAGCTGAACAATCGATGCGGTGCGTTAAAGCTAGGTCCGCCACATAAAGCGTTTCGGCCCCACATTACTTTGTTTCGCCACGACTGTGTTGTTGAGCTGCCTCCCATCACGCCCATCCGCTTCCAACCTACCCAGTTATGCCTGTATAGCTCAATACAAAGCGAGCAAGGCCCGCACTATGAGATATTGGCGTCTTGGGAGTTAAATAATGGTGAAGCGTAAAGCATACCGCGGCTTTTCCACTTCGCTGTTCACGCTTCACTTCCCACATTCTCTTACCCAATAAACGGCAGCTCTTGCACCAATTGCATGCCTTGTGGGCTGATATCGGCCCGCCACGCGAAACACTCCACGCCCATGGCCATGGCCTCGGTCACCAGAGCGCCGTAGGCAGGGTCTAGATGGTGCGCAGGGCTAACACGGGCAATGCCCGTATGTAACACACAAAACAGCAGCACGGCTCTGTGACCGTCTTGTACGCACTGCATCAACTCACGCACATGCTTCTGTGCTCGCTCACTCTTGGTGTCAGGAAAATAACCTTGACCGGACTCACCCTTGCTCGTCTCATCTTGCCTTTGATCATCCTGCTTTTGGCTATCGAAAGGTTGGTCATCTAACAGCGTCACGCTCTTCACTTCTACGTAGCAGTCCGGTTGATTATCGGCGCGCAATAGAAAGTCGATACGGCTATTTTCAGTGCCATAGCGCACTTCGGCTTTTATTTCTGAGTAATGGGCCAAAGGCGTGATAACGTGATTAGCCAATGCCTCGGCGACCAGTGCATTGGCTTGATTGGTATTGACGCAAATAAAATGATCTAGATTATTTTGTACCAACTCCCAGGTGTGCGCATATTTGCGTTTGAGATTGCTAGAAGTCGAAAAATAAACCGGCCATCCGGGTTCGGCACAGCCGGTCATTTTGCCGGTATTGGGGCAATGTAGCGTCAAGGTTTGACCTTCAACATTTACGTCGGCTAAAAAGCGTTTATAGCGCTGGATTAGCACCCCTTGTTGCAAAGAAGATGAAAACTGCACAATCACACCTATAATCCACGGTTAATAGTTAAACAAACACCCTCGTCTTCGCGCATTTGCTCTTGAAAACCCCCTTCATTGTCCCCATATGGAGGAAACATCAAGCAACTGCATAGGCTTGATGGGGCAAGATCAGGGCCAATTTAAGATACGTAAAGCGGCCTAAGTCCTGTTTCAAGTAGATTTTTCACTGAAATAGCACGGCAAAATTGCCTTGTTAATAGGCTTTCTGCTATAGATAGCCGCTTTATAAATTTGGTTGGCGCAATATTGCTTCTTAGGAGATACGGAATGCCAGCAGTCGAAATCAAGAAATCTCTCGGTATTCTGGCCATTGCCGGTGTTGAGGCCTATCAGGCTAAGCCCGGTGAAGAATACATGAACGAAGGGCAGAAAACGCACTTTCGTAAAATTCTGGCCGCTTGGCGCAATCAGTTGCGCGAAGAAGTCGATCGCACCGTGGGCTACATGAAAGACGAAGCAGCCAATTTCCCCGATCCGGTGGACAGGGCCGCTCAGGAAGAAGAGTTTGCACTTGAGCTGCGCGCTCGAGATCGTGAACGTAAGTTGATCAAGAAAATCGAAAAAACACTGCAGAAAATCGAAGAAGATGACTTCGGCTACTGCGAGCACTGTGGTGTAGAAATTGGTATTCGTCGTCTAGAAGCCAGACCGACCGCCGATTTATGTATCGATTGTAAGACCTTGGCCGAAATCAAAGAAAAACAGATGGCCGGTTACTAGGCATTATATGAATAACAGCGCGCCCAAGCCTTATATTGGGCGCTTTGCCCCCTCACCCAGTGGCCCCCTGCATTTTGGCTCGTTAATCGCCGCGTTAGGCAGTTACTTGCAAGCCAAACGTTCTCAGGGAAGCTGGCTGCTCCGCATTGAAGACTTGGATCCGCCCCGCGAAATACCGGGCGCGGCCGACGACATTTTATTTGCACTCGACGCCTTTGGCCTGCATTGGGACGGCCCTGTGGTCTACCAAAGCCAGCGTCTGGACGCTTATCAAGCGGTACTCGATGAGTGGGCGAACCTTGGCTTCACTTATTATTGCCATTGCAGCCGAAAAACCATTGCCGAAAGCGGTGGCTTTTATACGGGCCACTGTCGTGACTTAGGCTTAAGTTCAACACAGGCTTCGACGCGATTAGTAATGACCAATCCGGTCTATGAATTTTATGATCTATTGCAAGGCTCGGTTAAAATACCGACCGCGCTTGCAGAAGAAGATTTTATTGTACGTCGCCGTGACGGTTTTTATGCGTATAATCTGGCGGTGGTATTAGATGATGCAGCAGCGGGCATTACAGAAGTCGTGCGCGGAGCTGATTTGTTGGAGCCCACGGGCCGACAAATTACGCTATATCAAAGGTTGAATGCACCTATTCCCAACTGGCTGCATCTGCCCTTAGCTACCCTTTCTGGCCATAAACTATCGAAGCAAAACCATGCGCCCGCCTTGGATTTAAACCAAGCAGGCCATCAGTTATGTCAGGCCTTGGCTTTTTTGGGTCAGGCGCCGCCCGCATCTTTATGGCAGGGCAAGGTAGATGAAATTTTAAATTGGGCCATCGCACACTGGCAGTTGCCACAAGTGCCTGGTACCACACAAGTTGAGTTGAAGTGCACAGAAAATTCGCATTTTCAACGCCCTGCGCTATTATAGTGCGCAAAATTTAAGGTCTGTTGGCCTTTGCAAAATGATTTTTGCAACCCTGCGGGTTCGACTAAGCATATTTAGCTCGAACAAAATATAACCGCGAAAGGTCAACAGACCCTAGCTAAAGGCCATGCGAGGTGTCCTATTTTTTCCCAGATTGCTGGCTTTTGTAAGAAGCTACTAAACCGAACTCCACAAGTCCAAATCGAACAGGAGACGCTACCGTTGCAACCCGTGGTATTAACACGCGACCAACACGGTATATCACGCCAACAAATCAGTGATAACGCGCTCAAAGTGTTGTATCGCCTGAACAAGTCTGGCTTCGAGGCCTACTTAGTGGGCGGCGGTGTTCGTGACTTACTCTTGGGCCGCCAGCCCAAAGACTTTGATATCGCCACCAGCGCGACTCCCGACCAAGTTAAGCAGTTATTTAGTAACTGTCGCCTGGTGGGTCGTCGTTTTCGCTTGGCCCATATTTTATTTGGCCGCGATGTGATCGAAGTGGCGACCTTTCGTGGTCATCATCATCAGGTCAATAACAATAAAAATGCTTCAGACCAATCCTCTGAGGGCATGTTGCTGCGTGACAACGTCTACGGCACCATAGAAGAAGATGCGGAGCGCCGCGACTTTAGTGTCAACGCCCTGTATTACAACATTGCTGACTTTAGCGTGGTGGGTTTTTCTAATGGTCTTAAAGACTTAGAAAACCGCAGCTTAGAGCTGATTGGTGATCCAGAAACCCGCTATCGCGAAGATCCGGTGCGCATGATCCGCGCGGTACGCTTCTCTGCGAAGCTGGGCTTAACTATTAGCCCGCGCACCGCCGCACCCATCCTTGATTTAGCACCCTTGCTGGGGGATATTCCACCCGCACGCCTGTTTGAAGAAACGCTTAAATTATTGTTGGCCGGTTATGGGCTTGAAACCTATCACCAATTACAGCGTTATGGCTTGTTTGCGCCTTTGTTCCCAGAAGCTGCCGATGTGATGGGCCAAGGCGATAACGATTATCATCGTTTTCTCGAACTGGCACTGACCAATACCGATGAGCGTATTGCCCAAGATATGCGCGTAACGCCAGCTTTTCTATATGCAGCGCTGTTATGGGGTCCGGTAGAAACCCGCACTCAACAGTTTATGCACGAAGGCGGCCTCAACTATTACGATGCTTTCTTGCTGGCCATGGACGAAGTGCTGGGCCGCCAAGTGAAGAGCGTAGCGATTCCGCGTCGCTTTAGCTCGGTAGTGCGAGATATTTGGATGTTACAAGACCGTCTGACAAAGCGCAGTGGCAAACGCCCTCATCGCTTGTTAGAGCATCCTAAGTTTCGGGCCGGTTATGACTTCTTGTTATTGCGCGCCGAGCTCGACCCTAAGCTGAAAGAATTAGCCGATTGGTGGACCGAGTTTCAAGTGGCAAACCCAGTGGACAGACAGCAGTTATCTCGCGCCGCTCAGGCTCGACATAATCAGTTTGGTGGCGAAGACCCAGCTAAAGCGCGCAAGCGCCCACGTCGTCGTCCGCGCAAGAAAAAAGAAGCATGAGTCAAGTGTACGTGGCCTTAGGCGCCAACTTAGGCGAGCCGCTGGCGCACATTAAGGCCGCACAAGCGGCACTGGCAGACTTGGCCACAACCGGTAGCCTACGTCATTCACCGCTTTATCAAAGCCAACCTATGGGGCCGGCGGATCAGCCGCCCTATATAAATGGCGTCTCGGTGTTTGAGACCACATTGGCACCGCACGCACTGTTAGATGCGCTGCAAGCCATTGAGCAAACGCGAGGCCGCATGCGCAAGGGCGAGCGTTGGGGGCCACGTACTCTGGACTTAGATATCTTGTTGTATGACAACTTGATAATGAAGGATGACCGCTTAACCCTGCCCCACTACGGCATGAAGCAGCGCGAGTTTGTGTTGTATCCGCTGGCGGACTTGTGCCCAGACCTGATTTTACCCTGCGGCACGGCCCTAGCGCCCTTGCTGCTGACTTGCCCTGTCAATGGCATGACGCCACTGCTCTCGTAGTCAAAGGAATCTCTCATGAGTAAAGTAACTGCCGCCAAAACTACAGCCATAACGACAGCCCGCCTGTTAGCGATGAAACACGATCAGCAAAAAATTGCCATGATCACCGCCTATGATGCCACCTTTGCTAACGTATTTGAGCAAGCCGGTGCTCACGCCATTTTAATTGGCGACTCGCTCGGCATGGTATTACAAGGCGAAGACAGCACGCTAAAAGTCACGGTCGAAGAAATGGCCTATCACACCCGTTGTGTGGCCAAAGGCTGCACCAAGGCGCTTATCGTCGCCGACTTGCCGTTTATGAGTTATAGCAACACCGAACAAGCCTGTACCAATGCAGCGACCTTGATGCGTGCCGGCGCGCACATGGTTAAATTGGAAGGCGGTGACTGGCTGGCCGAGACCATTACTCAGCTAACGCGCCAAGGCGTACCTGTGTGTGGGCATTTGGGGCTAACGCCGCAATCGGTACACGTGTTTGGTGGCTTTAAGCTACAAGGCCGTGAGAGCGCCCAAGCGGAAAAAATTAAGCAGGATGCAAAAGCACTGCAGGCCGCAGGCATTCAGCTGTTAGTGCTGGAATGCGTGCCCAGCCCCTTGGCAAAAGAGATAAGCCAGCTATTGAGCATTCCGGTGATCGGCATTGGTGCCGGCCCAGATACGGACGGCCAAGTATTGGTGATGCAAGATGCCTTAGGCTTAACCACGGGTTATGTGCCTAAGTTCACCAAGAACTTTTTGGCCGAGCACGACAGCGTTAAAGCCGCCATTAGTGCTTACGTAACAGACGTAGCCGAGGGGCGTTTTCCTGGCCCTGAGCACAGCTTTAACTAACGCTGATAAACTTTTAATTAAAAACAAAGCACAGCAGAGAGCCGAACATGCCGCTTATTTCTGATATCACCGATTTAAGAGCCACCATTAATGAGTGGCGTCGCCAAGGGTTGCGCATCGGCTTTGTGCCGACCATGGGCAACTTGCACACCGGCCATCTGCAGTTAGTCAAGACGGCAAGCCTGCACTGCGATAAGGTGGTAGTCAGCATCTTCGTCAACCCCATGCAGTTTGACCGCGCGGCAGACTTAAGCGCTTACCCGCGCACCTTAGAGCAAGACTGCGAGCGCTTAGATGATTTGGCAGATGCGATATTTACGCCCACCCCTGAGCTGATGTACCCCAACGGTCAGCAGCAGCAAACCCGCGTGGTGGTGCCCGGTGTTAGCGAAGTGCTAGAAGGCGCGCTGCGCCCAGGCCACTTTGATGGCGTGAGCACTGTGGTGTGTAAGCTGTTCAACCTAGTACAGCCAGATTTGGCCTGCTTTGGTGAAAAAGATTACCAGCAACTGGCGCTGATCCGTAAAATGGTCAGCGATTTAAATATGCCGGTCGAGCTGATAGGTGTACCTACGGTGCGAGCGGAAGACGGCTTAGCCCTGAGCTCACGCAATGGCTATTTAACGACCACTGAGCGCGAGCAAGCGCCGACGCTTGCGGCAACCATGTCATGGTTAGCCGAGCGCATTGTTCATGGCGAGCGCGATTTTGCAGCACTGGTAACAGCTGGCAGCACCCGCTTAAATAATAGTGGTTTTACCACGGATGCCATTGATATCGTGGACGCCAGCACGCTGCTGCCCGTTACCGAGCAAGCCCAAGCCGTAGTTATTTTAATGGCCGCCTTTTTAGGCAAAGCACGATTAATAGACAATCAGGTCGTGTCTTTATAAGATGCGCCTTCTTTTTGGCAAGATTTTTCTGCAAGACGTTACTGCAGACAGACGGATGCGTGTATTAAGGGTCAATAAACCCTCAGCACTTACAACGGAGATCAGGAAACATGGATATGCAACGCGTTATGCTGAGAGGCAAACTGCACCAAGCACGGGTGACTCACGCTGAACTGAACTACGAAGGTTCTTGCGCTATTGATCAAGACTTACTTGATGCGGTGAACATTCGCGAATATGAGCAAATCGATATTTATAACATCGATAATGGTGAGCGTTTTCACACCTATGCGATTTCCGGTGAGCGCGGCTCTAAGATGATCTCACTCAATGGCGCCGCCGCCCGTAAGGCCGCCGTGGGTGATCGCATCATCATCTGTGCTTATGCGCCTATGAGCGAGCAGCAGATTGAACAGTATCACCCAAGCTTGGTGTATCTGGATGTGGACAACAACATAGTGCGCACCAGCAAAAACATCCCGCTGCAATTGGCTTAAGAGCAGCCGTACGCTAAACGTCGTACGCTGTAACTAGTCATAAAAAACCCGAGCCTTAAGCTCGGGTTTTTTATTGGTAACTCAATAACGCTTGGCAGGAGCAAAGACCTGTATGCAGACATCTCAGATCACGCTCGCGCTCATACCTAAGGTTGATCTTAAAGCTGCGGCGCGGCTATGTGCAGAGGCCATGGCTGAGAATCCATTGCACCTTAAGGTGTTTGGCCAAGATATAAATAAGCGCCAGCGTCGGCTTACACGGCTGTTTAGCGGCTTGCTGCCCTATATCGCCCGCAATGGTGAGCTAAGTGGCGCTTATGTAGGCCAGCAGCTAGTGGGCGTCTTAGGACGGTTATCTCCCGGCCATTGCCAACCCTATTACTTAGAGCTAATAAAACTGGCTCCTGCCTTACTAGCCAGTAACTCACCGCTAGGTTGGCTGCGTACGCGGCACTGGCTAAACCAATGGGCCAAGTTCGATCCCGCCACTCCACACTGGCACCTAGGCCCGCTTGCGGTCGCCCCAAACCACCAGCGCCAAGGCATCGGCCGCGCTTTGATGGAAGTCGCCATTAATGAGGCCAATGGCGTTAGCTTGTATCTGGAAACTGATAAACTCAGTAATGTACTGTTTTATCAAAAGCTAGGCTTTCACATCACCGCCACGCCCACCCTGCTGGGTACTAAGACATGGTTGATGATGAACAAGCAGCCGTACGTCACACGCTATACGCTGTAAGTAAAAGACAAACATCGTCTTGTTTTGACGAACAGCGTACGGCGCAAAACGTATCGCGCCCCGTAGGGATTCGCCCATAAAAATGGCAGCCGATTAGCTGCCATTTCATTCTTTAGCTTACGGCGTACTCGTACGACTCCCCGCAGGGGGTTAGGTTCGTAATCCACGCCCGGTACGAATTAAGTACCAAGCCCACCAGTAGAACACCAAGATGAAGCCGATAATAATGGTGTAGGCCACACTTAAGCGCACATCCGACACACCCAAAAAGCCATAGCGAAAAGCGTTCACCATATAGAGCACGGGATTGATCTGGGAGATGCTCTGCCAAACACTCGGTAACAAACTAATGGAGTAAAACACGCCACCTAAATAGGTAAGCGGCGTTAAAATAAAGGTCGGAATGATGCTGATATTATCGAAACTGCGCGCATAAATAGCATTCAGTAAGCCTGCCAGCGCAAATAACACCGAGGTCAAGAACACGGTAAATATTACGCTAAACAGATGCTCAATATGTAAGTCGACAAAGAACAGCGACACTAGGCTAACGATTAAGCCCACCAGCAAACCGCGCACCACACCACCGCCTACGTAGCCGGCAATGATCACATAAGTGGGCACGGGGGCCACTAATAGTTCTTCAATGTTATTTTGGAACTTACTGCTGTAAAAAGAGGAGGCCACGTTAGAGTATGAGTTGGTAATGACCGACATCATAATCAAACCTGGCACAATAAAGGCCATGTAAGAAAAGCCGTCCATCTCACCAATCCGGCTACCAATCAGGTTGCCAAATATCACGAAATACAGCGACATAGTAATAGCCGGGGGTACCAAAGTTTGTACCCAAATACGGCCAAAGCGCACCACTTCACGAGATAAAATACTGTTAAAGGCCACATAATAACGCATGCCGCTCATACTGCTGCTCTCCCGCTTTCTACTAGCGTCACAAATAACTCTTCTAAGCGATTGGACTTATTGCGCATGCTTAACACCCGCACCCCTTGCTCGTTAAGCTGAGCAAAGACATTATTTAAGCCCTGCTCTTTCTTCACTTCCACTTCTAAGGTGTGATCGTCGAGAAGCTGCCAGTTGTAGCCGGATAAAAATGGCTCGCGGCCGTCAACCACTAAATCCAGAATAAAGGTTTCGACTGTCATCTTACCGAGCAAGCCTTTCATGCTGGTATTTTCGATTAGCAGGCCTTTATCTATGATGCCGATATGACGACACAGCAATTCCGCCTCTTCCAGATAATGGGTGGTCAGAATAATGGTGATGCCTTGCTCGTTAATCAGCTTTAAAAAGTCCCACATGGCGCGACGAATTTCGATATCCACACCCGCCGTCGGCTCATCCAAAATCAATAATTTAGGCTCATGCATTAAGGCGCGCGCTATCATCAGGCGGCGCTTCATTCCGCCAGAAAGGGTACGCGAAATAGCATGGCGCTTATCCCACAAATCCAACTGCTTAAGATAACGCTCGGCGCGGATTTTGGCTTCTTTGCGATTCACCCCGTATAAGCCCGCTTGGTTAATCACCACCTGTTCGACTTTTTCAAACTGGTTAAAGTTAAATTCTTGCGGCACTAAGCCAATTTGGCTCTTGGCATCTTCCAAGTGGGTATCGATATCAAAACCAAACACCTTTACCGTGCCGGCGGTTTTATTTACCAAGGAAGAGATAATGCCAATAGTGGTGGACTTACCCGCACCATTAGGGCCCAACAGCGCATAAAAGTCGCCCTGTTCCACGGTTAAATCTATGCCTTTGAGCGCTTCTACACCACCGGCATAGACTTTGCGCAAGCCTGCAATTTCCAGTGCTTTGGTCATCAATAGCTCCATAACATAAAAAAGCCCAGAGACGGTCAACGAGTAAATCTCGTCGCCTGATCCCTAGGCTAGTAGTAATAGTGAGGTGTAAGGAGTGAAGTGAAAGGCATACCCCCTCACTCCTAAAAAACGTTTTGCTAAGCAAAACCAGCCGGCTAAAGCGGCTTCTACAGGCGAAGCCGGAAGGTTTAGGTTTTAGGTCTGTCTTCCTGCTCGTCCACTTCACCCTTTACTCTTCACCCTAGAACAGCAAATCAATCCAGCGGTATTACCTTGCCGATGTAGGGCAGGTTACGATAGCGCTGGGCGTAATCGATGCCATAACCCACGACGAATTCGTCGGGTATGGTAAAGCCCACCCAATCTACGGGCACATCCACTTCGCGGCGGTCCGGTTTATCGAGCAAGGAGCAAATGGTCAGTGAGGCCGGTTGGCGCAAGGACAAAATCTCTTTCACCTTACTCAAGGTGTAACCCGTATCTATGATGTCTTCGACGATCAACACGTGCTTACCGTGAATTTCATCATCTAAGTCTTTGAGAATGCGCACATCACGATTACTTTTTGTGCCACTACCGTAGCTGGAAGCCGTCATAAAATCGAGTCGTACCGGTAACGGGATTTGGCGGCAAAGATCGGCCATAAAGACACAGGAGCCGCGCAGCAAACCCACCATCACCAGCTCATCTACGCCTTGATAATGTTGAGTAATTTGTTCGCCTAATGCTTGGATCCGGGCATTAACCTCATCGGTGCTGATCAGGACATCCACTCTGTGTTTCATTTTCGCTCCGTTCGGGGTAGTAACGCCCGACTGTGATTAAAGACGTATTCTAACGGAAATCTAACGGGGCTGCATGTGGCATGCGTGAGGCGTAAATGGTGAGGCGTAAGGTGAAAACATCCAATCTGCAGACTGGGTGTTTGCTCTTATTCCCTCACAATTTTCCCCTCACTCTTCACTGAGTTTCAATGCCCATATCCCCAACGCGACATCAGTGCGTGATCCAGATCTAGATGATCCAAAATGCGCGCCACCATAAAATCCACTAAATCACTGATACTTTTCGGCTGGTGATAAAAGCCCGGCGAGGCGGGCATAATAGTCACGTTTAAACGCGCTAATTTCAGCATGTTCTCTAAGTGCAGCGCCGAATAAGGTGATTCGCGCGGCACTAAGATCAGTTGGCCTTTCTCTTTGATTACCACATCGGCCGCGCGCTCAATTAAATTATCCGAGTTACCCATAGCAATGGCAGCCACAGTGCCCATAGAGCAAGGGCAAATCACCATCCGCCGTGGCGCACCTGAGCCGGACGCCACCGGTGAAAACCACTCTTCTTTGCCATAGACTTTAAGCTGCTCAGGCTTGGCCTGATAACGCTCGCTTAACAGTGCGCCAAGAGCTGCGGGTTGCGCCGGCCACTGCTCATCTTGTTCGGTGGCCATCACCACCCGTGCGGCACTGGACACCAACAGATGCACTTGTAAGTCGGCCTCAAGCAAGCGCTGTAATAGCGCCAACGCATAAGGCGCGCCCGAAGCACCCGATAGCGCCAGTGTTATCTGTTGTTGGCGAGGATAGGTGATTTGCTGATTTCTCGGATAATTCGAATCAGTTTTAACTGCACTCATGAAACAGCTCCCAACGCTAACGCATCTAACAAACGCTGATGAATACCACCAAAGCCGCCGTTGCTCATCACCAATATATGGTCATTAGGTTGGGCATCGCTCACCAGTGCCGCAATCAAGGCATCCAAGTCTTCATAGATTTGACCTTTGGGGCAGGCATTGGCCACAGCGCTCAAGTCCCAATCAAGGCCACTGGGCTTAAATAAATAGGTGGCGTCCGCCAGTTGCAGTGAATCCGCTAACGGCTGCTGATGAATCCCCATCTTCATGGTGTTAGAGCGCGGCTCTAATACCGCCAATACGCGGCCGTTGCCTTGTGCCTTCACTTGGGCTTTTAGCCCCGCCAAAGTAGTGGCAATGGCGGTGGGATGATGGGCAAAGTCGTCCCAGACGCGAACATTACTGACCACGCCTTTTAGTTCCATGCGCCGCTTAGGCGACACAAATAAGCACAATGATTTAATAGCCTCATGCACCGGCACACCGGCATGGCGAGCCGCCGCCAAGGCCATTAGACCGTTGTGTACGTTGTGCAGGCCCATGCAGTCCCACTGCACTTCGCCCACCTTTTGCCCATCAACTACTACCGCAAACTGGCTACCATCTTCGCGTAACGGCTCCACTTGCCACAGGCCGCCCTCACCTAAATATTCCACATCGCTCCAGCAACCCATGGCCAGCACTTTATCTATGGCCGGTGTTTGGGTGGGCACCAGCACACGACCGTGGCTGGGCACCATGCGTAATAAATGATGGAATTGCCGCTGAATAGCCGCTAAGTCGTCGAAGATGTCGGCATGATCGAATTCCAGATTATTTAAAATCAGCGTGCTGGGTCGATAGTGCACAAACTTGGAGCGTTTATCGAAGAAGGCGCTGTCGTACTCATCGGCTTCAATCACGAAAAACGGTGCCTCACCTAAGCGCGCCGACACCTCAAAGTTACCGGGCACGCCACCGATTAAAAAACCCGGGTTAAGGCCACAGTCTTCTAAGATCCACGCCAACATAGCGGCGGTTGTGGTTTTGCCGTGGGTACCTGACACCGCTAACACCCAACGGTCTTGCAATACATGCTCAAGCAACCATTGCGGCCCAGAAGTGTAGGGCAAACGCCGATTAAGCACTGCCTCCACGCACGGATTACCACGGCTCATAGCATTACCGATCACCACTAAGTCGGGGGTATCGTCGAGCTGGGCGGGATCGTAACCTTCGATTAACTCTATGCCCTGAGCGGTCAGCTGAGTGCTCATAGGTGGGTAAACATTGGCATCGCTGCCGGTGACCCGATAACCGAGTTGTTTAGCCAAGACGGCTAATCCGCCCATAAAAGTGCCACAAATACCGAGAATATGGATGTGCATAACGTGCCTCTGGCTGCTGTAATGGGCCCATTCTAACAATGTGCCTTCACTTTGGGCACTTGTATGGTGATCTCTACGACACTAGTTATAATATCGCTCTATATCGTCGTTACCCATTGGTATAATCG
Source organism: Oceanisphaera sp. IT1-181 (assembly GCF_033807535.1). Lineage (NCBI taxonomy): Bacteria > Pseudomonadati > Pseudomonadota > Gammaproteobacteria > Aeromonadales > Aeromonadaceae > Oceanisphaera > Oceanisphaera sp. IT1-181. The sequence continues at coordinate 3,152,556 of NZ_CP136856.1, forward strand.
GACCCGCACTCTAAGCGTGGTAAACTCGGTTATTCAGTTTGTTATCTATTAATAAAGGAAGTCTCATGAGCCTGAAGAACGTCCCTGCCGGCCTTAATTTGCCTGAAGATATTTACGTGGTCATCGAAATTCCCCAGAACGCAGATCCTATTAAGTACGAAGTGGATAAAGACACAGGCGCGCTGTTTGTGGACCGTTTCATGTCTACGCCTATGTTCTACCCGTGCAACTACGGCTACGTGAATAGCACCTTGTCTTTAGACGGTGATCCGGTTGATGTGTTGGTGCACACCCCGTATCCGTTAGAAGCCGGTTCAGTGATCCGCTGCCGTCCAGTGGGCGTGCTTAACATGACCGACGAGTCTGGCGTTGATGCTAAGATTATCGCCGTACCACACAGCAAGCTGAGCAAAGAATACGAGCACATTCAGGACATCAATGATGTATCTGAGCTGCTGAAAGCCCAGATCCAGCACTTCTTCGAGCACTACAAAGAATTAGAAGTGGGTAAGTGGGTGAAGTTAGACGGCTGGGGCGATAAAGCCGCCGCCGAAGCAGAAATCTTAGACTCTGCCGAGCGCTTTAATAAAGCCTAAGTAGCAAAAGCTAAGCTGCATTAAAAAGCCCCCAATTAACTCTGGGGGCTTTTTTTATCCGTGTCACGATAGGCTCCTGCTCTGTTGAGCTGGGCACTTAGTGTTATCTCTATCTCCTCTCGCCTCACGCTTTACCCCTCACCGCCCTACAGTAATTTGACAATTGATTAACATCACTTAGGCTGATTGAGTTAACCCTGATCAAGGAGTTATTTGATGCCGATGAGAATTGGAATGTTACTGGCCTGTTTACCCCTCGCTTACCTGCCGATGGGGGTCTGGGCTCATAATCTGCAACTCAATCAAGCCGCACCAGCGGTGACGGTAACCAATCAAGGCGAATTGATACTTAATAATGAGCAATTGAGTGCGCGTAATTGGCAGTTAAGCAAGGGCGCTGGCAAGGTACGCTTGGTACAACACATTGCAGGGCGTTCCAGCGCTAAGGAGCTAAATGCGCCCTTAGTTCGTGCCATTACCGCGGCCAAGCTGCCACGGGACCGTTATCAAACGGTGACCATTATTAACGTCAAGGATGCAATATTTGGTACGTCGGCTTTTGTACGCAGCAGTGCCGAGAGCAGTAAGCGAGAATTTCCTTGGTCATCGATAGTGGTAGATGAAAATGGAGTCGTGGCACAGACATGGCAATTAAAAGCGAAAAGTTCGAGCGTTGTGCTGCTTGATCAGAAGGGAGTAGTGCTTTTTGCTAAGGAGGGGGCATTAACCAGTGAGCAAATAATGGAGGTCATGATGTTAGTGCGCGGCGCACTTAAAAATTAAAAAGATAAGCCTCATCAAGATCTTACGTTTTGATTAGGCTTATTCTATGATGGCGATAATAGTCGCTAAAATACCCAGACTGGATAAATAGCCCACCACTAACAGTATCTTGGCCACACTGTGTTTGGCCTTTGGATGTTCTTGCATATACATACGCCACTCCATTTATAATTCAGGCGCGAATTTTAACATAGAAACAACATAGTTAACAATAGAAACTGATGACGCGAAAAGCCGCAACACTGGATAATAAACTAAAGAATCGTAAGGCTCTTTTACAGCAGCTCGCCGAGCAAAGAGGCATTGCTGGATTACTGCATGGCGACACCAAAATCAGCTTTGGTGAGCGTTTTAAAATTCGTCATCAGCTCGATGAAGCGGCGCGGCAAAAAAATCTAGAAACCATAGTGGAACTAGCCAGTCTGCAAGATAATGATGAAGTCGGCAATGAGCCAGACCCAGACTGGATCAGTCATTTCCTTGAATTAGCAGAAAATATTCGCCATCCCACCATGCAGCAATTTTGGGCCAATATTCTCTCGCAAGAAGTCCTCAACCCGGGGCATTGTTCGATTCAGGCCTTGAGTCGCTTACAATTGATGACCCAAAAAGATGCGCTGCTATTACAAAGAGCCAGCGCCCTCGCCTGCCACTTTGGCGATGAAAATTTAAGGTTACTGTTTGGTTATCAATATCGCACCTTGTTACAAGGCCAGCGCCAGCAGCGGCTTAATTTAGGCCGTTATCGCCTGCCTTATGCGGGTCTGATGCAATTATTTGAGCTGGGTTTGTTACATCAAGCAGAATTAGAATCCGGCGAGTTATCGCAGACTTCGCCGCTGCGCGTAATATTGAACAATCAGCCCATGACCTTGCAGCCACAGCGCAAAGGCATACGGCTGCTGTACTACCGCTTTACTACCGTCGGTAACGAGTTAGCCGCCTTGATCACAGAAACCACCCCTGCTGATTATCGTAACGAACTACAAGATCTATTAGCCCCGCTGGGACAGTTGAGCCTCAAGATATAGCGCCCAGCACCAAGGGCCTAGCTAAAACCAACCTCCGCTTATGATGATTTGGTGCTCCATCCGACATCACATCATTATCTGATAGATTCCACTTCTTAAGTTAAGCCAACAAAACCTAGGCAAAAAAATACCGGAACAAGTCCGGTATAAAGGTGGTTTACAAATAAGGGGTTATCTTGAGATTTGTTCTCGTTCTAGCTGGGCGCAGGGCGCAGGGCGCTTGATGCTCGGCGCTATGATTTAAGCATATTGCTCTTGAGCTTCGGCCTGTACCGCCTGTGCTTCCGCTTGGGGCTTAAACCAAGCCAGTGAATCTGCTAATGCGGCCACTTCGCCAATTACCATCAAAGATGGGCTGACTACCTGTTCAGCCAGCAACCCTAACTCACTTAAGGTGCCGCGCACTACGCGCTGCTGAGGTGTGGTACCGCGCTCGATTAAGGCCACCGGTGTGCTGGAGGCTAAGCCATTTTCGATTAAGCGCTGTTGAATATGTGCCGAGCGCATTAGCCCCATGTAAATCACCAAGGTCTGGCGGCTTTGCGCCAGTGATGCCCAGTTCGGCTCTTTACCATCTTGTTTGCTGTGGCCGGTAATAAACACCGCACTTTGCGCATGATCGCGATGGGTCAAGGGAATGCCCGCATAGGCGGTGGCACCCGCCGCCGCAGTAATGCCCGGTACCACTTGATAAGGAATACCGGCTTCTTTTAATGTTTCTAATTCTTCTGCACCGCGACCAAACATAAAGGGGTCGCCACCTTTAAGCCGTACCACGCGCTTACCGGTTAATGCCTGATCGACCAATAGCTGATTAATTTGGTCTTGGGGTACGCTGTGATGACCGGCTTTTTTACCCACAGCAATCAGCTCGGCTTCTGGGCGAATTAAGGCCATAATTTCCGGCGATACTAGTTGGTCGTACAACACCACTTCGGCCTTTTGTAATTCATTTAAGGCTTTAATAGTGAGCAGCTCAGGGTCACCTGGGCCTGCGCCCACCAAGATCACTTCACCGGTTTGCGGCTGATTGATCGCCTGCTCTAACCAGCGCTCGGCACTCGCCAACTCACCTTGTTGTAATAGCGTATTAAGCTGGGCGTCATCTTCGGCGCGCGCCCAAAAGCGACGGCGTTCATCGCTGGTGGCAAAGGCCGCCTGCACCTTAGTGCGCAGCTTACCGGCAACGCGGCTCAGCTCACCCCAGTGTTTAGGTAACAGTGCATCTAGGCGAGCACGCAATAAACGCGCCAGCCAAGGGGCGTCACCGCCGGTGCTAAAAGCCACTTGCAGCGGAAAACGCTCTACAATCGAGGGAAAGATCACCGCTGAGCGCTTGCTATCATCAGCCTTATTGACCAATAAACCACGCAAGTTCGCCGCCTGATAGACGTGGGCGTTCACTTCCTTGTTATCGGTGGCCGCCACCACTAAGAATTGCTCATCAAGATAGTGCTCTTCGAACACATCGTTTTGCCAAATAAACTGCGACTGCAGCGCAATCAGTTCAGGGCACAATAATGGTGCCACTATGGTTAAGCGGGCACCGCGCGCCAGCAAGACCCGCGCTTTACGAGCGGCCACTTTGCCTCCCCCCACTACCAAGCAAGGGCGGTGTTTAATTTTAATAAATAGGGGTAGGTGTTCCATGGCAATGTCCACTCATACAATAAAGTAGAAGCATTGTAAGGCAGAGCAAGTAGATCTCAAAAGAATGGATAATGATTTTTTATTCCAAAAAGGAATAAGTGAGAGGCAACGCCGAGCGCCCAGCACCAAGCGCCTAGCTGAAAACCAACCCAACAGAGAAAGATACGGTCGCGAGTCCGATGACAGCAGAGAGCAGAGGGTAGTTTTGTTCTTCTTTAGCTGGGCGCCGGGCGCTCGGCGCTGCTTTTATTTAATCATCTGGCGTAATAAGTCTTTCCACGACACCAAGCCGATTAGCTTTTCTTGCTCAACCACCGGCAAGCAGCCGATGTTGTGTTCAAGCATAATACGGGCGGCACTTTGCAAGGTAGCAGCACCGGTAATGGTGATGACATCTCGGCTCATCACTTGGTGAACGCGCCTTTGTAAGGTGTCTCGATCCCGCTCTACTTCTGCATCTGTGCCCAAATAGGGGCTGAGCGCGCGGCTCATGTCTGCATGGCTAATAATGCCACACAGCTGCTCTTGACCATTCAACACCAATAAATGGCGAAAGGCAGACTGAGTAAAAATATCTTGCACAAACGCCAGTCGATCGTCTTGATGGACAGTGGCAATCCGTCGGGTCATTATTTCCTGAACTCGCATGCGCTCTCCTTATAAAGGTCTATTGACCGGAGAAAGCATACGGTTTAGATACCGCTACCGTCAGCTTCCTGCGAGTCATGAAGACCACATTCACGCTTCATACCAAAGAAGCGCGTATCTGCCTCAGACATGCCCGGTTCCCATTTCGCCGTGGTGTGCACATCGCCCACTGAAACGTAACCTTGCTCCCACAGCGGATGATAAGGCAAATCAAACTGTTGCAGGTAATAATGCACGTCTTTGTTGCTCCAGTCGATGATCGGCAAGAACTTGAAACGTCCGCCTTGTACGCCCAGCACTTCTAACTTATCGCGGCTCTCAGACTGGCTGCGGCGCAAACCAGAAAACCAAGTGCTGGCCTCTAATTCACGCAGCGCCCGCTGCATCGGCTCAACTTTATTCAGCTGGTTGTAACGGCTCAGGCCTTCAGCGCCCTGCTCCCACAAGTTGCCGTAACAGGCTTCTTGCCATGCAGCCGAGCGACTGGCCTGATAAATCTTTAGGTTTAAGCCTAAACGCTCGGTTAATTCGTCGATAAAGCGATAGGTTTCCGGAAATAAATAACCGGTGTCGGTCAAAATCACCGGCACATCGGCTTTTTCTTTGGTGACCAAGTGCAGCATCACCGCCGCCTGAATACCAAAGCTTGAGGACAACACCGGAGCACCCGGTAGGTGCTCCAATGCCCAGCGCACCCGCTCAGGCGCGCTCATGGCCGCTAGCTCTTGATTGAGCGGGGCCAAGGCCGCCGCTCGTTCAACAGCACTCAGGTTAGTCAGCTCAGATAAGCTAAGTAACACACTAGACTGCGGCATAAAAATCCCTCGCCGAGTCGATAACAGGGGCGATGATGCCGGCACGAATAACAAAGTCACCAAAGCCTTCACCGCTGTTGCGTTCCGCGGACCAACGGCCAATCAGCTCATCCAGCTCCGCCATAATTTGGCGGTCGGTGATGTTTTCTTTGTACATACGCGGAATACGCGTGCCTTCGCGGTTGCCGCCTAAGTGCAGGTTATAACGACCGGGCGCCTTACCCACTAGGCCCACTTCCGCCAACATGGCACGACCACAGCCGTTCGGGCAGCCGGTCACACGAAAGATAATATTGTCATCACTAATATTGTGCTTGGCCAAGTAACCTTCTAACTCAGTCACGTACTCTGGCAACACCCGCTCCGACTCCGCCATGGCTAACGGGCAAGTAGGCAATGACACACAGGCCATTGAGCTCTTACGCTGCTCGGAGACTGAATCTTCAATTAAACCGTGCTCGCGCGCTAACTGCTCAATGCGCGCTTTCTCACTGGTCGGCACGCCGGCAATGATCAGATTTTGGTTGGCGGTTAAGCGAAAATCACCTTGGTGAATGTTAGCAATCTCACGCATACCTGTTTTCAGGGTTTTACCTGGGTAATCCAGAATACGGCCGTTTTCGATAAAGAGCGTTAAGTGCTGCTTACCGTCGATACCTTCTACCCAACCAAAGCGATCGCCACGGCTAGTAAATTCATAAGGACGAACCTCAGCAAAGGTGATACCGGCACGCTTTTCTACTTCCGCCTTAAATACCTCTACGCCCACTCGCTCAAGGGTATATTTGGTCTTGGCGTTTTTACGCTCGACTCGGTTACCCATGTCACGCTGCGTGGTCACTACCGCTTCGGCAATGGCAATAGTGTGCGACAGCGGGATAAAACCAAAGTCGGTAGCTTTGCGCGGGAAAGTCGCGGTGTCGCCGTGGGTCATGGCCAAGCCACCGCCCACTAATACGTTAAAGCCAACCAGTTTGCCATCTTCGGCGATGGCCACGAAGCTTAAGTCGTTGGCGTGCAAGTCCACATCGTTATGAGGTGGGATCACCACCGCAGTTTTAAACTTACGGGGCAAATAAGTGGCACCCAAAATGGGCTCTTCATCGGGCGTATCTAAACGCTCACCATCCAACCAAATTTCTAAGTAAGCACGGGTCTTCGGCAACAAGTGCTCGGAGATCTGCTTCGCCCACTCATAGGCTTCTTGGTGCAGCTCTGATTCAACCGGGTTACTGGTGCACAGCACGTTACGGTTTACGTCACCGGCGGTGGCAATGGAGTCGATACCGGTGCTGTTCAAGGTTTGGTGCATATGCTTGATATCGCGCTTTAACACACCGTGAAACTGGAAGGTTTGACGAGTAGTCAGGCGAATACTGCCATAGATGCTGCTTTCTTCCGCGAACTTGTCGATCACCAGCCACTGCTGAGGTTGGATAATGCCGCCGGGTAAGCGAGCGCGCAGCATAACGTTATGCAAAGGCTCCAACTTTTGGGCGGTACGTTCGTTACGAATATCGCGGTCATCTTGCTGATACATGCCGTGCACGCGGATCAGCTGGAAGTTATCGCCGTTAAAACCACCGGTGAGACCATCGCTTAAGTCTTGCTCTATGGTGCCGCGCAGAAAGTTACTTTCGCCCTTCATGCGTTCGTTATCGGACAGCTTTTGTTCGCTCATTAGTATACATCCCTCTGGTAACGCTTGGCTGCGCGCAGCGCATCTACATATTCGGTTGCTTGATCGGTAGTCTGGTTGCCGTGCTCAGCCACTATGTCAATCAGGGCATCGTGCACGTCTTTGGCCATCTTGTTGGCATCGCCACACACATAGAAGTGCGCGCCTTGCTCTAACCAAGCGTAAACCTCGGCGCCTTGCTCACGCAGCTTGTGCTGCACATAGATTTTTTCTTGCTGGTCGCGGCTAAAGGCCAAGGAAATCTTGTTCAATAAACCGGACTTCATATAACGCTGCCATTCCAACTGATACAAGAAGTCTTGGGTAAAGTGCGGATTACCGAAGAACAACCAGTTTTGACCACTGGCATCCCTTGCATCACGCTCTTGCAAGAAGGCGCGAAACGGCGCTATGCCAGTACCCGGGCCGACCATGATCACCGGGGTGTCATCATTGGCGGGCAGGCGGAAGTTATCGTTATGCTCGATGAAAACGCGTACTTGGGCGCCCTCTTCCAGACGGTCCGACAGATAAGCAGAAGCGCCGCCGTTACGGGATTCGCCATCTTGGTCAAAACGCACCACACCTACCGTGAGATGCACTTCGTCTTCTACTTCAGCTTGCGATGAGGCAATGGAGTACAAGCGTGGTGTGAGGCGGCGTAGGCTGGCTTGCAGCTGCTCGGCGGTCAATGCACCTTGTTGTTCACGGGCGATATCTAAAATTTGGTGCTTAGCGCAGTATTCACGCAGTGCCGCTTTATCATCGACCAGTGCACGTAACTTAGGTGCATCGGTTAACTCAGAGTAAGACTGCACAAAACTGGCATAGCCTTGGGTCAGCTCATAACTGTTGATCAGCGCTTCACGTATGGTGACGCTTTGCTCATCCACAATCACTTCGCTTGCCGCATCAACGCCGGTCTGCGCCAACAGCGCATCCACTAATTGTTCGTCGTTGCTAAACCATACGCCGAGCGCATCGCCAGGCTGATAGCTGAGATCTGAGCCTTCTAGTGAAATCTCAAAGTGGCGCACATCTCTATCTGAATCACGACCGACAATCGCTTGATTGGTCAGCAGCTCAGCAGCAAAGGGATGCTTCTTGTTATAGAGGCTAGTGGCACCGGCAGTCAGTGGCACCACAGGGGCCAGATCGTTGGCGGCCTCAGACTTGAGTGCTTCTTTAACCAACGCAACGGCTTCTTGGCTCCAGCTTTGGCACACAGCGTCGTAATCCACGTCTGCATCTAAGCGCGCTAACAATGGCGTGGCACCGGCTTTGCTGAGGTATTCATCAAAGTCTTTACCGGTCTGGCAATAAAACTCGTAAGACGAGTCGCCCAGACCAATCACACCGTATTGCAGGCCGTCTAACTTGCCCGCCTTACCGGCTTTTAATTCTTTATGAAACTCGATAGCATCGTCAGGGGCTTCGCCCTCGCCGTTGGTACTGGCGACGATCAACACATGGGTTTCTTTTTTCAGGTTACGGACTTTGTAGTCTGCGGCATTAAACAGGCTCACTTCCACGCCATTGGCACTGGCGCTGGCTTTAAGCTCTTTGGCCACGCCTTTAGCGTTACCGGTTTGTGAGGCATAAATAATGGTCAACTTACCGGCCGGTTGCGCAACTGCAATCGGGCCAGGGGCGGCAATACCCGCGGTATGTTGGCTAATGCCGTAAAAATAACCGCTTACCCACGCCAGTTGAGTCGCACTTAACTCGGCTGCCACCTGAGTAAGCTTATGGACTTGTTGTTCGTTTAGCGGGCTGGCAGACGCCGCGAGTTCTTTTAACAGCATGACATTCACTTCCACTTTTCCAGATGCATATAGCTTAAACGAGGATGGTCGCAACAAGAAAGAATAAAAGATGATTTTTTATACCTTAAAGGCATAAGAGAGAAAAGCGCCGAGCGCCAAGCCAAAAATCAACATCGATATTGGCATGGTGCAGCAAAGCTATTGCTTTGCGGTAGAAGTCCTTTTAGTCGGCCCGTATCTTAGGTAAAGAGCTACGCAGTAAAACAAGAATCCACAGACAACATCAATGTTAAACACGGCATTGTTTTCGGTGTGTCCTTGTGGATTTGCTGTGATTCGATGGTTTGTGTGGCGCTATGCGCCTCCGGCCAGCTGAAGCGGCCTCTACAACCGAGTAACGCTGTCAACACTGCATGGTCTGTAGGTTTCCTTCTCTTCCCCTTCACTCTTTACGCTTCACTTTTTACGGAATAAAAAAAGGCCCCCTTGCGGGAGCCTTTGTTATCAGCGAGTCGAGATTCGTTACTTGTTACTTATTTGGTCGCGTTCAACAAATTAGCTAGATTCTGTTCGACTTCATCTGCCGATACAGGCACTGCTTGATCTGGATTACGCTTGGCATTGCGCGCCTGATGGTAGGCAAAACCAGTACCCGCAGGTACCAGACGGCCTACAATCACGTTCTCTTTCAGACCGCGCAAGTTATCTACTTTGCCGGACACAGCTGCCTCGGTCAGTACTCGAGTGGTTTCCTGGAAGGACGCCGCTGAGATGAACGATTCAGTGCTTAGCGATGCCTTAGTGATACCCATCAATACATGACGGTATTCCACTGGCTGCTTCTTCGCCGCAATCAACGCACGGTTGGCTTGGCGAATACGCACCACTTCTGCTTGCTCACCGTTAATGAAGTCGGAATCGCCCGCATTCATTATTTCGGCGCGACGCAGCATCTGACGCACGATTGTTTCAATGTGTTTATCGTTGATCTTAACGCCTTGCAAGCGGTAAACCTCTTGCACTTCGTTCACGATATAATTGGCTACTGGGCTAATGCCACGTAGACGCAGGATATCGTGTGCGGATTCTGGACCATCGGCCAGAACTTCGCCTTTTTCAACTTTCTCACCTTCAAACACGTTCACGTGACGCCATTTGTGGATCATCTCCTCAAACGGTTCGCCACCATCTAACGGTGTGATCACCAAGCGGCGCTTGCCTTTGGTCTCTTTACCGAATGCGATGGTGCCCGAAATTTCCGCCAAGATAGCCGGCTCTTTCGGTAGACGCGCTTCAAACAAGTCAGCAACCCGTGGTAGACCACCGGTGATATCTTTAGTACCACTGGATTCCTGTGGAATACGCGCAACCGCGTCACCCACGTTTACCACGGCACCATCTTCTAGGCTGACAATCGAACGGCCTGGTAAGAAGTACAGCGCAGACAAGTCGGTGCCTGGGATAATCACATCATTGTTGTGATCATCAATCAGCTTAACTGTCGGACGCAGCTCTTTACCTGAAGCCGGACGTTCGTTCACATCCATGACTACAATGCTGGACAGACCGGTCAGTTCATCGGTTTGACGGCTGATGGTCACGCCATCAATCATGTCGATAAACTTAACATGACCTGCCACTTCGGTAACGATTGGGTGCGTGTGCGGGTCCCACGTTGCCACTAACTGGCCAAGTTGAACCTGCTCGCCGTCCGCTTTCTCCAACAAAGCACCGTAAGGCAGTTTGTGGTTTTCACGGGTTTGACCCAATTCATCGATAATGGTCAGTTCAGAAGAACGCGACACGATGACCGTCTTACCGTCGTTATTAGTCACGAACTTAGCGTTAACCAGCTTCAAGGTACCTGGGTTTTTCACCTGGATACTGTTTTCTGCTGCCGCTCGTGATGCTGCACCACCGATGTGGAAGGTACGCATCGTTAACTGGGTACCCGGCTCACCGATAGACTGAGCGGCGATAACGCCGACTGCTTCGCCTTGGTTAACCAAGTGGCCACGGGCCAAGTCACGGCCGTAACAGTGTGCACATACGCCATGGTCGTTATCACAAGTAATAACGGAGCGTACTTTAATGCGGTCTACCGAGCTGTCTTCGATCTCATCACACCACTTCTCATCGAGCAGGGTGTTACGAGCCACTAAGATTTCATTCTCGGTACCAGGGCGGATCACGTCTTCGACCACTACTCGGCCCAATACGCGGTCACGCAACTGCTCAACCACATCACCGCCTTCGATAAGCGAGGTGATCCACAGACCGTCGAAGGTGCCACAGTCGTCGGTGGTGATCACCAAGTCTTGCGCCACGTCTACTAGACGACGAGTCAGGTAACCGGAGTTAGCCGTCTTCAATGCGGTATCTGCCAGACCCTTACGGGCACCGTGCGTGGAGTTAAAGTACTGAAGTACGTTCAAACCTTCACGGAAGTTGGCGATGATCGGCGTTTCGATGATGGAACCATCTGGTTTCGCCATCAGACCACGCATACCCGCCAACTGACGGATCTGAGCGGCACTACCACGAGCGCCAGAGTCGGCCATCATGTAAATGCTGTTGAACGAGTCTTGCAGCACTTCGTTACCTTGCGCGTCAATCACCTTGTCTTTCGACAAGTTTTCCATCATCGCTTTAGACACACGCTCGTTGGCGCTGGCCCAAATATCGATAACTTTGTTGTAACGCTCGCCCGCGGTAACCAAACCAGACTGGAACTGCTCCTGGATTTCAGATACTTCGGCTTCGGCTTCTTCGATGATGTACTTTTTCGCATCAGGAATAACCAAGTCGTTGATACCCACAGACACGCCAGACAAAGTGGCGTACTGGAAACCGGTATACATCAATTGGTCAGCAAAGATTACAGACTCTTTCAGGCCCAAACGACGGTAACAAGCGTTCATCAACTTAGAGATCTGCTTCTTGCCCATGGCTTGGTCGATCATGCTGAAAGGCAAGCCTTTAGGCACAACCAAGCTCAGGATGGCACGACCGATAGTGGTATCACGGATAGCCGTGGTTTCCACTTCAGTGCCGTCTTCCATGCGCTCAGAGTCGGTGATGCGGATCTTCACTTTGGCATGCAGCTCTGCATGACCGCCGCGATAAACCTTTTCCGCTTCTTTGGCGCTGGTCAGCAACATGCCTTCGCCTTTGGCGTTGATCTTGTCGCGGGTCATGTAATACAAACCCAGTACTACGTCTTGCGACGGTACTATGATCGGCTCACCGTTAGCAGGTGACAGTATGTTGTTGGTCGACATCATCAAAGCACGCGCTTCAAGCTGTGCTTCTATGGTCAGCGGTACGTGGACCGCCATTTGGTCACCGTCGAAGTCGGCGTTATAGGCCGCACACACTAATGGGTGCAACTGAATCGCTTTACCTTCGATCAACACCGGCTCAAAGGCCTGGATACCCAAACGGTGCAAAGTAGGTGCACGGTTCAGTAATACCGGGTGTTCGCGGATCACATCGTCCAGTACGTCCCATACTACGGCTTCTTCGCGCTCAACCATCTTCTTGGCCGCTTTGATAGTCGTAGCTAGGCCGCGCGCTTCCAATTTGCCATAGATGAAAGGTTTGAACAGCTCGAGTGCCATTTTCTTAGGCAGACCGCACTGGTGCAAACGCAAAGTCGGGCCCACTACGATTACCGAACGACCGGAGTAGTCAACACGCTTACCGAGTAAGTTCTGACGGAAACGACCTTGCTTACCCTTGATCATATCTGCCAAGGACTTCAGCGGGCGCTTGTTAGAACCAGTAATGGCACGACCACGACGGCCGTTATCGAGCAACGCATCCACAGATTCCTGCAGCATACGCTTTTCGTTACGCACGATAATATCGGGCGCAGCTAAGTCTAATAGACGCTTCAAACGGTTGTTACGGTTGATCACGCGACGATATAAATCGTTCAGATCAGAAGTCGCAAAACGACCACCGTCCAATGGTACCAAAGGACGCAAATCCGGTGGCAATACTGGTAACACGGTCAGCACCATCCACTCAGGCTTGTTGCCTGAGCCATGGAAAGCTTCCATCAGTTTGAAACGCTTGGTAATTTTCTTACGCTTGGTTTCAGAGTTGGTTTGACCCAGCTCTTCACGCATCACTTCAATCTCGGCACCGAGATCGATGGCGCGCAGCAAAGACAGTACCGCTTCGGCACCCATCTTGGCGTCAAATTCGTCGCCCCACTCTTCTAGCGCGTCTAAATACTGCTCTTCAGACAGCATTTGACCACGCTCTAAGCTGGTCATGCCGGCTTCGATAACCACGAAGGATTCGAAGTACAACACGCGCTCGATATCACGCAATGTCATGTCCAGCAGCAAACCGATACGGCTTGGCAGGGACTTCAAGAACCAGATGTGAGCAACCGGACTGGCCAGCTCAATGTGGCCCATGCGCTCACGGCGCACTTTGGTCTGGGTAACTTCAACGCCGCATTTTTCGCAGATAACACCGCGATGCTTGAGGCGCTTGTACTTACCACACAGACACTCATAGTCCTTGACCGGACCAAAAATCCGGGCACAGAAAAGACCGTCACGCTCCGGTTTGAAGGTACGGTAGTTGATGGTCTCAGGCTTTTTGACTTCGCCAAAAGACCAAGAGCGGATCATGTCTGGGGATGCCAGACCGATTTTGATCCCGTCAAACTCTTCTGTCTTATTCTGCGCTTTCAAAAACTTAAGTAAGTCTTTCACATTAGTCTCCTGTGAGGAGTTCTACCTAGGCGCCCGCCTTTCAAAAAAAGAGGGCGCCGTTATTTCTCAGGCAGTCTGTCGCCTTAACTTTCGTCCAGCTCGATGTTGATACCGAGAGAGCGAATTTCTTTCAACAATACGTTGAAAGACTCGGGCATGCCCGGCTCCATACGGTGATCACCATCGACGATGTTTTTATACATCTTAGTACGACCGTTAACGTCATCCGACTTGACCGTCAACATTTCTTGCAAGGTATAGGCGGCACCGTATGCTTCCAGTGCCCACACTTCCATCTCACCGAAACGCTGACCACCAAACTGAGCTTTACCACCCAGCGGCTGTTGCGTTACCAGACTGTAAGAACCAGTAGAACGGGCGTGCATCTTGTCGTCCACCAAGTGGTTCAACTTCAGCATGTACATATAGCCCACGGTCACAGCACGCTCAAACGCGTTACCAGTACGACCGTCATACAGCGTGATCTGACCAGATTCTGGCAGATCGGCCAGCAGCAGCATGCGCTTAATTTCGTGCTCATCAGCACCATCAAACGCCGGCGTTGCCATTGGCATGCCGTGGCGCAAGTTATTGGCCAGCGTCTGCACTTCAACGTCGGTGAAGGTAGACAGGTCTACTTTCTGACGGATGCCATCACCCAGGTCGTAAACTTCCTGAATGAATTCGCGCAGACGAGCAATGGCTTGCTGCTCTTTGAGCATACGGTCAATCTTCTCGCCGATGCCCTTGGCCGCTAAGCCTAAGTGCGTCTCGAGGATCTGACCGATGTTCATCCGCGACGGTACACCCAGTGGGTTCAATACCATATCTACCGGTACGCCATGCTCGTCATGCGGCATGTCTTCAACCGGTACTATGATAGAAACCACACCCTTGTTACCGTGACGGCCGGCCATCTTATCGCCAGGCTGAATTTGACGTTTAACCGCCAAGTACACCTTAACGATTTTCAGCACGCCCGGCGCCAGATCATCACCTTGGGTGATCTTGCGACGTTTGTTTTCGAACATCTTATCGAAGTCAGCTTTCAGCTCAGCTTGTTGCTCAGCTAATTGCTCAAGCTCAATTTGCTTGGCTTCGTCATCAATTGACTGTTCCAGTAACTGGTTACGGGCAATCTTAGACACTTGCTCAGCAGACATACCAGAAGCGATTAGCACGTTACGAGCACGAGCGTAAACGCCGTCTTCGAGGATGCTGAACTCTTCAGTTAAGTCTTTCTTCGCCTGCTTCAACTGCATGTGCTCAATGTCTTGGGCACGCTTGTCTTTTTCAATGCCATCACGGGTAAAGACTTGTACGTCTATGACCGTACCAAACACTGAGTTAGGTACACGCAAAGACGAGTCTTTAACGTCGGAGGCTTTTTCACCGAAGATGGCTCGCAGTAGCTTCTCTTCTGGCGTTAGCTGGCTTTCACCCTTAGGAGTTACTTTACCAACTAAGATATCGCCGGGACGCATTTCTGCACCCACGTACACGATACCGGACTCATCAAGCTTGCTCAGCGCAGATTCACCCACGTTCGGGATATCAGCGGTGATTTCTTCTGGGCCCAACTTGGTATCACGAGAGATACAAGTCAGTTCCTGAATATGAATGGTGGTCAGGCGGTCATGCTCTACCAGACGCTCATTCAGCAAGATGGAATCTTCGAAGTTAAACCCGTTCCATGCCATAAAGGCCACGCGCAGGTTCTGACCCAAGGCTAATTCGCCCAAGTCAGTTGAAGGACCGTCGGCCAATACGTCGCCGCCCAGTACCCGCTCACCCGGCATCACACAAGGACGCTGGTTGATACAGGTGTTCTGGTTAGAACGGGTGTACTTGGTCAGGTTATAGATGTCGATACCGGCTTCGCCAGGCAGCATCTCTTCTTCGTTAACTTTTACTACTATGCGTGAAGCATCGGCGTAATCGACGATACCGCCACGCTTGGCCACTACGGTTACACCGGAGTCGACGGCTACTGCACGCTCAATACCAGTACCTACCAGCGGCTTATCGACGCGTAGCGTTGGTACGGCTTGACGTTGCATGTTCGAACCCATCAAGGCTCGGTTAGCATCATCGTGCTCAAGGAAAGGTATCAAAGACGCCGCAACAGAAACGACCTGCTGTGGACTCACGTCCATGTACTGCACCTGATCGGCGTTCATATAGGTGGCTTCACCTTTATGACGGGACGCAACCAGCTCTTCAGTCAGACGGTTGTCGTCATCAGAGGCGGCGTTAGCCTGAGCGATCACGAAGTGACCTTCCTCGATGGCAGACAAGTAGTCTACATCGTCGGTAATTTGGCCATCGACCACTTTACGATACGGGGTCTCAAGGAAACCGTATTCGTTAGTGCGCGAGTAGCAAGCCAGTGAGTTGATCAGGCCGATGTTTGGTCCTTCTGGCGTTTCGATAGGACACAGACGACCGTAGTGGGTGGTGTGTACATCTCGAACTTCAAAGCCAGCACGTTCACGGGTCAAACCACCTGGGCCTAATGCAGAAATACGACGTTTGTGCGTGACTTCTGAAAGCGGGTTGTTTTGGTCCATAAACTGGGACAATTGGCTTGAGCCAAAGAACTCTTTCACCGCCGCCGAAATCGGCTTGGCGTTGATTAAGTCTTGTGGCATCAAAGTATCTAGATCGCCTAATGACAGACGCTCACGTACCGCACGCTCAACGCGCACTAAGCCAACACGGAACTGGTTTTCTGCCATTTCGCCCACAGAGCGAATACGACGGTTACCCAAGTGGTCGATATCGTCCACTTCGTCATTACCGTTACGGATGTCGATCAAGCGCTTCATCACGTCAACGATATCTGACTTAGTCAGAGTACCCGGACCATCAATCTCATCACGGAACAGACGACGGTTAAATTTCATCCGGCCCACGGTGGAGAGGTCATAACGGTCTTCTGAGAAGAATAAGTTCTCAAACAAGGTGTCAGCAGCATCGCGGGTTGGCGGCTCGCCTGGGCGCATCATGCGATACACTTCGACCAAGGCTTCTACGCGGTTGGTTGAAGAGTCAATACGCAAGGTGTCAGACATGTAAGCGCCGTGATCCAGTTCGTTAGTGAACAGGGTCTCAAACTGCTTAATGCCAGCCACAGACAAGTTTGCCAACACTTCTAAGGTCAGCTCGCTATTGGCGCCAATAACCAGTTCGCCGGTGTCGACGTTAACATAGTCTTTAGCAACCACTTTACCGACAGCATATTCCACCGGTACTTCGATTTTTTCGATGCCGGCTTTTTCCAGTTGACGAATATGGCGCGCAGTAATACGACGGCCAATTTCAACCAGAACTTCACCTTCAACCAGAATGTCGAACGAGGCGGTTTCGCCACGCAGACGCTCAGGCTTAAGTTCCATCATCAACTTGCCATTGGTGACTTCGAACGTGGTGGTTTCGAAGAACATTTCCAGAATTTCTTCTGTCGTGAACTCAAGGGCACGTAACATGATGGACGCGGGTAGCTTGCGACGACGGTCGATACGAACAAACAGGTTGTCTTTCGCATCAAACTCAAAATCGAGCCAGGAACCACGGTAAGGGATCACACGCGCGTTATACAAGACTTTACCCGAAGAGTGAGTCTTGCCACGGTCGTGATCGAAAAACACACCCGGGCTGCGGTGCAGCTGGGAGACTATTACCCGCTCGGTACCATTGATAACAAAGGTGCCGTTTACAGTCATGAGCGGGATTTCGCCCATGTAGACTTCTTGCTCTTTAATGTCTTTGACAGTGCCAGGTGCGGCTTCTCTGTCGTACAGCACCATGCGCAATTTAACGCGCAAGGGCGCCGAATAAGTTACACCACGGATTTGACATTCTTTAACGTCAAATACGGGCTCGCCCAAACGGAAACTGACATATTGCAATTCAGCATTGCCAGAATAGCTGGCGATGGGGAAGACGCTGCGAAAAGCCGCTTCCAAACCGTGTTCGCCGCGCGGATCTGCTTCAATAAACTGTTTGAAGGAATCAAGCTGGATTGATAGCAGGTAAGGCGTGTCCAAGACTTGGTCACGTTTACCGAAGTCCTTACGAATGCGCTTTTTCTCTGTGTAAGAGTAAACCATAGGGTTCCTCAGCTCGCTGATAAGTGACCCATCTGTCCAAATGGGACAGCTCTAAATAACATCGTTTTTTCGACACGGACGTCTCGACAACATCCGATGGCTGGTACTACAAGAGGCACAAACGATGTGAAATTCCTCTCATCCTACAGCGCAAAAGGGCCGGTGAATAATATTCACCAGCCCTAGCCTGATTACTCAGGCCGCTAAGCTAAAATTTAGCTTATTTAAGATCAACAGAAGCACCTGCTTCTTCGAGCTCTTTCTTCAATGTCTCAGCTTCGCCTTTGCTCAGTGCTTCTTTAACTGCACATGGAGCGGCTTCAACCAGACCCTTGGCTTCTTTCAGGCCAAGACCGGTAGCAGAACGTACGGCTTTGATTACAGATACTTTATTCGGGCCGATTGCGGTCAGCATAACGTCGAATTCAGTCTGCTCTTCAACAACAGCAGCTTCGCCAGCAGAGGCAACAGCAGCAGCAGCAGAAACGCCGAACTTCTCTTCCATTGCTTCGATCAGTTCAACAACTTGCATTACAGACATTTCTGCAACGGCTTCAATGATTTGGTCTTTAGTGATAGACATGACTCAAATTCCTAATGTTCTGAAGTATTTGGGTTTCAAGCAACAAACGACAGCTTATGCTGAGGCTTCTGCTTGTTTTTGGTCGCGCAGGGCTGCGATAGTACGTACCAGCTTGCCAGCAGAAGCTTCTTTCATAGTCGCCATCAGCTGTGCAATTGCTTCGTTGTACGTCGGCAGTTTTGCGAGACGGTCAATATCTGCTGCGGGGATAAAAGCACCCTCGTAAGCCAGACCTTTAACCTCGAATGCGCTTTGCTCTTTAGCAAAGTCCTTGAACAAACGAGCGGCAGCGCCCGGGTGTTCGTTGGAAAACGCAAGCAGGGTAGGACCAACGAATACCTCATTGAGGCACTCATAGTTGGTCTCTTTAACGGCGATGCGAGCTAACGTGTTACGGACTACCTTAAGGTAAACTCCGTTATCACGCGCTTGCTGGCGCAGTTTGGTCATGGCAGCTACAGTAACGCCACGTGCATCGGCAACTACTGCAGACAGGGCGCCCTTGGCAGCTTCGTTGACTTCAGCAACTATTGCCTTTTTGTCTTCGAGTCTTAATGCCATTGGCTAAACTCCTGGATCCACCTGGGATAAAACCCAGATTAAACACACGCCTCTGTTAAAACAGAGACACCAAGATGACAGATTCCAGAAGAAAAAATATTTTCTAACTGGGTCCCGGCACCATCTACGCTGGATCATTAAGACGATAACGTCTCCAGCGGTCTTGGACGGGAGTCGAAGCCCCCAACCAAATCACAAGGCGCAAAATACTACGTGAGTTGATGCGCCTTGTAAATGCTTATTTCTTTTCGTCTAGGCTTGCTTGATCAATAGTAACGCCGGCACCCATAGTGGTGGACAGGGTTACTTTCTTGATGAAGATACCTTTAGAAGTTGCAGGCTTGGCACGCTTCAGTGCTACCAACAGTGCTTCCAAGTTGCCTTTCAGGTTCTCAACGGTGAAATCAGCCTTACCAATAGTGGTGTGGATGATACCGTTTTTGTCGTTGCGATAACGAACCTGACCAGCTTTAGCATTCTTAACGGCTTCAGCAACGTTAGGAGTTACTGTACCTACTTTAGGGTTAGGCATCAGACCACGTGGGCCCAAGATTTGGCCTAACTGACCAACAACGCGCATGGCATCAGGAGATGCGATAACGACGTCGAAGTTCATTTCACCTTTCTTGATTTGCTCGGCAAGATCTTCCATGCCAACCAATTCAGCGCCGGCTTCTTTAGCGGCTTCAGCGTTAGCGCCTTGAGCAAATACTGCAACGCGTACGTCACGACCAGTACCGTTTGGCAGCACAGTTGCGCCACGTACGTTTTGGTCAGATTTACGAGCGTCGATGCCCAAGTTAACAGCAACGTCTACGCTTTCTACAAACTTGGCAGTAGCCAATTCTTGTAACAGAGCAACGGCTTCATTGATTTCGTAGTTTTTAGTGCTTTCGATGCGGTCACGAATAACACGCATGCGCTTAGTTAATTTAGCCATCGTCTTAACCCTCCACTGCCAGGCCCATGGACCGAGCAGTACCTTCGATTGTACGAACGCGGGCATCAACATCGGCACCGGTCATGTCTTTTTGCTTGATCTCAGCAATTTCTTCTAACTGAGCGCGGTTAACAGTACCCACTTTCTCAGAGTTAGGCTTAGCCGAGCCAGACTTCACGCCAGCTGCCTTCAGCAACAAGAACGCCGCAGGCGGAGTCTTGGTTTCGAAGGTGAAAGAACGGTCGCTGTACACAGTAATGATTACTGGGATTGGCGAGCCTTTCTCTAGGCTTTCTGTACGAGCGTTAAACGCCTTACAGAATTCCATGATGTTAACGCCGTGCTGACCCAGAGCTGGACCAACCGGAGGACTTGGGTTTGCTGCACCGGCTGCAACTTGCAGCTTGATGTAGGCTTGGACTTTCTTAGCCATTGAGATTACCTCGTTATTGGGTGATAGCGCCGCCAAGCTGTGCTTGTAATCGGCTCCCCTGTATTAAAAGGGCGGCAAATTTTAGTACTATTTGCCGCCACTCGCAAGTTCTATGAGCAAACTTTAATCAGGATTTTTCAACCTGACCAAACTCCAGCTCAACTGGGGTAGAACGACCGAAGATCATGACCGACACCTTAATGCGGCTCTTCTCATAATCAACCGATTCCACCACACCGTTAAAGTCGGCGAACGGACCTTCAGAAACACGCACCAGTTCACCCGGTTCAAACAGGGTTTTTGGTTTCGGCTTATCAATCGCATCTTGCAGACGATTCAAGATCAAATCTGCTTCTTTATCAGAGATAGGTGCCGGACGCTCAGGCGTACCACCGATAAAGCCCATCACGCGCGGAATACTGCGCACTAGGTGCCAGCTGGCATCGTTCATCTGCATTTGTACTAAGACGTAGCCGGGGAAGAATTTGCGCTCGCTCTTACGTTTTTGACCAGCGCGCATTTCGACCACTTCTTCAGTTGGCACTAAAATTTCGCCAAACTGCTCTTCCATCTCATTCAGCCGGATATGCTCGATAAGCGATTTCTGAACGCGGCCTTCGTATCCGGAAAACGCTTGGATCACGTACCAACGCATTCTTTGTTCTGGTTCAGACATGGTTAATCCCTATACTCCGGTGACCAGATTGACCAGCCATACCAGCAAGCCATCCAGCATAAATAGAAACAGGCCGACCACAGCAGTGACGGCTAGTACAATCAGGGTAGTTTGGATCGCTTCTTGGCGGTTAGGCCACACCACTTTGCGCATTTCCAGACGAGATTCTTTAGCAAAGGCGACCGTAGTCTTACCTTTATGTGTTTGGTAGGCCAATAATCCAGCCACCCCTAAGGCGACAACAACGGCCGCGGCACGAAGGGCCACCGACAGCTCGCTATAAAGAGAGTTTGCAACCACGGTTGCTACCAAAATAATAAACACTAGTCCCCATAACAGGGAATCTTTGGCCCCGCTTTGGCTCTCAATATTTGCACTCATAAGGCTACCTGTCTAAAACTTGAGTCCATTACGGACGCGAAGACCCCGCTGTCGGCGAGGTATATGGCAGGGGCGGAGGGATTCGAACCCCCATCCGTCGGTTTTGGAGACCGCCGTTCTACCAATTGGAACTACGCCCCTATACACAATAAGGGCCGCATTATAAGGGCTTTCGACTGGGATTGTAAGCGTAATTACCTGCTGATTTTAGTCGCTCCCCTGCCCTTTCGCTACCCTCTACCCGCAAAAAGAGCAATAAGTGCAATGCAGACCGAACGCCAAGATCAACAAAGCGCCAGTCGTGAACAGACTGAGCAAGAAAAAGTGAGCAAGTTGAGAGTACAGAGAAATATAAAGGGGAGAATAACCGGAAGGCATAAGCACTTAAAATGGTGCTGATACCCGGATTCGAACTGGGGACCTCACCCTTACCAAGGGTGCGCTCTACCAACTGAGCTATATCAGCAGCTTTTTGCTCTTAATTATTAATTTGCATTAATAATTGGAGCGGGCAGCGGGAATCGAACCCGCGTCATCAGCTTGGAAGGCTGAGGTAATAGCCATTATACGATGCCCGCAAAACAGGTTATTTAACTTTACTCGAATACGTCAAAGTTTAGTTAAACGAGATAGCGCAGCGTGCGATATCTAAAAGATGGTGGAGGGGACTGGATTCGAACCAGTGAAGGCTGAGCCGTCAGATTTACAGTCTGATCCCTTTAGCCACTCGGGAACCCCTCCAATGTTATGGTGCCGGCACCAAGAGTCGAACTCGGGACCTACTGATTACAAGTCAGTTGCTCTACCAACTGAGCTATGCCGGCACTAGAACGAGGCGAATTCTAGGCCATGGGCATGCCGTTATGCAAGCGCTGAATGCTAAGTTTTTGCCTTAGCGCGCTCAACTGCACAATAAACAAACAACAAAGCCACTTTTCACCTCGTTTAGCCGCCGTTTATGCCACAAATATACAGGCATTAGGCAAAAAATTTTTCTTGAGCGCTCCGCGCAACTTAAGCCCTAGCTGGCTTGTCGGCGCTTAAACCTTGGTGTATCGTCGCTAAGCGACCCACAGCACGGCCTCATGCCACTAACTTATGACCACAGGCTTATGACTACATCCTTATGACGATAGACAACGACTCTCCTTATATTGCCTTTTCTCGCGAAGCTTGGTCTGAGCTGCGTGACACTGTGCATCAACCTTTAAGCGAAGCTGAGTTAACACGGCTGCGTGGCATTAATGACAAGGTCTCACTGGCAGAAGTCAGAGATATCTACTTGCCATTGTCGCGCTTGCTGAATCTCTACATTAAGGCTAAGCAAAGGCGCAGTAAGGTGTTGGATCAGTTTTTAAGAAAAGAGCCCCGTCATCTGCCCTACATTATCAGCATTGCCGGCTCAGTAGCAGTAGGTAAAAGCACCACGGCGCGCATTCTTGCAGCACTCCTAGAACGCTGGCCGCAACATCCCACCGTCGCCTTGGTGACCACGGATGGTTTTCTGTATCCAAATGCGGAGCTAGAAGCGCGCGACTTGATGCATAAGAAAGGATTTCCTGAGTCTTATGACATTCGTCGTTTGGTGCAGTTTGTGTCTGATATAAAATCCGGGAAGCCTCGCGTCACGGCACCTTTGTACTCGCACCTGAGTTACGACATCATTCCGGACGCGGAAGAAGTGGTGGAGCAGGCGGACATTGTCATCATAGAGGGCTTAAACGTACTGCAAAGTGGCATGGACTACCCTCATGAGCCGCATCGGGTATTTGTTTCAGACTTCGTGGACTTCTCGGTTTTTGTCGATGCGGATGAGCAGTTGCTTAAAACTTGGTATGTGGAGCGTTTCTTAACGTTACGCGACGGCGCCTTTGCCGATCCCGATTCTTATTTTCATCACTATGCCCAGTTATCAGAAGCCCAAGCGATGGCCACCGCCAGTCGCATTTGGCAAGACATTAACTACCAAAACCTTAAGCAAAACATCCTGCCCACCAAAGACCGCGCCGAGCTGATCCTGACCAAAGGTCAAGCCCACGGCATAGAGCAGGTATGGCTGAGAAAGTAACCGAACAGCCGTGAAGGGGAAAGTGTAGGAGTGAGGTGGACAAACAAAAAACGCCAGCTTGTTTTACGCTTCACACTTTACCCCTCACACCTCACGCGCGAGGCTCTTCAGCGCGTAACGACACTTCGCCGCCTAAGAAGCGCTTGATTTTGCCATCTGCTAACTCCAATAACAGCGCGCCTTGCTCATCTATGCCACGGGCTGTGCCCTGAATAACTTGCTCACCCATCAATATCCGCACCGGCTTGCCGTTAAAGTAGTCAAGCTGATTCCATTGCTCGCGAAAAGCACGAATGCCCTGAGCTTCAAAAATATCTAACGAGTGCTGCAGATGCTGACTGAGGGCTATCACTAAACCGTTACGATCGTTAATGTCACCTAATTCAGCCAATTCAGCAAAGGGTTGGCTAATGCGCGCTTGCTCGCTGCTCGGCAATAGTAAATTTAAGCCTAAACCAATCACCAACTGACAAGGCCCGCCGGCAGTGCCGGACATTTCCACTAAGATGCCGGCCAGCTTGCGACCATTTACGTATAAATCATTGGGCCATTTAAGTTGTACGCCACTAAAGCCTTGGGCTGCTAATGACTCTACCACGGCAATGCCCACTACTAGGCTCAAGCCCATGGCCGCCGCCATGCCCTGCTCGAGACGCCAATACATGCTCATGATCAGCTGGCCACCAAAAGGCGATACCCAACTGCGGCCCCGTCGGCCTCGGCCCGCTGTTTGGCACTCGGCAACACAGATATCGCCGTTATTGAGCTGATTAAGTTGCGATAGCCAATGCTGATTGGTCGAGCCAATGACTGGAATAAGATCCACCCGTTGTGGCGCCAGCTCACGACTTAACCGATATTGATCCAATAACTGCAAGGGCACCGCCAAGCGATAGCCCTTACCACTCACGCTGTACACCTCGAGCCCCAGCGCCTTAATGGCTTGCACATGTTTACTGACCGCCGCCCGACTCACCGCCAATTGCTCGCCTAATTGTTCGCCAGAGTGAAACTGACCATCACTCAGTAGCGTAAGCAAAGCTTCGCGCAATGGGCTTAGCTCTTGTTTAGGCTCGGGTTTAGGCTCGGATTTTAGTTCAGACACGCCAGCGCCTCATCCAAGTAAGTTTCACCATCCGCCCCTATCATGCGCACCTCTGGCTCAAGGCGCACGCCAAACATCTGCTCTACCCGCTCACGCACTAAGGCCGCCAAGCGCAATACATCCGCCGCCGTGGCACCGCCCAAATTGACCAGCACTAAGGCTTGTTGGGTATGCACACCGGCTCCCCCCACCTGCACGCCTTTTAAGCCCGCTTGTTCAATCAACCAACCGGCAGCCAATTTACTGACTCCCGGCTCGGCGGCAAATACTGGCAACTTGGGCCACGCCAACTTAAGCGCCTCCGCTTGCGCCGTGACCACTTTCGGGTTTTTAAAGAAACTGCCCGCATTACCGAGCACCGCGGGATCTGGCAATTTCGCTTGGCGAGTAGCGCACACCTTTTCAAAGATTTGCGCCGGTGTGGCCGCCTCTCCCAATTCAGCCAGCGGGCCATAGCCAAGCACCGGCTGCCAAGCTTTAGGTAAACGAAAGGTCACGCCGATGATTAAGTGCAGTCGTGCCTCATGCTTAAAGACGCTGTCACGATAACCAAAGCCGCACTCCTCATTAGACCAGGTTTTATACTCGCCGCTTTGCCAGTCGAAGCTTTCTACTTTCTGACAAAATTGCGCCAGCTCCACCCCATAAGCACCGATATTCTGCACCGGTGATGCGCCCACAGTGCCGGGGATCAGGGCCAAGTTTTCCAACCCAGGCATATTCTGTTCTAAACATAGGCACACCAATTGATGCCAGTTTTCTCCGCCTTCCACCGCTACCAACCAAGCATCTTCGGTCTCGGTGACTTTGATGCCTTTCAGTCGATTAACCAGCACCAGCCCAGTAAAGGGAGCAGTAAACAGCAGGTTAGAGCCCTCACCGACTAATAATAACGGCGTCTGTCGATACGCTTGCCATAAACGTTGCAGCTGCTCGCGCGCCGTTAGCTCTACCAATTGCTCGGCAGTGTGTTTAAGACCAAAAGTGTTATAGGGGGCGAGAGAAGCCGAGGTAACTTGCATGATGAGGGTTCCTAAATAAATGCCGGCTCAGTGTACCTGAACTCATAAGTGGAGTGGAACACCGCTATCTACTTTAGGAGTTAGGCTTCGCCGTTTTAGCTCGCCCTTTACGCTTTTTAAAATTTGGCGCTTTACCGCTGCCTTTTAGGCCCTTAAAAGCGTTCACATCCACGGCGGCAATTAACTGTGGCAATGACGTTTCCAGATCCGTCATAAAGGCTTGATAACCGGCTTGCTTGCGACTGATGGCGTCCAGTACCGACTCCCAACGGGCCGTCATATCGGGCGTGGTGGCAGAAGCCGGTAAACTGGCAATCAACTGGGCGCCGGCCTCTGTGGCACGAATTTGCTTACCTTCGCGGCGTAAAAACTGGCGGGTAAATAGCAATTCGATAATCCCTGCTCGCGTGGCCTCAGTGCCTAAGCCATCGGTGTCGCGCAATATTTTTTTCAGCTCGCCGTCCGTTACGTAGCGTGCAATATTGGTCATGGCGGCCAACAAGGTGGCATCGGTAAAATAACGCGGCGGCTGAGTGAGTTTGTCGAGTCGCTCACCGCGTACACAAAACACTGTATCCCCCACCGTTAATGCCGGCAGCTGTGACTGCAGCTCTTCATCCTCAGGCTCTGCTGGGCTGGCTTGGCGAGTTTGGGCAAATAGCTGCTTCCACCCCGGGCTGCCTTGTTGACGGGCGCGAGCCACAAAGCGGCCACCGGCAATCTCCAGCTCCAGTAATTTATCCTCATACTGCCAAGGCGGATAAAACTGCGCCAAATATTGGCGAGCCACTAGTTGATACACCTTTAGCTCGGTACTGGATAATTTGCTGCCATCCATGGCTTTAGCAGTAGGAATAATAGCGTGATGCGCCGCCACTTTTTTATCATCCCATGCTTTACTGCGCCGACTTAAATCAGCACCGCTTAAGGCACCTGCCAGCTCAGTGCAGGTGTTAGCGATCGCTTGCGTCACAGCACCGGCTTGGGAAAAATGCTCACTGGGCAAATAGCGATTATCGGAGCGGGGATAGGTGAGCAATTTATGGCGCTCGTAGAGCGTCTGACAGATATCGAGTACCTGCTTGGCGCTTAAGCCAAAACGGCGCGCGGCATCTATTTGCAAGGAGGATAAATTATAAGGCAAGGGCGGTGGCTGTTGGCGGGATTTAGTTTCAGCTTTAGTCACGCGACCGTTTTGCTGGGTAATACGCTTGACTACGTTATCGGCCAAACTCTGAGATAACACCCGCCCTTCTTCATCCTGCCAAGGCGCACAGGCTGCGCTGGGTTGCCATTTTGCCTTAAATGCTTGGGCTTGCTCTGTGGTGAGGTGCGCTAGCACGTCAAAATAAGTCTTGGCAGTAAAGTCGGCGATCTCTTGGTCGCGGCGCACCACTAAGCCCAGTAGCGGCGTTTGCACGCGCCCCACCGACAGCACGCCTTGATAGCCCATTTTTTGCCCCTGAATGGTGCACAGCCGACTCATATTAATGCCGTACAACCAATCAGCGCGAGAGCGGGCCAATGCCGATACCGACAAGGGCACAAACTCTTTATTGGAGCGCAGGGCCGCCAGCGATTTTTTAACTGCACTGGGGTTAAGATCACTGATTAAACAGCGCTGCACGCGCTCGCGCTTAGCGCTAGACACACCACAAAAGCTGATCACTTGATCTACCAACAACTGACCTTCGCGATCCGGGTCCCCCACGTGCACTATCTCGGTGGCTTGCTTAAGCAGCTTTTTGACCACGGCTAGCTGACTGCGAGTTTTAGGCTTGGCTTCTAACTTCCACTCGCGAGGAATAATCGGCAAGTGCTCTAAGCGCCATTGCTTAAATGCGGGGTCGTAAGCATCGGGCTGGGCCTGTTCAAGCAAATGACCAATACACCAAGTAACCACATCGCCATTACCCAGACGAATAAAGCCCTCATTCTTTTGCTGAGGTTGTGGCAAGGCGGCCGCTAAGGCGCGCCCAAGACTAGGCTTTTCGGCGATATAAAGGATCATGGCTCAACTTAAGATAACTGTATATGGATACAGGTTAGCAGCAATGTTAGCGCAAACTCAATAATCGTCTTCGAGCAAGAAGTCGTCCATGCACTCTACCAAGTAAATCCAGTCGTCTTCTACTACTGGTTCAACTGGGTCTTCGTCACCTTCGCCATACTCTTGCCAATAAAAAGCACGCAGCGCCAGTGGAAAGTCACCGTAGTCTTCGGCCAGTGCCGACAGCGGGCCAAACCACAGCAGGCGCGTTAACCCTACGGTAAGATCGTTAAGGTACTCGGTTAATACCTCCGGCTCTGGATATTGCTCGATTAATAACTCGAAGCGCTCTTTGGCGACCAAGACCTGCTCCGGCTCTAGTTCACCTAATTCAGCCACATAGTTCAGGTAGTCATTCAGCAAGTGTTCAAAGGCATGCTCTTTATCTTCCAGCCACTGGCAGCGGGTTTCTTTGCGGCTGATCACCGACATGGCGACCCCTTCATCCAGAAAACACAGTGCCCAAGCCTGATTATCCATTCGCTACTCCGCCGTTGATTAGTAATACATTAGCTGTTTATTTAAGGCGTCAGTTTAGCTGAATGTGGGCAAACATGAGAGGGAAACCCAGCGCGAGCGACTACGCTAATGAAGAACAGAGAAAAAACGGACCAAGAGCACTGGTTGTTCTTTCAAGGATGGGTGTGGCGAGAAATCGCTACCTGCGCTTAGTGCTGGATGTTTGACGCTTAAATAGGCCTTTGAGTGGGCGCAGCAGCTTGTCACGACGCCACCATAATAAGCTGAGGCTCAGCAGCAGATAAATAAGCGGTTGGATCCAGCCCGACTTCACGGCCCACCAGTAATGAATGGGGATCAAGACTGCCGCCAAATAGACCCAGTTATGCAACCGCTGCCAGTAGCGACCTAGGCGTCGTTGGATTTTTTGTAGGGACGTTAAGCTCAGCAGCAAGAGTATTAACCAAGACAACATGCCAAGGGTGACAAAGCCGCGTTTAATAATCTCGCTACCAATTAGACTCCAGCCCCATTGCAGATCCAACCATAACCACACCAGTAGATGTAAACTGGCATAGGCAAAACTCCACAAGCCGATAAGGCGGCGCACCTTAATCAAGGTCGCACTTTTAAGCGCCTTGGCCAACGGCGAAACACACAAGCTCAGCAATAAGATGCGCAGCGCCCAATCCCCAAAATACTGGATCAGTTCAGGAATAGGGTCGGCACTAAAGCGGCCGACCGAAAACGCCCACGGCAGCCACACTAACGGCAATATAGCCGCAAGATGCAGCAGCACTTTAAGGCCGGTTATCTTCTTCGGGCTTAATTTTATACGCAGCGCTTTCACCTAGTAGAATTTCCGTAAATCCATGCCTTGATAAAGGCTGGCCACTTCATCTTCATAGCCGTTGAACATCAAAGTAGGCTGGCGCCCACTGCCAAATAAGCCGCCTTCGGCGATAACTCGCTCGGTGGCTTGGCTCCAACGAGGGTGGTCAACCTTGGGATTGACGTTGGCATAAAAACCATACTCGTAAGAGGCCAGCTTATTCCAGGTGGTGGGCGGTTGTTTATCGGTCAGGTGAATATTTACGATGGACTTAATGCCCTTAAAGCCATATTTCCAAGGCAGTACTAAACGCACCGGCGCGCCATTTTGCGGCGGCAAGGTTTTACCGTACATGCCCACAGCTAACAGCGCTAAGGGATGCATGGCTTCATCGAGTCGCAAGCCTTCTACATAGGGATACTCAATACCGCCCCCCACAAAGCGCGACGCTTGGCCGCGCATCTGCTTAGGATCATACAAGGTTTCAAAAGCCACATACTTAGCTTTCGAGGTAGGCTTAGCCGCCTTCATGATGCTACTTAAAGGCACGCCCAGCCAAGGGATCACCATAGACCAAGCTTCCACACAGCGATGGCGATAAATACGCTCTTCTAACTGTTGCTTCTCTAGCCAAGCCCAGACATCTATGGTTTGTGGATTCTCCACTTCGCCAGAAATGGTAATGGTCCAAGGCTTAGTCTTAAATTGCTGGGCATAGCGTGCAGGATCGGATTTGTCGGCACCAAACTCGTAGAAGTTATTATAACTGGTGGCGACCCGCTCGGCGGTGGGTGCAACGTTTAGTTGATAAGCTTTAGGTTGGCTAAAAGTGAGTGGCTCAGTGCTGGCTGTCACTTCTCTAGCGCCCTGCTCTTTAGTCTCTTTACTACCGAGAAGAGAATCAAAGAGGCTGGCGCTGGCCGGTGCGCTTAATGCGGCAGCTCCCAGCCCTAAGCCTAATCCTTGCAGGATTTGGCGGCGCTGCAAATACACAGACTCAGGCGTGACTTGGTTTTCGCTTAAGTGTGATTTTTTCTTATTATAAATTAGCATGTGAGTCCCGTAGTGAGTCGAGTGTATTGGCGGCTTATTAAAGGCTTACCTACAAGAGCGACCTCACCGCAAAAAAATTTCACTCCTTACGCTTTTCCTTATAAGCGCCAGCCTCAATCCCATGGCGACTCAGTAGTTTATAAAAGTCGGTGCGATTACGCCCCGCCAAGCCCGCCGCTTGGCTCACGTTACCGTCGGTCATGCGCAAAATTTTATGCAGATAGAGCCGCTCAAACTCAGCCCGCGCCTCATTAAAGGTCGGGAATTGCTCACCGCTATCCGCCAAAATACCTTCCAATAGCTGAGTGCCAATCACAGGCACCGACGCCATGGCCACCGCTTGCTCCACCACATTCAGTAATTGGCGCACATTACCGGGCCAATTGGCCGCGGCCAACATGGATAACGCCTCGGGAGAAAAGCCCGTTACCTGCGTTTGTTGGCGGGTTTTGAGTTGCTCTAGCGCTTGGCGGGCCAGCAAGGGGATATCTTCCGGCCTTTGTTCAAGCGCCGGCAGCTGCAGGTTCATCACATTGAGTCGATAAAACAAGTCTTCGCGAAATGTCCCCTCCTCCATGGCCGTCACCAAGTCACGGCTAGTAGAAGACAGTACCCGCACATCTGTGGTCGCACTTTGACTGGCGCCCAAAGCCCGTACTTGCTGTTGGGCTAACACTTGCAGCAGCTTGCCTTGCAATGCGGGGCTGAGCTCCCCCACATCTTCTAACAGCACAGTGCCGCCGGCGGCGCTAATAAACACCCCAGGATGATCCGAAGTCGCACCACTAAAAGCCCCGTTCACATGGCCAAACAGCTCCGACTCCAACAATTGCTCGGTCATGGCGCCGCAGTTTAGCGAGATAAAAGGATAATCTTGGCGCGGGCTAGCGTCGTGCAACGCCTGAGCCATCAGCGCCTTGCCGGAACCCGATGGTCCCGTCAGTAATACACTGATATCCAAGGGCGCGATGCGCCGCGCCTGCTCGAGTAACGCAATCATAATAGGGCTGCGCGTGGGCACCCTTTGCTGCCAGTCATCCACCACTGCGGGCAATGACACGGCCAAGGCTTGATTGATGGTTTTACGTAATTCTTCTTTATCAATCGGCTTAGTTAAAAAACCAAATACCCCAGAGCGGGTGGCCGTAATGGCATCGGTAATAGAGCCGTGAGCAGTCATGATCACCACCGGCAGCCCTACGTGCTGGCGTTGAATGCGATCAAATAACGCCAAACCGTCCATGCCGTCCATGCGCAGGTCACTCAATACCAAGTCGGGCCGCTCTTGCTCTAACCAAGTTAAGGCTTCGGCACCACTGCCGGCGGTCGTGACCGCAAAGCCTTCACTCTTAAGACGTAATCCCAACAACTTAAGTAAGCTGACATCATCGTCCACTAGTAATATTCTGGCTTTACGTTTCATGGCCGTTACTCTTGAAATTTACGGTCGTTGATCTGCTGTTCGATGTTCGCCAGCTCTTTCAGTTTTTTGGTCAGATTGTTTACTTGCTGTTGACGATCCACTAACTGGCGCTGCATCTGTAAGATTTCTTGATTATAGCTTTGATACACCCTCAGTAACTGTTGTTCTGCGGGTGAGGCTGTGGCTAGGTGTTGCTGAAACAATTGCTGGGCCTGCTGGCGTTGGCTGGTGCTGGCTTTGGGGTGACTCTGCCAGAGCGCGCGCTTTAATTCCGCTTGAGGAGTATTTTGTAACTGACCCAAGGCCTGTTGGCGCTGGCTGTCATTACTGTGCAGTACGGTATCAGACAGCGCTAGCCAAGCATTCAGCTGTTGAGCCTCTGAAGGCTCTTTGACTTCAACCTTAGGCTCGGGCTGTTGTAACAGGGGAAAAGGCAAGGTACAACCAGATAACATCAGCGCTAAAGCAGCGCCAAAGCATGCTTTATTCATCAGTGATTCCTTTATTATTATGGTTAGGCAGGCTAAGTTCAAAACAAACCAGCGCTGTCATTTCTGTATCCAAAATCAAACGTCCGCCCATGCTTAAGGCCGCTTCGCGCGCAATACTCAGACCAATACCCGAGCCTTTTAATACCCCTTTGCGCACCTGATTGCCTTGCACAAATGGCTCAAAAATACGGTCTTTATCCTGTTCCGGAATAGGTTGTCCGGTATTAGCCACGGTTAATACATATTCTGCAGACTCGGCGCTAAGCCGGGATGTTATTTGCAGCACACCGCCTACATCTGCATAGTTCACCGCATTAGAAATCAGGTTATCGAGCACCAGCTTTAAACGGTGACCGTCCGCTAACGGGCACTCATCAATCAGCGCCACACTCACCTGCAGATTTTTGTTTTCGATGGTCAAACGATGCGCGGTCAAGCTTTGCTCTAATAAAGGCAATACCACCACCGACTCTTCATACACTTGCACTTGTTTAATGCGATTGTAATCGAGCAGTTGCTCAATTAGCTCTTGCAGCCGAAAGCTGTTTAGTACTAACAGCTCACAGATTTCTTCTTGTTCGTCAGTCAAAGGCCCCGTGACTTTCTCGAGTAACAAGTCCGCCCCTTCACGCAAACTGGCCAACGGAGTTTTTAACTCATGAGATAAATGTCGTAAGAACTGTAACTTTTGTGCTTCCAGCTCTCGCAAGCGTAAATGCAGCCACTGTAATTTATCGCCCAGCTCAACTAACTCGACAGGCCCGCGGATCGGCTTTGTTTCTGGCTCTACGCCGGCGCCTAAGTTTAAAATTCTTTTTTCTAACTGCCGCACAGGGCGAATAATCAGATAAGTAAACAACAAAGCCAGCAGTAAACTGGCCCCTCCCAGCGCACCGCTGAGCAGCAATAATTGCTGGCGAACTACGATAACATGATCGCGTTCTTGTTGAATACGCGCATCTATTTGCGAGCGGGTCAACTTATCGAGCGCCACAGTAGCACTGCTAAAAGAGTTAAAAATAACCACTCTTTGGCGAATTTCATCGTTACTCGCCTGCGCCAGATCAACCAAATACAGTAATTGATGTTGTAATGAAGCCCCGAGATCTCCGCCATCAATACTCACTAGCAGTTGTTCTAGTTCCAATCGGTAGCGCTCTAACAAACGTAAATAGGATTGGCGTATTTCAGGATTTTCTAATACCACATAACGGCGAATGGCCCGCTCCATTTCCAGTGCCAGATCGTTCATATCTGTGGCCCGACGGGTATCGACCACCGCACTCTCCACGCCTGCTTGAGCAGATAAAATAACCTGCTCCAAGCTACGTCCGTTTTGGATCACCAGTAAAATGAGCGGCAGTAATACTAAGGTAAAGGCAACCAAGACCAAGCGCAGTAGCGAGCGAGGCAAAAATCTTAGCGCAGTATGGGACATCTTACAGACACTCATTTATTTAACGGGCAAGCAGGATAACAAAAATGCACCTAAAGGCGGACAACAGAATATAAAACGGCTACTCAATGAGTAGCCGCTAGGTGTTTATAGCGAATGTTATCAGTCAATAAGCGTGCACTACAGCAAGCTGTGCTTGTCTAATAAACGATATAAGGTGGCGCGTGAGATATTTAGCTGTTTGGCCACACTGCTCACTTTACCTTGGGCTTCATTCAGTGCTCGCGCCAAGGCATCTCGCTCCGCTTCTTCTCTAATGACTTTTAGACAATCGCCCGCCGTGGCTGGGGCCCCTGACGCTATTTCTAAGTCTATTGGTTGAATGTAGCGCCCGCTGGTCATTACCGTTGCCCTTTGTACTCGGTTGAGCAGCTCTCGCACATTGCCCGGCCAGTTATGTTGCAACATAGCAACCTCTGCTGCATCGGAAAAACTCAAACGATTGTAGTTATCTTGCTGGCCAAGAAAATGATGCGCTAACAACAAAACATCGTCTCCACGTTGGCGCAGAGGAGGAATTTTCAAGCGGATCACGTTAAGGCGAAAGTACAAGTCTTGCCGAAACCTTCCCTCTTTTACTGCGGCTTCTAAGTCCACGTGAGTGGCGGCAATAATACGGACATTAAGATGAATGGATTGATGGGAGCCCACCCGCTCTATGGTTTTTTCTTGCAAGAAGCGCAATAAGTTTACTTGCTCTTCTAGAGGTAAATCACCAATTTCATCAAGAAATAAAGAGCCGTTATGCGCGGCTTCTATTTTGCCAATTTTACGCTGGGTAGCGCCGGTAAATGCGCCTTTTTCGTGGCCAAATAATTCAGACTGCACTAACTGAGCCGGTAAGGCGCCACAGTTCACCGCAATAAAAGGCCCCGCTGCACATTCAGACCCCGCATGTAGCTTTTGCGCCACTAGCTCTTTACCCGTGCCACTTTCACCTGTGATCAATACGGGTAGCTGAGACACAGACACTTTCTGCAGCTGCTGCTTAAGGGAAGAAATACTCTGGCTCTGACCGAGTATGGACGACTCTGAGGCTGTAAATGTAACCGCCGGACGCTCTGCGGCACATAACTGGGCCATCCCGAAGGCATGTCCCAACAGGTATTGCAGCCGCGTAAAATCAGGCGGGTTGGTGTGAAAATCGTAAAAATAATTTTTCAGTAAATAACGTACTGCATGGTTATCTAATTCTTCTTTGTTCACCATGGCGACCCAAAAAATAGCCGCATTCGCTCTAATAAAGGTTTCGATAAAATCGAGATTCGTATTTTCACTGATCTCAATGACACCTACCTGTACTCCTTCCATCCGAGAAGAGAGTGGTGGGCTCACGAGATTGCTGACTCTTACTAGATCCCATTGCATCCTATCGATTTCTTGAACAATGTCGCCATCGCTATGGCAGACAAACAATCTTGGATCCTGCTGTTGCCGGTAATTCATTCGCTATTCCCTGCTAGATGATGATGCCGGTGTGCCCTTAAGACTAGTCGATAACCGTACGGGGCAAAAGTTTAGTTATAAGAAATCATAAGTTAATGATATGTAGCATAAGGTCTCAATTGTGATACTCGGAAATTTTTGAGAGAAAATCAATAAACCTTTGATTTTGCTTACTTTATTTTGTTTTAGCATATTCAACAAATCTCACTAGTGAGACACGAAATTGTCACAAATAAACATAACCACATATAAATCAACAACTTAAAAGTTGGCCCCGTTATTGCAATATCTTATACAAGAACCAAGCAATCTCATTACGAGCAGATGCAGGGAGCAAAGCATGAACAAGGACAACATCATGAAAGCAGCCAGCCAAAGTGTGACCTACACCACCGCAGCTTTGTTGTTCGTGTCTCTCAATGTGGCGGCAGCTAACCTGCATCAAGATATCAACCGTATAGAGTCCAACAGCCTCAATAACATCAGCGGTATTATAGGTGTTAACACGGCTGCGGGTGATAATAATATTCAAGCTAATAATAAAAGCATTGCTATAGGGCAACAAGCTCAAGCAATTAGCAAATCAAAAATGTATACCGAAGGTTTAAACCACAATGGAGTAGCCAGCGTACGCATTGAAGCTAACACCTTGCACAATGCGCACGGTTTGATTTCTGTTAACCAAGTTTCTGGCTCACATAATATTCAGCTCAATGATATAAGCATTGCCTTTGGTGAGCATGCCCAAGTGCTATCTGATATGTCATTGAGTACACGCCCGACTAACAGTTTAAATTTAATAGATGAAGACAGCGTCGGGGATAAAACATTTTATTTAGACAATAATTCATTGAAGGGCGCCAGTGGCGCCATTCAAATAAACCAAATTGCTGGTAATGGCAATATAGTAGTAAACCGGGTATCTATGCCCATTCAGTAAGCGATAACATGCATGGTAAGAAATGAATCATGTGCTTATCGTAAACCGTTGCAGTAAATAAAACTAAAATTGCTTTCAAGGAGAGAGACAATGAAAAAATTTATTATAGCCCCAGTTGCAGCCGTAGTTATGCTTGGCTTAAGTGGTACTGCCTTTGCTAGCGCAAGTGAAAATGGGTCGCATGGGACAGGCGTAGATATTTATAAGAATGTCGAAATCACTAATAAAATCGACTACAAAGGCCACGCTCACATTGGTGGTTATGTTGGAATTAATCAGCTTGGTATGGCAGTAATTGATAGTTACCAGAATACTACCGATAACGAAGTAAGAAACACTAGAAATGAGAATAATGCTAGCGTATCCGGTGGCTCAGCCAATAATTTAAAAGGTAATAGTGGCGTTAACGTAGCGGCGGGTGACAATAACGTGCAGGCTAACAACACCGCAATAACTGCGTTAGGTAACCCGTCTCGTTCTTTATGGGGTGATAAAGGCGCCTCCGTTGACGCAGAAATTGGCTCGACACAAGTATCTGCTCTTAATAAAACCTACAATATAGGCAATCATAATAATGCCAGTATTTCTGGTGGTTCGCTCAATGGCTCAGCCGGTAACTTAGGTGCCAACGTGGCTTCGGGTAACGGCAACGTACAAGCCAATAACTTTGCTGTATCCTACGGTAAAGATACTAATTTAGCAGTGTCTACCGTTGATAACAAGCAGTTTACTACCGGTAACTATACCCTAAACGAAACTCAAATGAAAAAGACTGAAGGTAAATCTATAAATATGTCTTTATCAGGTAAGGTTAATGGTACATATAATGGTAATAGCGAACAAAGCAACGACGTTTACCCAGAAATCTGGCAAGGACCAAGTGGACAGGCAGACCAGAATCACCCAGGTGGTCAAGATTACTGGGGCCATGCGGACTTTGACAGAAGCCCAGATGATGCGGGCGTTGAAAGCCACTTTAAGTTTGCCGAGAACGGAGACATTGATTTAGGTACTGTTACTTTGTCTGGCAACTTAGCGGTAGTGAATCACATTGTTGGTCGTACTAACGTCAACAACGCTAGCATTAGCGGTGGCTCATTAAATAACGCGGCCGGTAATATCGGCGTAAACGTGGCATCAGGTACGAATAACCTGCAAAGCAACAGCATGGCATTGAGTGTTGGTAATATGTAACACTT
Source organism: Oceanisphaera sp. IT1-181 (assembly GCF_033807535.1). Classification (NCBI taxonomy): domain Bacteria; kingdom Pseudomonadati; phylum Pseudomonadota; class Gammaproteobacteria; order Aeromonadales; family Aeromonadaceae; genus Oceanisphaera; species Oceanisphaera sp. IT1-181. Next base: position 3,189,486 of record NZ_CP136856.1, read on the forward strand.
GACTACTGGGCTCCGGAGTAATCCGGAGCCCTTTATTTTTTGTTAAGGGAACAGCAATGAAGTTACTCTTAATTAGCGTGTTACTCTCTTTTTCATATTCAACTATGGCTGCCAATATTAATATGACAGGCATAGTATCAGGCGTAGGCGGTTCCAGTAAAAAAGTAATCAGCCTAGCCGAACGTCGTTTTATTGGCGTAGAACAACAACAAACAGACTTTAGCTGCGGCGCAGCCTCTGTCGCTACTATATTAAAATATTCTTATAACATACCGACTAACGAAAAGTGGGTAATGGATGGCATGCTGGCTATGTCTAATCCTGAGCTGGTAGCTCAATATGGCTTTTCCATGTTAGACATGAAAAACTATGTTGAAATGCTCGGTATGGAAGCAAAAGGTTTTAAAGTTTCCGCAGAAAACATTGATCAATTAACAATCCCTTCTATAGTACTACTCGATCTTAAAGGGTTTCACCACTTTGTGGTACTTAAAAAAATTGATAGTGAAAAAAGAGTTTATTTAGCCGATCCAGCACTGGGCAATAAAATAATTGAAATGGACGAGTTTTTGGCTGGCTGGAATAATATCATACTAGCAATTGTTGGTGAAGGTTATGATAAACACTCTATTTTAGCCAACCCTGCATTACCACTAACCGCACGAGGCCGAGACGGACGTTTTGTACCTGTGTCTGATGCTGCCTTAATGGAGTTTGGTTTTAACTATAAAGATTTATTGTGAGGCAATCATGAAAAAAATTTCAGGTTTATTGGCTCTAATATCCAGTGTCGGTCTAGTGCAAGCATCTGAGATACCCGCTCCTTTCAATAACCACGATATTGGCGTGTTATTAGCTGATGACGTATTAGGTGCACAGCGGGGTAAGTTTGTTGCCGGCCCTAAAGCTCATTACTTTGGCATTGAATTTATTACTTCAGTAGTGGGCCCAAATGGCAGCATAATGACCAGTGGCATGCAATTAAATGTTAATTTCAATCGCAATAATCCCGCTATTAGCATGAGCGGCTATGGCAATGATGTCTCTTTGACATCAGACTCCCATCAAGGCAACGCTGGCACTAACAATCAACTACCTAATGGCAGTGGTTTAGTTCAGGTCGCGCAAATCGCGGGCAACGCCAACACTGGCATCAACGACTTAATGTTTGTACCCGGTCAGATGCAAACGAAAGGCTCATCTCTCAATCAAGGGCATTATCAGCTCAACTTGCCTGATGGCATGGTGCGTTATGACTTCAATAACGGCAGTCTGGGGATGACATACTCTTCTAAAGATGGCAACCTTAGCTCAACACAAATGTTGCGAGGCAGTAACGGTAACCAAGGTTTTGTGCAACAACTTAGTATTGCCGATAATAATAAGTTAATTTCCAATCAGACTAAATTTTATATGGGCGACCAGCTGGGCTCCTATGCTGACTTGGCAGAGACCCTGCGGCAGCAACTACCCATGGGAGCTCGGTAAAAATCACTTAACATGCAGGGATTGCGCATGAAAAAAACGATAATAGCGTTAGCGGTATTGAGTAGTTTTTCAACTTTAGCGATAGCACAAGAAGCCTCTTTGGGAACCGAAGAGGCTTTATTGCAACAGCAACTTGATAATTTACGCCAACAGCTTATCCAACAAAATCAGCAGCTTCATCACTTACAAAACAGCATCAGCACTAGTCAACAGCAGTCAGCTACGCCAGATACCACAGGCCGCGTTAGTGGTGACCGACGAGAGCCAGCACCAAGCCCATCTACTGAAGGCTTAATGATAGAACAGCATAACGTGTTTGATCGTAAATTTAGCCTCGACTTGGGGGTTAGTTACGCCTATTACGATCGAAAACAGCTATTGCTGCGCGGCTTAGTGGTTTATGACGCCATTTTTCTCGGTAAAATTGACACGGATCGCATTCGCTCCCATCAGTGGACCGCAGACGTAACAGGCCGCTATACCTTTAACGATCGCTGGCAGGCGGAATTAAAAATACCTTATATTTATCGTTATATGGACTATAACGCGAGTGACGATAAAACAGGTATCGCCGTTGCTAGCTTACAAGATGGCAATATTGGCGATATCAGTGGCGCCGTTTATTACCGCCTCCTGACCGAAACCAATAGTCGTCCCGATTTAGTCTGGAACTTTAGAGCCACAGCCCCTACTGGGCGCGACCCTTTCGGTATTCCCAATACTCCTAATGCTGCTACAAACCTGAACGATGTTCCTTCTCAGCTTGCTACTGGTACTGGCTTATGGGGGCTATCGACGGGCTTCTCGGCGGTAAAAACAGTAGACCCTGCCATTTTATTTGCCAGTGTCGATTACACGCATTATTTAAAAGGCAGTTTTGACGATATCTCAGCCGGCAAAGGCCAACCTGGTGATGTGCAACTTGGCGACTCTTTGGGTTACGGTTTAGGTATTGCTTTTGCGCTTAGTGAGCGCTTAAGTTTATCCCTCAACTTTAACCAAAGTTTTAACCTTGAAGCTAAACAGACAGATGGCAATAACAACTTGATCAAGGTGCCCGGCACCAACGGCAACTCCGCCACTATGGGCATGGGCGTGACTTGGGCCATAGACGACAATTTATCCATGGTGGTTAATTGGGCAGCGGGTTTAACGCAAGATGCGCCTGACTACGTGGTGGGTGTGCGCTTCCCGTATCGCTTTTAATGCATTAAAAGTACTCACACTGCTAACAAGGCCCTCCTTTGTCAAAAAAGAGGGCCTTGTTGTTTAGTCTGTTGCCTACCTAGGGCACATTGATGCACTACACTAGTAAAGTGCTGGCAGAAGAAACTGTGGCAGTGTTTAAGCCGACTGAAGCGCTAAATTGGCTTACCAAGCGAAGTAATGGCACACTCAGTTTAGGCCATAGAGAAGGAGAAACATTATGGTAGTGGCAACGGTAAGCGAGATCATGCGGCGTAGTATTCCGTTACTCACGGCTGACATGTCGATCACTGAGGCGCTGGATAAATTATTGGCTTCTGACCTAAGTGGCCTGCCTGTAGTGGATACGCAGCGCAAGATCATCGGCTTTCTTTCCGAGCAAGACTGTATCCCTAATTTGGTTAAAGCCAGCTATCACTGCGACAACCGCGTGACGGTCAATGACTTAATGTATAAAGAGCCGCTAACCGTATCACCCGATACTGGTGTATTTGAACTGGCACGCATGATGGGTGGTGCCAAGCCCAAACTGTATCCGGTAATAGAAGACGATAAAGTGATTGGCATAGTCACTCGCCACCAAGTGATGCAATTTCTTAACGAACAGCTACAGAATTGCTCTATTAGTTACTAATACTCGGCTTACTTATAAATAAAAATGACTAGATAAAAACGGGAACCTTTAGGTTCCCGTTTTTATTGGTTGGCTATCTGTAATTAATTATTAAAAACGAATATGCACAATTGTATATAATGCTCAGCGTTATAGGATGCCATCAATTGCATCGTGCAGTTCTGCAGGCCAAACCCCGCACTGCACCTGACCAATGTGCGATAGCTGCAGCAATAACATGGCCAAGCGAGACTGACCAATACCGCCGCCCACTGTCTGTGGCAGATCACCAGCTAACAGCGCTTGATGCCATTCTTGAGTGGCTCTGTCTTCTTGGCCGGTTAGCGCCAGCTGATAACGTAATGCTTCTTTATCTACGCGGATACCCATGGAAGATAACTCGAAGGCATTTTCTAAAATTGGGTTCCAAACTAAGATATCGCCGTTTAAGCCGCATAAGCCATCAACACCCAAGCTCGACCAGTCATCATAATCGGGCGCTCGCACATCATGACTGTCGCCATGGCTTAGCTGACAACCTATGCCAATTAAGAATACCGCACCGAATTCTTTGGCAATGGCGCGCTCACGACCCTTAGCATCTAAATCTGGATAGCGACTCAATAACTCTTCGGCGTGCAAAATATGAATTTGCTCGGGCAAGAAAGGCGTTAAACCGTATTGCTTAGCCGCCGCCATTTCCGTTTGCTTGATGGCGCCATAAATTTTATTGACCACCGTCATCAAGAAATCGACGTTGCGCTCTTGCTCCGACATCACCAGCTCCCAATCCCACTGATCCACATATACGGAGTGGATGGGGCTTAAGCTATCTTCATCTGGGCGCAGGGCTTTCATGTTTGTATAAATGCCCTCACCTGCTTCAAACTCAAAGCGAGCTAAGGTGTGGCGCTTCCACTTAGCCAACGAATGCACCACTTCAAACGTGGAGTGCGGAATGGCCTTAACTTTTACCTGCACCGCTTTTTCTGAACCCGATAGGTTGTCTTGCATGCCATCGCCTAGGCGACTAAGAATAGGAGCTTGCACTTCCAACAGGTTGAGCTGCTGCGCCAATTGATCGGAGAAATACTCTTTCACAAAACGGATCTGGCGTTGGCGTTCAATATAGGATTGCTTCATCTCATTCACCTAGGTTGCTGTTGGTTTTAGTGAATAATCAGCCAAGCTGCCCTTATATTCAACATTAGATAGAAAAAATGCCAAACTTAATCTAAATTAACTAATTAAATCGCCTTTTTTTTGCAGGATCATCAAAATATGGTGGAAAAAAGTGGTGTTCATTATCGAATCGATAATCTGGATAAATCGATCTTGATGGCATTGATGGAAAATGCGCGCGCCCCTTATGCGGAGTTGGCCAAGCGCTTTACGGTAAGCCCTGGCACCATACACGTGCGGGTGGAGAAGATGAAACAAGCCGGCATTATCGAAGGCACCCGAGTGCAAGTGAACTCAAAAAAGCTCGGTTACGATGTGTGCTGTTTTATCGGTATTATTTTAAAAAGTGCCCGCGATTATCCGGCCGCCTTGGCCAAACTAGAACAATTAGAAGAGGTGGTAGAGGCCTACTACACCACGGGGCAATACAATATTTTCATTAAGGTGATGACCCGCTCCATCGATGAGTTACAGCAAGTGTTAGTGCACAGACTGCAAACCATTGATGAAATTCAGTCCACCGAAACCCTGATCTCACTCCAACAACCCATTGACCGAGATGTGACGCCTTAAGCTTCTCGTGAGGCGTGAAGAGTGAGGAAAATAACCTAAACCGGGCAATAAGAAAGCATCTAATGGCTTAGATGCTTTCTTTTTTCGCTACCAGCGTGTGCTTAAGCTATGTTTGGCGCTACAGACTTCCGACTTCCCTCACGCCTTACTCTTCACGGTCGCTTAACTTACTTCTTAGCGGCGGTCAGCTTGTCTTGCATCTGTTTGATGCGCAGTTGCTTGAGCTTGTTATCGGCGCTAATTTTTTCGAGAGTGGCGGCTTTTAGTGCTTTATCGTCTATTTGCTCAGCCTTGTGTTCAGCCATGAGCTTGCGCAGCAACATGCTTTGCTCAGCTGATGCTAATCGTGCTTGATAGCTGGCAATAAATTGCGCCTTTAACTCTGGCGTCTCTAGCTTTTCTAACCGCGTCTCAAGGTATTTATCGAAACGGCCCGCGTCCATCATAACGCCATCCATACCATAATGACGCTGCCCGTGAGCACCGGATTTATGCATACCCTTATAGCCCATTTCACAGCCTGCTTTCATGGGCCCATATTTGCCATGGTGAGCGTTACCTTGTTCGGCTTGCTGCTCGGTGGCAGCGGGCTCAGCCAGTACTAAAGCAGGGGCAGCCAACAGGCTAGTGGCAAGTAACAAAGCGCTATATTTAATTTTCATCATAATGACCTCAACAGGGGTGGACTTGATTGTTATTAAAACAGCTAACTGTCAGCAAACTGTGTCAGATAACACTTATCTTGTCACAAAGTGTGCCGTCACTTATACCGTAACCTATGCCAACAATCGGGCTTGTCATACTTTGACATTCTTTCTGACTGCTTGGTGCTTATACTGGCGCCATATTTATAGGTAGCGGTGATAAGTAGTAGCTATTAAGAGGGGAAAACATGCATACAGGTAAACAATTGCTGGTGGTGGATGATCACGGTGAAATCCGGGACTTGCTAACACGATTTTTAGAGCAGCACGGCTACCGAGTGCAAGCGGTGCCCGATGGTAATGCCATGCGCCAGCATTTAAGCCATCATGCCCCGGACTTAATTATTCTCGACTTAATGCTGCCAGGAGACGATGGCTTAACCCTGTGCCGCGAGCTACGCGGCCAAGGCAATCAAGTGCCCATTATTATGCTAACGGCGGTGGGCGAAGAAACCGACCGCATCGTAGGCTTAGAAATGGGCGCCGATGATTACTTGCCGAAACCCTTTAATCCGCGTGAATTATTAGCCCGTATTAAAGCGGTGCTCAGGCGCCAATCCATGATTGAGAGCCCTACTCACGCCAAGCAAGAATCGGCACACCTGTACTTTGATCGCTGGTGCTTAGACTTAAGTCGGCGTGAGCTGCGCGACGAGCAAGGCACCACCGTCAGCTTAAGTACCGCAGAGTTTGATTTATTGCGGGTGTTTACGCAGCATCCGCATCACGTACTCAGCCGAGATCAACTGTTGGATCTGGCGCGCGGGCGTGAAGCACAAGCGTTTGATCGCGCCATCGATACCTTAGTCAGCCGTTTGCGCCGCAAGCTGGAGTTGGACTCCAAGCAGCCACAGCTGATTAAAACTATTTGGGGCGGCGGCTATATGTTAGTGGCCGATGTCCGCCATGGGGATTAAGCAGCTGCGTTTTTGGCTGAGCAGCCTCAGCGGCCAAGTGATCATGGTGGCGTTACTGATCTTGGTTATCATCCAATTGGTAGGCATCCAGATTTATCGCATGGATCGCGAAGAGACCCTCGGCTTAGTCAACAGTCGCTTTACCCTACAGCGCGTCGTGTCGGCCACTCGTTTACTCAATCAATCCCCGGAAAGCTTACACCCAGAGGTCTTGCGCGCCAGTCGCAGCGAAACGTTACGCCTGCGCTTGGCTGCCCAAGCCTCCACGCCTGAGGTGCGCAACCCGCATTTTGAACGCATAGTGCGCAGCAAGCTGGAATACCCCGATCAACTTGCCATTCAGATCAGTGCCGAGCGACGCCCCATGCCGACCCAGTGGCTGCATGGCCAACCCCAGAGCGACCATCCGCCACCCGATCGCCGTCATCCGCGCAGGCATGCGGATATCCGCTTACAGGGCAGCATTGAGCTGGAAGATGGCCGCTGGCTGGATTTTACTTCGCTGCGCGACAACGAAATCCCCGGCTGGTCGGTTAAAGCCGTGCTGTCTTTTGTGCTATTAGCAGGCTTACTCGCGGGCTTGATGATCTGGCTATTACAACGCACCACTCGGCCCTTAAAGCAGCTGGCTCAGCAAGCCGAGCGACTAGGACGGGGTGATAAGCCCGAGCCCATTAGCGAAAGCGGCCCCCGAGAAATACGTGACACCCTCACCGCCTTTAACCGCATGCAAGATAGGCTAGACCGCTTTGTTTCAGATCGCACTCGCATGCTGGCGGCGATTTCTCATGACTTACGCACCCCTATTACGACTTTACAGCTGCGCTGCGAATTTTTAACCGAGAGCGAAGATAAGCAAAAAATACAGCAAAGCTTGAGTATTATGGAGCAGATGCTCAGCGCCACTTTGCAGTTTGCCCGCGAAGACGGCTTATCCGAACCGATCCGCAACTTAGACTTACCCAGCTTACTGCAAAGCCTGTGTGATGATTTACAAGACAATGGCTTTGATGTCAGCTTAGTGGCACAAACTGCGGTTATTTATCGGGGCCGCCCCACCGCCCTGCGCCGTGCCTTACAAAATTTGCTCGATAATGGCGTTAAATATGGCGGCAAGGTAGAAGCCGAGCTCGACGTTACTCCCACACAGGTACAGATCCGTATTCGCGACTTTGGTCCGGGTATTCCTATCGAGCTGCAAGAAGAAGTGTTTAAGCCGTTTACGCGGCTGGATTCGGCGCGAAATATGGAAGATGGTAGTATCGGGTTAGGCCTCGCCATTGCTCGTACCCTGATCCACCAACATGGCGGGCAGCTGCTGCTAAGCAATCACCCGCAAGGCGGCTTATTGGCGCAAATATTTTTGCCCCGCTAACGGCACTTTACACGCCCAGTTAAAATTTCTACATTGGCTTAATCTCACTCGCACTCATTTCACTAACACAAGGACAGTATTTCATGAAAGACGAAACGCTCGCGGTTCACCATGGCTACACCACAGATCCCACTACTAAATCTGTGGCCGTACCTATCTATCAAACCGTGGCTTACGAGTTTGACAGCGCCCAACACGGTGCCGATTTATTCAACTTAGCGGTGCCTGGTAATATCTATACCCGCATCATGAACCCGACTAACGATGTGATTGAGCAGCGCGTGGCCGCTCTTGAAGGCGGTATCGCCGGTCTTGCGGTATCCGCAGGCAGTGCTGCTATTCATTATGCCTTGATTAACTTGGCCCAAAACGGTGACAACATAGTCACCACGCCCCAGCTGTATGGCGGCACCTATACCTTGTTCGCGCATATGCTGCCGAGCATGGGCATTGAAGTACGTTTTGCCGAAGATGCCAGCCCAGCAGCCATTGCTAAGCTGATCGATGATAGAACCAAGGCGGTATTCTGCGAAAGTATTGGTAACCCAGCCGGCAACGTCACCGACCTACAAGGGTTAGCAGACGCAGCCCACGCCCAAGGCGTGCCGTTAGTAGTCGATAACACAGTAGCTAGCCCCATTCTGTGTAAGCCCATCGAATTTGGTGCCGATATTGTGGTGCACTCGCTGACTAAATACATAGGCGGCCACGGTAACTCGCTGGGCGGCATGATTGTCGACAGCGGCAAGTTTGACTGGGCCAGCCATAAAACCCGTTTCCCACAATTTAATAATCCTGAGCCTGCCTATCATGGCGTGGTATATACCGAATCGTTTGGCGCCGCGGCCTTTATTGCCCGCGCTCGCACCGTGCCACTGCGTAACACCGGCAGTACTTTGTCACCCATGAACACCTTCTTACTGCTGCAAGGCCTAGAAACCCTGCCGCTGCGCATGGAGCGCCATGTGGAGAACACCTTTAAGGTGGCGGAATTCCTACAAGCCCACCCTTTAGTGGACTGGGTAAACTATGCGGGCTTGAAAGGCCATCCTGACTATGAACGGGCCCAGCGCTACATGAAAGGCAAGCCATCGGCTATTTTATCCTTTGGTCTAAAAGGCGGTTATGAAGCGGGCGTGCGTTTTTACGATGCACTTAATCTTATCAAGCGCTTAGTGAATATTGGTGATACGCGCTCTTTGGCCTGTCACCCCGCTTCTACCACCCATCGCCAAATGAGTGAGGCAGAGCAAGCACAAGCTGGCGTGAAAGCAGAGATGATCCGCTTATCAATCGGGATTGAGCATATCGACGATATACTTGCCGATATAGAACAAGCCTTAGCCGCAGAATAACATTAACGCAGAATATTGAAGCGCATAAAAAAGCCCCCGCAACCTTAGGTTGCGGGGGCTTTTTATTCATTAAAATACCGCCAATAACTTACCAGGAGCCGACCACATATCCGAGCCGTTCTGGCAGCCACAATGCGATCCCCGGAAACACCATCACCAGCACCAATGCCGACAGCATGGTTAGCATAAAAAATAGCGCCCAGCCGAAGGTTTTCTCCAGCCGAATACCGGCAATCTGGGTGGTCACCATCAAGTTGATGGCCACCGGCGGGGTAAACTGGCCGATGGCAATGTTCATCGCCATCAGAATGCCAAACCACACCGGGTTCCAACCGAAATGCTGCATTAGGGGTATTAATATTGGTGTGATAATCAGATAAATAGAAATGGCATCCAGCAGCATCCCCGCCAACAACACCAGTACCATGATCAAAATCAGCAGCACCCAACCCTGATCCGATAACGATAACATGGACTCGGCTAAACGATTGAAGGTACCCAAAGTAGTACCTGCCCAGGCGAAAATACCCGCCAGCGAAATGATGATCATCACTACGCCAGAGACCATGCCCGCCTCACCCAATAAGCCCCAGACCTCCTTCAGGCTGAGCTGGCGATAAACAAATATGCCGACGATCAGGCCATAGGTCACCGCCACTACCGCCGCTTCGGTCGGCGTGAACAAACCCGATCTTAAGCCACCCAAAATCAATACTGGTGCAAATAACGCTGGCAAGGCCTTGATAAAGCTTTCTTTCAAGTCGGGTCGCTCGCCCTGGCTCGGATCTTCCCAGCCGTTGCGTTTAGCCAACCACCACACCGGCAACAGCAACGACATACCCGCCAGCAAGCCGGGGAACAAACCAGCAGCAAACAGCGCCCGCAAATCTACTCCCGGCACCACAATTGAATAGAGGATCAGTGCAATTGACGGCGGGATCAAAATGGCGGTAGAGGACGCCGAGGCGATTAAGGCAGCCGAAAAGGGTTTGGGATAACCAGCTTTGGTCATGCTGGGCAGCATCACCATGGCTACGGCGGCGGCATCCGCCGGGCCTGAGCCGCTCATGCCGCCCATGATCAAGCAGACCAGCACCACGACTAGCCCCAAACCGCCGTGGCGTGGGCCAATCAATGCCTGGGCAAAACGCACTAGGCTAGCCGCCACCCCGGCGCGCTCAAAGATAAGCCCGGTGAGAATAAACAAGGGTATTGCGATCAATGGGTACTTGGCGACACTGTTATAAGTATTGGTACCTAAGGTCGCCAGCATATCCGGTGACAATCCCAGCACGATACCCGCGGCGCCACCCAGCCCCAAGGCGAAGGCGACGGGAACACCCAGTAACATAGCGCCGCCAAACACCAGTAGCATCAAGAGATCAGGACTCATGAGTGCCTCCCGCTTGTAGACAGATCTGGCAACGTTCGATCAGGCTTTGGGTCAAACGCCAGACAATGGCAAGGCACAGTAATGGCAACCAAATTAGATAAATCCAGGTGGGATAACCCAAGCCCGGCGACAACGACTCCCAATTATATTCTTCCCAAGCCAGCAAAGCGCCATACCAAACCACTAGGCCCAGTAATAGCACACTGGCCGCCCATTGCAGCACATACAGTGTCGGCCGTAAGCGAATCGGCAACAGCTCTTCTACCAGCTCGATACGAATGTGCACATGGCGGCGCGCGGCCACAGCGGCGCCAGCAAAGGTCAGCACCACCAGTAGAAATACGGAAAATTCTTCGGTAAAAGCAAAGGACGCATCGGTGGTGTAACGCACCACCACATTGCCTAAGCTGATGATACAGATAATCAGCAGGGCAAGGGCCGCCAGCCAGCGCTCGGGGCCGGCATCGGGGGCAGATTTAGACATGGGTACAACTCTCGGCAGGAGGTTTAACGTAAATAATGCGGCCCGGCGTAGCAGCCGGGCCAAATAAAAAAAGTCTTAACGGGCGGCAATGGCCGCTTGAGCTTCAGCAACCAGCTCGGCACCAATGCGCGGCGTCCACTTGGTATATACCTCGGCGGTGGCGTCTACAAACGCCTGATGTTGCTCAGGAGTCAGTTCGGTCACCTCGACGCCTCGCTCCTTAATAGTAACCAGGGTCTCGCTCAACTCGTTACGGGACTTTTCAATTTCCCAGGCGCCTGCATCAATCGCTGCCTGCTGTAGCAATTCACGGTCTGCCTCAGGTAAGGATTTCCATACCTTTTTGTTCACACCAAAAATCAGCGGATCCGCCATGTAATGCCACAGCGTCAGATAGTTCTGCCCTACCTGATCTACTCGCGCGACATCGAATACCGACAACGGATTCTCTTGGCCGTCGATAGCGCCCGTGGTCAACGCAGGCTTAGCATCAGCCCAGCTCATCTGAGTCGGGTTGGCACCCAGCGTGTTGAAGGTATCTAGAAACAGCGGCGAGCCGACTACACGCACCTTAAGACCTTGCACATCTTCTGGGCTATCGATCGGGTGTTTGGAGTTGGATAATTCGCGAAAGCCATTTTCACCCCAAGCCAGCGGCATAACGCCTTTTTTGTCGATGGCGGCAAAGATTTTCTTACCGGTATCACCCTGAGTAATGGCATCGATGGCTGCATCATCCGGCAGCAAAAACGGCAGCGAGAACAGGTTCAGCTCGGGTACCTGAGGCGACCAGTTGATAGTCGAAGCCACGGCCATGTCGATAAGACCGCTGCGCATGGCGGAGAATTCACGGGTCTGATCGCCAGACACCAACTGGGCATTGGGATAAACTTTTAGCGTCAGGCGTCCGTCGGAGCGCTCATTCACCAGCTCGGCCCATTTTTCTGCAGCCTGCCCCCAAGGGAAGGCATCGGACAGTACGGTCGATACCGAAAACTCACGGGTTTCCTGGGCAAAGGTAGGTGCAGCAAGAGTCATGCCAAGAGCGGCGGTCAAGGCGAACGCCAGCGGTTTGATACGCATAAGAAGTCCTTTTTATTAGTGGGATCCTGTTTGTCCGCCTGCAGCGACTGCTGAGCACGAGACGAAAGTCTGCAATAGTGAGATAAAGTAGGTGTACAAGTCAATTAGCAATCCGGATTAGTCCCTTGATCGAGACTTGTTACCTGCTCACTCGTTTTTTGATCTAATAGTAGGAATCAGGTAAAGCGCATTATCTTCCTCCATCGCCGAAGTAGCCAAGCTCCCCAGCGCTGCCTTAAATAACAAAGCCCCCGTAACTTAAGATACGAGGGCTTTGTTTTGTTACCTACTTAACTTAAGCGGGAATCGAAATTTGCGGACACACACCTAAGCTGTGTCAAATCGCATAGGTCAGGTCTGAGCGGTTAAGGGTATAGAAGTGAAAGTCTTTCACCCCTTCTTGGCTTAATACCCGCACCTGATCCATGGCAATACTGTCACCCACTAGGTTGCGAGTATTCTGGTCGTTTTCTAAACCTTGAAAACGCTGATGCATGCAGTTTGGAATACGCACGTTAGAAAAGCCCGCAAACTTAATTAAGGTCTAATAGTTAGACACCGGCAAGATGCCCGGCACTATCTCAGTATCTATGCCAATGGTCACGCAACGGTCACGAAAGCGTAAGTAAGACTCCACATCGAAGAAGAACTGCGTAATCGCTCGGTTAGCACCCGCATCTATTTTGCGCTTTAAGCTCAGTAAATCCGCCTGCGCGCTTTTTGCTTCTGGGTACCTCAGGATACGCTGCCACCGAAGTATCAAAGTCGGCTTCTTCTTTAAGCAGTCTTACTAAATCTTCCGCGTACATATCGTGCTTTTCCAAGCCTTCTGGTAAATCACCGCGCAGTGCCACGATGGAGCGAATACCGCTATTCCAGTAATCTTTGGCAATGTCACGTAACTCGGCACGGCTGGCGTCGATACAGGTCAGGTGTGGTACGGCAATCAGGCCCGTTTTCTCCTGAATGTCTTTGATAACCTTATGTGTTCTGTCTCGTGTGCCAGAGTTTGCACCGTAAGTAACGGAGACAAACTTGGGTGCCAAAGTACTGAGCCACTCGATAGAGCCCCATAAGGTTTTCTCCATTTTTTTCGCTATTCGGCGGAAAAAACTCAAACGAAACATTAATATTGCTACCCAGCTCAGCCATTGTCTGATTCAGCGTATCTACATGACGCGCGCTATGAAAACCCATGTTTATCTCCTGACAACTTAAATTAAAACAATTCCTTTATGCTTTGGCTTGAACATAAGACTTACGCAACTCTAGGTCGCAGCAAACAGGTTCGCTAAGGCGATACGAGTGTCTTCCCAGTTACGCGTCTTCACACCACATTCTGGATTCACCCAGAGGCGCTCTTTTAACAGACACTTAACGGCCTTTTCGATCAATTTCACCATTTCTGCCACAGTCGGCGTATAGGATGAATGAATATCGTACACGCTAAGTCCAATCTCATTGGGATAGACGAAACACGGCGCAAATCCAGTAATGCATGTCAGAGCGTGAGGTTTTGATAGTCATCACGTCTGCATAATTGATTCGATAATTTCGTTGAACTCAGAATAACACTGTGCGTATGGATCTGAGTACTGTCCGCAACGACAGAAGCACTTAAACGGAAAGCAGCTTCGGCTCAGTTTAAATAGGCAGCTTGTGGCGCTTTACACAAAAACATAAGTTCACGGAATGCGGGCTGATCAATCTGAATAACACTCACTCCCGCCGCTTCTAAGTCAGCAACCTCAGGCAAAAACAGCCCCGAACAAGGCTGAGAAATGCAGTGCTCGCAGCGACGACTAAAAAGCTGGATGAACATCAGCCACAACTTAAACCTCTTAGTCACGGGAAATGAGCACAAAAAAGGGCAGACCCTAAGATCTGCCCACTTACTGCTGAGGCTAAATACCTCACAACCCAAATGACTAATTAGTTAGAAGCGATAGCCTAAACCAACCATCAAGCCTACTGGATCTATGCTGGTTTTGTATGTGCCTAACGTTTCAACAGTGACATCGGTATCGATATCCATGTACCAGATAGATGAGTTAACAAACAAATTATCTGTCACTGCCATATCAATACCCGCTTGAGCAGCCCATCCCCAAGAATCTTTGGCGTCTACGTCAAGCGTATTTAGAGCATTTCGGCCCGACTCATCAAAGAAGAAGGTATAGTTAATACCAGCACCCACATAAGGGCGTACCTTGCTTTGGGCATTACCAAAATAATACTGTGCCATCAGGCTAGGGGGTAGGTGTTTCACCTTAGCCACTTCACCGTCATTTAAGGTAACACTATGCGAAAAAGGCGTAGCAGCTAATAATTCCACACCCCAGTTGTCGGTTAACATATAAGAAAATGTCAGACCTAATTGAGTGTTATTCTCTACATCTAAATGGCCAACGCCTGGGATATCGCCACCACTACCATTAGGGCTCACCATTACCGCACCGCCACGAACTAGGAAGTCACCCGCTTGATGAGCAAAGGCAGAAGGAGCCAATAAGGCAGCGGCAACCAGCAGAGAAACTTTTTTCATGCTTTATCCTTAGTTTATTATGGTGTTGTCTAACTCATTGGCATCAGTTTGCCTCAGCTGGTGAGGTCTGTTTTTGATTTAACGCAAGCTTGGTAGTAAAAACTTGATAATTACTGGATTTTTGCTACTAACTAAAAATAGCTGCGATGGCGACTAGCTAAAAGAGGTATCTTAGGGTATATCTTAAGTATCGGGATCAGGCAGCGCTTTTAGCGTTGCCTGCTTTTTTATGGAGGTTTATATGGCCCAGTTGCCACCTATTACTATATCTACCCTAGATCTACTACGGCTAGAAGCCTTGCTAGAGAAACAGCCCGAGTCCGACGCTGTCACACGGCTAGAAAACGAGCTTGATCGCGCCCATGTAGTACCTCCTACCGAGGTGCCAGATAATATAGTGACCATGAACTCCACTATTACGTTTGCCATGACTACCGGTAAAGAAACCTTTACCAAAACGTTGTGTTACCCACGCGATATGGATAACGGCAACGATAAAATTTCGGTATTGGCTCCCATAGGGGCGGCGTTACTGGGTTTAAGCGTTGGCCAAAGCATCGAATGGCCCGCTCCCAATGGTAAAGCGATGCAGGTTAGTATTTCTGCCGTCGACTACCAGCCTGAACGTGCTGGCGATTATAAATCATAAATAGAAAAAGGCGCATATTTGCGCCTTTTTCTATTTATGATTACCTAAAAATTCATATATTATTGTATCTCTTCGCTAGCCCCTTATTGCCATCACGGAACCCACTTGAGTTTATTTATTAATAGTGTTTTATTTGCTCTGTCTATTACGGGTCCTATTTTCCTGCTGTTGTTATTAGGCCTAGCCTTACGCCGCAGTCAGATGATGAACGAAGGCTTTATTGATGGTGCCAGTAAGCTGGTATTTAATATCGCGCTGCCCATGCTGTTATTTACCAGCATAGCGCAAACCGATTTTAGCCAGATGATCAGCCTTAAACTTATTGGGTATGGCATTAGCGCCACACTCATCGCATTTGTGTTACTGGAATGGTTCGCAAGCCGTCTTATCGACAATCGGCGCTTGCGTGGCATAGTGGTGCAAGGCGCTTTTCGCGCTAATATGGCGATTATCGGCCTAGCCTATGTTAACAACGCCTACGGTTCCCAAGGCGTTGCAGCTGCAGCCATGTATGTTGCTTGTCTCACTATTTTATTTAATGTGCTGGCGGTGATCACTCTTAGCCGCAGTCTTAATCATGAACAAACTTTTCCTGTTAGGCAGCTCGCTAAGGGGATAGCAAAAAACCCGCTTATTATTGGCATAGTCGCCGCTTTACCTTTTGCCGCCAGTGATTGGGCGGTGCCCCTGATGCTGATGCAAACTGGGCAATACCTCGCCCAAATGACACTGCCACTCGCGCTGCTTTGTACAGGAGCCAGCCTTAGCTTAAGCGGCCGTAGAGAAGAAACTGGCCTACTACCCACAGTTGCCATATTACGGCTATTAGTGATCCCAACCTT
Source organism: Oceanisphaera sp. IT1-181 (assembly GCF_033807535.1). Taxonomy (NCBI): domain Bacteria; kingdom Pseudomonadati; phylum Pseudomonadota; class Gammaproteobacteria; order Aeromonadales; family Aeromonadaceae; genus Oceanisphaera; species Oceanisphaera sp. IT1-181. Next base: position 3,205,895 of record NZ_CP136856.1, read on the forward strand.
TATTACACTGGGCGGCTACTTAGTGGGCTTTAGGGGTATGGAATTAACCATTCTATTCCTCATTAACGCCGCTCCCACCGCAGCAGCCAGTTATGTAATGGTACGCGCCATGGGCGGTAATGCGGTGCTCGCGGCTAATATCATTGCCGTCACCACCTTGGGGTCTTTGCTAAGTACCAGCCTAGGAGCCGCGTTATTCAAAGGACTAGGCTGGTTGTAGTCGGCACAGAAATAGGCTAACGAGGTGAGCTTCCAAAGCGTGGTAAACGGCGATTTAGCCACACTAATAGTGCGTCATAGATACCGGTGTGCATTAACCAAGCCATGCCAAAGCTGGCAACCGCTAAGCCGCCAACGTAAATGTCCGTCCACCAATGGGCTCCTGCCATAAATCGGGGAGCCGAGAAAATAACCACAAATACACAACCCCATAATCCCGCTTTCCAAGATAGAAAACGCCAGACAAAAGCAGTAAAGATCATCAGCATCAAGCCGTGATCCCCAGGAAAACTATCGCCTGAAGAGTCTTTCGTTTTAAAGCTCGCCAGTTCAGTAAGGCGATAAATATTCTCAAAAGTCAGGGTCGGGCTCGGTCTTTCTACCGGGATCATGCGGCCTAACTGATTCAAGCCTACCGCTGTTAGCAGCATCATAAAGCCAACAATCAATAACTGACGTTTGCGCTCCGCAGTCGCACCACGATAATAGCTGTAATAGACAACACCCATCGCCAGCAATGTCACGCCATCGAAGGCTCGGTTGTTAGCAACCGCAATGCCATTAACCCAAGCTTGGCTGCTGCCAATTTTATGATTAAAATAATAAAAAACCGTCTTGTCGATATCCAACCAAAAGCCATGATTCGGTAACAGATACCAACTCGCAAACACTGCGATTGCCACTAAGTTCCAAAATAGCCATTTATTAAATTGTAGCGACATGGCACCCTCTTATTTTAAGTATCGTTTTGAGGCCAGCATTGTACGGATGTTTATGCTGTTCGCCCACCGTAACTTGCGGACCTCCACAGAATAGCACTCGAGCTGTCTCAACTTGCATACAGCTTCAGCAAAGTAATAAGGCAAGTGCTCCGCGCTCTCCAACTTAGCCGCGATTAACCTCCCCGTCTTGCTTGTGTTAAAATAACTTTATTATTTTTATCCTTAAGACTTTAGGACATTCAATCCTTATGAACTTTAAAGAATTTCAGGTTTCCCTTAAGCAACCAACGCCACCGGCCGATTTATCGGACGCTCTTAAAGCCTTATGGCTGGACGCTAATCAACAATGGGAAGAGGCTCACGAAGTCATTCGTGACAATACCGACCAACCTTCCGCCTGGGTGCATGCCTATTTGCACCACGTAGAAGGCGTGCTATGGAACGCCGATTACTGGTATGGTCGCGCCAAGAAGAAACGTCCTAACTGCAGTACTCAAGATGAATGGCAGCAGATAGTTCAAGCATTGACTGCGTAAAGCGGTGAGTACTCCAGAACGACAAAAGCCCTGCTCAAATGAGCAGGGCTTTTTAATGATGGCGGAGTGAACGGGACTCAACGCCCAGGACTCCTGCTACGACCTTATCCAGTGTGTCCGCGGAGCCATTAAACGAAAAAATCCCTAGCATTTCTGCTAGGGATTTTTAAGATTAATGGCGGAGTGGACGGGACTCGAACCCGCGACCCCCGGCGTGACAGGCCGTGCCAGTCAAATTTGCTTAATTGATAGTAACTGATCTTAAACGTAAGCAATTGATTACAAAGTTTAAAATAAAATACTTTCGAACTAGCGATTAAGAACAATTAAGGTAAATCACGTGGTCACGGTCACAAAAACTGAACTTATAAGAGTTAAGTAATTGATCTCTTTTTGCATACTAAGCACATTAGAGTAGTTCATTTTGCTCTGGAGATACTGTGCCGGCCATCGATCTAGCGAGTTCATCCATTCATTTGGAGTTGCACCCTGCTGCTCGGGCAGCTTACGAATGGTGTACGCATTATCCTAGGTGGATCAATTGGTCTAACCTACCTAAACCCATGGCCACAGAACTCAGCCAAGAACCACTACGCGGCATCATGCTAGACAGCCCGGCTGCACCAAACGGCCCAAAGTCGACTCGAACTTTCCAACTTTTTGCCCCTCTTTGGACCATACAACTCTGGTCTACGGCGCAGCCTCCTGATGGCACCATACTCATCGATTACCGTGCAATAAAAATGACAGATGAGCAGATCGAACATGCCGCTTGGCTATCAGCATTAAGCTCCCTACTAGGCTCTGTTAATCCTCTACAAATCTCGGAAATCCGTGACTCGCTTGCTGCACATATGCCGATTCATACGCACAGAGAAATTCTGCAAACCAAAACACTCAATGATCCTATGCTGTGTCGTTGGACAGGTCTATCTCGCGGTACTCTCTTGCATCAAAGAAGGCAAAAAAAGAGTCGCGAGCAAATAGAGAAGGCCAGCTTGCCAAATTCTATTGATGATGTGCTTGATGCTCTTAAAAAACCTTGGAGTCCCGATGATTGAACGTAAAAAACGCTCCAAACGGCGAAGGGAAATAACTAACGTTATAGCGCCTGAGATGTTGAGTAACTGGCAGCGTAAAATCGTCCTTTCGCGTTTGGCACAACTCTGCGCTCCCATGCTAAAGGGCTATCAAGATGATCTGCCTTTATTGACCGACTCGCTAGAGCAACGTCTGAATGCTACCGCTCAAAATTCGGCACAAACCGCACGAGATATTCAGATTACGTACAGACAGATCCGAAAAAACAAAATGCTTACTGATGCACCATATGCAGCTGCATTATGCGCGCCATGGCTTCGAATTGATGACAATGAAAAATACGCTGAGTGGCTAGGGCTCATCGTCTTATGCTGCTGTCAATTACACATCATTGGACAGCACGATTCAGCGATTGACTCAGCACTACGTGAGATCCGGTTGATCGCGAACGACATCAATCATGCCCCGATTTTTCATAAACTTCCCCGCGTCACACATATCAATTCCTTAGAGAAGCTAGGCGAACAATTGGAAGTGCTTAAGCTGCACTATCCAGAACCAAACTTAGAGTACGCAGGTATAGGTTATCTTTCGGTCGTGATCCGTAATGCGTTCGTTCGGTCACGTGGGATTGTACGCCGCCGCAAAAAACGGGCTCTAACGTTTTCTGAGCCTGAAGTCATCACTGTCATACCGCTAGAACCCGTCGATGACTCAGGACTAGAAGTTGAACGGTTACAAATTCGCCCTGAAATGGAGGATAGCCGAACGGTTGATGAAACAGCGATGTTAGAAACGAGTGTCACTTTCCGCGTTTATGGTATTCACCAGCGAAACAAGAACCTGGCCATAATGGCACAGCAAAGCCAACGCTTTACCGAGCAATTATCTAACCGCAATCAATCTTTACTTTGTTCTTTTGAGCAGCTTACCGACTGGGATATTCATCATCTCATTCAACATTGTATTGCGAACTTGAAGCAACAAGATAGTGTTGCATGCTGGGTGCTGCTAACACTTATAACTGGGCGGGACCCCAGTTGGTTGCATACAAAAGCGAGACAGCACCAATTATTAGATATTGTAAATAGCTCCCCTTATATTCGTATGTATCATCATGTACCAGCAAGCAACCAAGCTGATATATTGAAAGGTATATTGCCCAATATAGCGGAAAAATTCGACCGCCCTCTGCCTCAAGATTTATATCAATGGGTAAAAGAATTTAATGTTAACCTACCTGCACCAACCCTATTAGAAATACGCACTTGGTTATCACCAGTAAATAAAAAACACACAACCCGTCTAACGTTAGGCCGTATTACTCGTTACCTAGAACATTGGTGTCTGAATAATGGATCGGACAGAGCTATTGTTGCATTAATGCGTGGAGAGTCTCATCAATCTCGCCCGGCTTTGGCATACAGCTACGTTAGTCAGGATGCAATCCTTCATGATTATTATCGATATGTTACTGCCATTTTTGCCATGGCTAACATAAACCCACAGCTGCCATCTTACCAACCAGAAGCATCACATCTGGGTAGCCGGCTACATCTACCATCATCAATACTGCACCATATATTTACCGTGTTGGCACAGCCTCTTAAACACAGAAGTAATATTTGGGACTTTCACAATCATTATGTGTGTTACGTGTGGGCATTATTAACCTTCTCTACTGGTCATAGAGACGTAACTGCCCCCATGGGTAAATTGACTGATTACAACCCGCATCAGCGCACATGGTGGATTAGTGATAAAGAACGCCGAAATGTTCCTTCAGCTAGAACACTGGTGATCCCCCCTACAGCGGCAAAACAGGTAGACGACTATTTGCAGCACCTGCACCAACTTAAGAAACACTGTCATTTTCGGGCTCCGAACATCGCCGAACGCTGCCAACAAGCATTGGATGGCAGCGGTAACCTGCTCTTTTACATTACCGATAAACAATATACAAAAGTCTCGTCTGATTTAACCCCCGCTCTAAGTAATCACGCATAACTTATGTGGAAGTCATTACCCACTCCCTTGAATAGCGTTGATACTTCATTCACTAACTTGTCTTTCTTCCAAGAGGTAAAGCTTCGCCAGTGATATTTAGCTTGCTTCCACAATATCTCGATCAAGTTCAATTCCGGGCTGTATGGGGGGAGATAAAGCAGTACAAACTGATGATCATACAGCCACTTATCTCGCATCGAGGGGGCGATAAAATGATGGATTGACGCATTGTCCACGACCACAATCGTCAATTTATCCTGGCAGGAAGATTGCGCCAACTTATCTAAAAAGGGTACCACGTGTTGCCGTTTCACTGAGTGTTCAAAAAGTTCAAAATGCAGCTTACCGGTAGCATAGTTCAGTGCGCCAATCACATTCACACGCTTACGGCTTGCACTGGCATCAGCGAGATGAGTGACACCGAGTGGTGCCCAGGCCCGCTGTACATTCGGTACGCAGGAGAAGCCACTTTCATCGCAGTAAAGAAGTTCTATTTTGTCTGCTTTGGCCCTTCCTTGGAGTCTTGCCAAGCGGCCTTTTGCTTCCTGGAAGGCTGCTTCGTCTCTTTTTTTTCGAGGCTGAGCCGGGTTCGTTTGAAAGATAGCTTTCTGGCTCTTAGTCCAACCGAAAGGCGGTCCAAACTGAATGAAGGGGCATCAGGATATTGGTCGCGAACGCGGACAGCTATCTTAGCCAGCGTCAGTGGCTCAGAGCGGGCAATATCTGCAGCCATATCCAACATTTCAGCTGTCAACTTGGGCGGTCGGCCGCCTTTATGCCCAGTCAAAATGCCGACCAATCCCGTAGTTCTCCAGCCTTTTGTCCAGTTGTAGATCGGTTGATCGCTTATCCGAAACATCTGGGCAATCTGGACAACCGTAGAGCCATCATTCAGCGCGAGCAGTGCGAGAGCCCTTCGTCTGAAATCTGGGAAAGGATGGTGTTTTGACATCTCTTTCAGAGTGATAGTTTCTTCGGCTGTTAGTGGTTGTCCTAATAAGTGTCGCTTCATATCTGGGCCCACAAAATGGCATCTATAATGACAGTGTAGATCCACATGAGTTACGCGGCATTACTTAATTGGCAAAATTATTAGCACAACAGCTGCCATGGGCGCGCAACTGGGCTCGCCATCACCTGCGCAGTGAGTTAGCTAAAAAAAATGTATACCCTGAAGTCATAGACGGCTGGATGGGTCACGAGGAGATCGGTGAAGAAGCATTCGGACGGCACAGTTTTTTGAGCATGTATGAGTATCGCGAATTGGCAGATACCATAGAATCGATCCTAAACACCCATAAAATTGAGGCATTGCCTGGATGGCCAACCCACTGATCTTGCCCGATGACCGACCGTTATTAGTCGCCATGTTGGGCTGGGAGCACCGTAAAGCTAAACGTCAACAGCAAGACGAGCTAGTCCTGCGTGCCGCCGTCGAAATCGTTCGACGACACCTTCCGCAGATACTACACCCCAGCCCTGATGCTAGCGGCTTTGAACAAGCATGGCCAAAAATAGAGCAATCATTACAGTTGGAGCTAAAAAGTGTGGGGGCTTACCGCCACGCTTACAGTTTTTTGTGCCGCCAACTAGAGTTGGGTAACCGGCAGGAAATTTGGTCGGTACCGGTGCCACCTCCCTATATCATGCTGCGCCGACGCCGACCAACTCGCACCCTAAGTTGGCAGCAAAACTCGCACTTAGTCGCCGAGGCCGAGCACCAATGGTTCGAAAGTTTGCACGGTGAGACTCTAGAACCTGATGCGCTATTTGCTAGATTGTTATTAACTACGGTGCTTTATGGAGGACTTAATCGCCCAACACTGTGGCCGGCTCTGGCTAAGGCCATAAACCAGCCAAAACCGTTAAGGGGCGATAGCGAGTGCTGCTGGCTAGTACTGGAACCCGCACCTGGTCGAACACTGGCAAGTAATTTATATAGAGAAGAACAAGAGACGAACAAACGGCAGCCCCACTGTGAGGTCGTCTATATTCCCGACCCCATCAGCCTTGGGGTTTTGCGCCAGTTCTTAAAGCACAAACCTCACAACTGGGAGCCTCCAGCCTCCACAGATAAATGCTTGGCCTTACTCAACGGCGAGCTAAAAACCCATTTGTCCAAAACTCAGATCGCCCACGGTGGCATTACAGTCGCGGAACATCAGCAAGGCATTGAGCTACCTCAAGCGTTAGTGGAGTATGCTATCGGTAAGCAACCCAGCACCAGCTTGCCCTCCTGCTACTGGCAGCGGCTTCTACAGCCCTCATTGTTTACCTGTCATGCTCATCATTTTTCACAACTGAGACTTTATCCTAATTTAGCCAGCCGTCGCGTATCGCAGCCTGCTGGTCACCATTCTCAGTCCTACTTGTTGACTCGGTTAAGAGAGGCCTTTCGCCAAGATCCTGCCCGCCCTAAAAGCAAACGTAGCATCATCACTGAATTGCAGACTATTAGCAGCGAAGAACTTTTACTGCCTGAAGCTACCTTCGTCAATTGGCTACTTAATCATCTAACAGAACGCAAAAACTCCGAATCCACCGCGCAACGGTATCTCTCTAGTATTGGGTCTGACTGGTTGCTGGCCACGGACCAGCAGGATCTATTTAGCTACAGTAGTGAAGATTTTCATGATCTGTATTTATCAATGCTCAACCGGCCAGGCAGTCAAAAGAATCGAGAATATCGAGCAGGTCGCCTGGAAGATCTACACCTGTTCGGCGTGCAACAATTTGGCTTTCCGCCTATACCTGAGCCTCTACACCAGAGCACTAACAGTATCGTCTATGTCAGTGCCGCCATTGTGGATGAACCCCTGTTTTCCGCTCTGTTAGGGCAGTTTCAGTACTTTCAGGATCTCGGTGAAAGTCAGCAGAGAATGTTTATATGCTTTCTGATCATGGCTTACCGCACTGGGCTTCGACCGAGTGAGCTGTCCAAACTACGTTTATTAGATATTGAGCCGTCTGCCACTGCTTGGCTATTCGTGCGAAAAAACAAACACGGAAATAATAAAACCGAAGCCGCCTTGCGTAAAGTCCCCTTGTTTCCATTGTTAACCACCGAAGAAAAACAACTGCTTGCAGAGTACTTAGGTGAACGTAGGATCCGCAGCAATAACAATTCCACCGAATTATTGTTCTATCAAGGGGAAAACCCTCATGAGCCATTGGACACCTCTTCATTATCATTGGCGGTAGGCGCCCTATTGAAAGAGCTAAGTGGTGGACTTTATTTTCGTCTCTATCACCTGCGCCATAGCGCTCTCTCCCGCATGCAGCTATTACTACACGATGATTACGTGACCATGCCAGAGCCAGTCAACGCGCTGTTGCCCTATGATGCAGCGCAACGCAAAACGATTCGTACCCTGATTACTGGCCAAGGCCGTCTGCGAGATCGGTATTCGGCGTTGGCAGCATTTGCTGGCCATAGCAGCCCGGATATAACACTCAGTACCTATCTACATTTTACTGATTTGCTATTAGGGTTACATTTGCAACATAACAAGCGTCCATTAAACGGAGATCAAGCACAGGCTCTGTTAGGGTTTAGGCCGCACCGGATTCGTCAATATTTTAAAGAAGAACTCCCTCTTAATGCGATAAATACTACAGTCTACTTACACAAGCGAGTGACCCCTTATATACAACCAATATCGCGCCCTAAGAGTAGTAAAAGAACGAGCAGTCAAAGCACGCCACTGTTATCAGTCAGAAAAAGTCAATACGAGCCGATGTTGGCGGTATTGAAAAAAATTGAAACGGGGTATGACTATCGAGAAACGGCCTGGTTCTACAGGCTTGAGCCAGAACAAATACAGCGATGGCACCAAAGTGCGTTGGCTCTGCGGGCGCTCACCACAGATAAAAGCTTGCCTCGGCTGTTTCCTCGTAGTCGTCGCCATCAGCTACTCCCGCCAGACCCGGTTGGAGTGGCAGAAATGCGCGATGTGGCATTAGGTATAAAACGGTGCCGTGAACTGTATGTATCAAATGAGCTAAGTTGGATCATTAGATATACGCTGACTCACTGCAATAGCTCACGTTCTGGTATTGAGTTCAATGACTCAGCTACCTTTCAGCAATTTATGGTAATTGCCAGTCAGATATTTGACTGGTCACGTTGGCAACTCTCCCTTAGCTATACCGATAAAAAAATCATTAAACAGTGGCAATGTGGCTCTTTGCAGATAAAACTCCAGCCCATGAAGCAGAATGCTCGATTCCATCAAGGATCTGGCTGGCTTAACCTACGACACCGAGAAGAAACACAACGACGAGAAGCTGACAAGCTCAGTTATTCCTCTCATAGCTTACGTATTATGCTGCACAGACTGGCCATCATATTGTTTACTGCCGATGAGATTGCGACTTGGCAAGTATCTACCGAGTCTATAGACGCTGAGCTTAAAACAGATCTCAAGGAAGAAAGTAGCCAATAAAAAAGCGGGTTTTCCATGGGAAAGCCCGCTTATAGTCAACCTTTTCACCCTACCCTAACCGCTTATACAGCTGGTCATCTTGGGGAGACTTAGCGTACCAGTAATATTCTGGCACCTTTACAAACGCGCGCTTCCAGTTAGATACGTCGGCTGAAATCCGGTCGCACATACGCACGATATTCGCGACTTGATACGGCTCGGTGTAATGACCGACCTTAATGGACAAGCAAGCACTGAGTGCTTCAAACAATCGAGGTGAACGCGTATTAAGTCGCTCTAACGGTTCGGCCAACAGCATAAAATTATAAGACTCGTGCTGCACGCAAACACCGGTCGACTGATTGTAATACAAGCGTATTTTCCCAATATCATGTAATAGCCCACCAATAAAGGCGACCCACGCAGAGCGATTACCTAACTGATATTGAGTACTTAGCATGGCAGCGGTCATCGCCACCTCATGACTGTGCGCCAGCAAGCCCCCTACTTGATCGTGATGGTGACGGTGGCTGCCTTTACTTTGGCAAAATGGCGCCATAATACTGTCGTTCATCAGTACCTCTAACAAAAATGCACGCAGCGTTTCATCCTCGATATACGCCAACATGCTCCATACGTCTTGTAACAGCGCTTGCTGATCCAGAGGCAGCCACGTGAGTTGCCGCTCTAATTGCTGCTTATTGATGATCGCAGGTAACGGTAACAGCGATCCCAGACGCCACATATCATTTAGCCCATGCAACTCAGCCAACACCCATTGCCCATCCGGACACACCATTTGCATATGTGCCGGTACTATCGACAGCGTTACCTCACGCTCGGCTGAACGAAACTGCCATACCGCTGAAAAATCATCATTAAACAGCTCTTCTGCCCACAACAGTTCAGGGCGAGTTTGCGCCACAAGTAATGGATTCATGCTTCTTCCTCCACAGTAAACTCTGCATTAAGTAACGATTCAAAGGCGGCCCCATCTCGCCCGACTAGATTAGGGACGTAACGTGAATACACACGAAATAACATTGAGGTATTGGCATGCCCCAGCTGACGCGCAATCCATTCAGGATTTTCACCAGCCGCCAGCCATAAAGTGGCGGCAGTATGTCGGGTTTGATAGGGATTGCGCTTGGCCAACTGCAGATGATCCAACAGCGGATACCATACGCGGCGCGTCACATTGCGATGGTTTAGTGGTTCTCCATTACGAGCACAAAAGACAAACACACTTTTCTCACCCGTCCTACCCCACTGTTCAAACAAAGCGTCATACACCCGTTGCGACATCGGGATGGTGCGATAAGACCCCGTGGTTTTCGTCGGTCCTAACTTACCGCGCACCAATGACTGGTGGATATGGATAAGCCGAGCACCAAAATCGATATGCTGCCAAGTCAGACCATCAATCTCACCAGTGCGCATGCCAGTAAAAAAGCGCACCGTGTAATAAGGTCTAAAATCTGGCCGCACTTTAGCGAGCAACAAAGACACTTCTTCTAGCGAGAACGGCTGAATGTCAGCACGAGGCATCGGCAAGGCTTTAATATTACGCCAAGGCGATTCATACCCAAGGCGCTCTGCTGCCTCATTCAAAATAAGCCGCAAATACGTCATAACATGGTTGATACGTGATGCAGATAACGTCTTGCCGGTCACCGCATTGGCCGCACAAAGACACAGACGAAATGCCAAGATATCGCTTTTAGTAATGGCACCAATAGGGACAGCACCAAACGCAGGCTCAAGGTGGCAGCGCAAAATGCCCTCCACGGTTTCATACTGACTCTCGCGCCACTCCACCCGTTTCTCTTCTAACCACTGTTGGCCAAAAGCCGAAAAGCGCATTTTGCCTCCAGTCGCCTGCTGCGCTTCTAAAACCGCAATGTGACGAAAGTCTTCAACGCGAGGGCTGTCAGGAAAGTGATGTGCGTAATCAAATGTACCTAGCTTGATTTGCTGCTCCATTTGCGCCAGCAGCTTTTCGAGCTTCTTACGGTTGGCGGGCGTATCTAAGACCTTGGTTTGCTCTCGGCAACGCTTGCCCTTAAAACGAAAATCCAGATACAAACGCCCATCGCGAGTATTAACCGTTCCCATAGTGTGCCCCCTACATCATGCCGATGGCATTGTGAACCGACAGACCTTGCAGCATGGTTTCTTCCACCCGCTCCCAAATAAACAAAATCTTCCGACCACCAAACGGACGGATATAGTGCACCCCTTCAAACAGCACAGAGTCTTTCAGACACTGACGGATGGTGCGTACGTCGTACTTGATACGAGAAGACAGCTCTTCAGTTGTTAGATAGGTATTCATATCCACCTCCAATTGACTCATACATGACTCATTTAAACCTTATGAGACGAGATTAACTCATTTAAGAGCATTGTCAACGCTTGTTTTGCGTCATGTATGATTCATTTGATAGACTTGATGAAAATATGCCTTATGGATGACTCATGATTAGGATTTTGCTTATCAAACTGTTGGACGAAAAATCATTCCGTGAAAAGCGGCGCATTACTCTGTCCGAGGTCAGCGAAAAAACGGGGATCAGCAGAGCCACACTGACGCGAATCGCCAATGTTCCAGGGAATGTCACTAACACAGACACCATCAATTCACTGTGCAAGTACTTCGAATGTGGACCTGGAGAGCTATTGAGTTATGTGGAAGATCAAGAAGAGGCTGCTGAGCAAGACACGCCACCGGCAAGCTAATGCATCAATTTTCAGAGCAGATAAACAGGCATAGTAAAAGCCGCTATGCCTGTTTTATATCGTTGGTAGGAAAATGATGAAATGTCATCTGTCTCGAATCTTGGGCGAGAGAAAGCAGAAAATAGCTGAGGTATTCAGAGAAACGGGCATCAACAGAAACACCCTACACTGTAGTTACTGGTTAATGCCTCTACTTAGGCGGGAGACAATCAGTTCAATATTTTATTATCAAATGCTACCGAAAATGAGAGAGGAGAATGCCATTAAGACAATGGAGGAGTTTTTCTTACTACTTATCTCAGCATCGATTATACAAGCGGAACTGCGGCATTGCCTTAGCCGAGATCCAGTATTCAGAAAGCATTAAATAGAAATTTCGATTAGTACTTTCAAACCTCCTTTTGCCCCTGCTGAAAACGAGACTTGGCCCCCATATCGAGCAACAATCTCGCTAACGATAGCAAGACCAAGTCCATGACCGGGAGTTTGTTTATCAAGTTGGCGCCCTCTTTGACTTAAGTGCATCCTTTCACTCTCTGCAACCCCAGATCCATCATCGGTTACAATAATTTTAGCCAAGCGGTTATGTTGCTCTAAAGCGAGTTCAACGCATGCTGCGGACCATTTTCCGGCATTATCGAGCAAGTTTCCCAATATTTCGTTTAGATCATGCTGCTCAATTGGCCATCGAAATTCATCAGTGAGTGACGTGGACAATTCGAATGATTTTTCTGGATAAAGCCGGCCGAGCATCCACAAAAGATCACGGGCTTGCTTAACGGGGTAGGCACTTTTACCTACATGCGGTCCGGCAAATCGACCGCGTCGAATTGCTGCTTCAAGCTGCTTGTCAATATCTCCGAGGCGTGACCCCATTTCATGCCTCAAGTGATGATCGAGCGGGCGGCTGGTGTCTTCGAGGATCTGCCGAACGGCTGCGATGGGCGTTTTGACACTGTGAGACAAATTCGCGAGTGCATCACGGGAGCGATCAAGTCGTTGATCCAGTGAATCAAGGAGTTGATTAAGTTGTTGTACCAGCGGTTGAAATTCCTCCGGTGCCTGGGCGTTAATCCGTGATATTTCACCGCTCTGCAATTTTTTGAGTGAGGCCTGAAGCGAGACAACGGGCCGCATCGACAGAGTAATGCCAGCCCAGATAACTCCCACAAGCAAAAGAATCAGCAAAGTAGATATAATGCCCGTCCATGCATGCAATTCCGCTTGAATATTTCGTAAGGCCCTCATATCTTCTGCAACAATCACCGTGATTGGCGTGTCATTAATAACAAATGTGTTGCGATAGGCGAGAATGTCAAAGAGTACGTTGGCTAGCTCCACATTGTGTACTTGGATACTTTCCTGTTCATTTGACTTCAACAAGGGACTCAGTAGCGGACGCCAAGATTGTGGGGATATGACCGTTTGAAGCGGTGACTGAATAATATAAGCATGGTGCAAGACTTCTTCGAAATAATCATCAGTCTGAAGCATATCGATTTTTCCTTCAGCTCGACGAATATGGTGTTCTAGAAAGGTCACTTCATCTTTTAAACGACTTTCAATAAACCCTTTCGACATTCTCTCTAGAAGTAAGCCGTGTACCAGCCACGCGATTACCATCAGACCGATACCCGCTGGCAACAGCAGGATCAGGAGTGTCCCTTTTATGGATACCGGTTTTCTAAACAACGTCATTAAATAAGTACCCCTGACCGCGTCGCGTTGCAATGGTATCCGGGCCGACCAACTTTCTCAGGCGCCGAATATAAGCTTCGATGACGTTTTCATTTGGGCTCTCATTAAGATTGTAAAGCTGCTCCATTAGCTTTTCCTTGGAAAAAATATGGCCCGGGTGGCTCATCAGACATCTAAGCAAGCGGAACTCGGTGCCAGTTAAACTGTGCTCGGTGCCATCTTCAACTTTTAAGCACTGCCGGTTTTCGTCCAGTTCAAAACGGCCCGCCTTCAGCGACGAGTAAACTCTTCCTTCGCTTCGACGCACGATGGCGTTCAGCCTGGCAATCAGTTCTTCAGTCTGAAATGGCTTGCCGAGATAGTCGTCTGCACCCGCTTTCAAGCCGCTTACTTTGTCTTGCCAGTCACCTCGTGCTGTGAGGATCAATACCGGAAAATTAGCGTGACTCTGGCGCCACTTTCGCAAAACATCCAGACCATTTCCATCTGGCAGACCGAGATCTAACACCGCGGTCCTATAGTCTTCCTGCACACCCAAAATCATTGCTTCTCTGGCAGTGTACGTAATATCAACGCTGAAACCGGCCTTTTCGAGTTGGTTGGCAAGCCCGTCAGCAAGCAGTCGGTCATCCTCTACCAGCAGTAATCTCATTTGTTGTTCCCTTTTCTTGCTCAAAACAGGACTCGACGGTGTTATTGCTTAATCTGAATGCTCTCTGAACAGCAAATATTTCAGTATGTTCAGAAAAAGCTTAGTTGGGTTAATGAGGAATAGTAACAACTGCTCTACTTATTAAGGCTTAAATTACTAAGCAGATTAATAAGGGCTTCAATACCCGTCGTATCACAGCAGAAGGTTTGATTATTGCATCTAGGTCTATAGTTAATTCATCACAAATTACTGATTTGATGTAACTAAATTTTTGGTATAAACGGAGCGTTTTTCTGCTTAATTTTCAGTTGGAATTCAGGTTGAGGTGTTGTTATAGAAACTGGGTAAACCAACTGAGAGGTTTGAGGTCATGGCCAAAGCTCATAAAGCAACAAGCCAGGCGCAATTTCTGCTTCGGCGCAAACTGGCAGTCGAAGGCCTTACTGAGATCCAGTGGGAGGACTTTATTCAGGAGCTGAATCATCATCCGTGCGTCGATTTCGCGGAAGGTAAGCCAAAAAGCCGGCTTGTCGTGATATTTGATGGCACTCGTTGGTCTACCGACGAACTGATTAACCTGATTGAGGCTCAAGGAGGCCGTTTGAAGCGCAGCTGGTGGCAGCGCCAAAAAATCGCGTGGTACCACTTTACGGATGATAACGTTCGTGCCAATGCCAAACATGAGCCGACTTGCTGTTCAAAAATGCCACCGATGAAAAAATAACAGGAGGTTAAATGAGTAAGGAGCAAGACAGAGCCACTCGTTATCAGGAAGGAAGTCTGACGCTCGTAGGCACGGTCATGCTAGGCACCGGTGTCATGATCGGTGCCGGTATATTTGCGCTCACCGGACAAATGGCCCAGATGGTGGGTGCACTTTTTCCACTGGCCTTTCTGGCTGCCGCCATCGTTGTTTCCTTCAGTTCCTATTCCTATATCAAAATCTCCAACGCCTACCCGTCAGCAGGTGGCATTGGTATGTACCTCCATAAGGCGTATGGCGATCGTCTGGCGACGGGGTTTAATGCCTTGCTGATGTATTTTTCAATGGTCATTGCTCAGAGCTTTCTCGCCCGTACGTTTGGTTCCTACGCCATGCAACTGTTCGGTGGAGATGAAGGCGGACGCATGGTGTCTGTATTGGGCGTAGCGCTAATTCTGGTGGCATTCTTGATCAACCTGCTTGGAAACCGTTGGATTCAGGGCGTCTCATGGTTCATCGGTGTCCTTAAAATTAGCGGCATTCTTGTCTTTGGCTTGGTGGGCGTCTGGTTGGCCGATAGTCTTGCGGTCGATTTTTCCAGCAGTGGTGAAACCGGCATCATCGGTAACTTTCTTGGTGCAACCGCTCTGGGCATACTGGCCTTTAAGGGGTTTACCACCATAACCAACAGCGGATCTGAAGTGAAAGACCCCCATCGCAATATAAGTCGCGCGATTGTGATTTCCATTGCCGCCTACGTGGTGATCTACACACTGGTGGGCTTTGCCGTAGCAAGTAATCTATCTCTCGCCGAAATCATTGAGACTCAAGACTACTCTTTGGCCGCAGCAGCGCGCCCAGCACTGGGTGATTATGGCCTGTGGTTCACCGTGGCGATTGCCATGATGGCCACCACTGGGGGCATCCTCGCCAGTATCTTTGCCGTCTCCCGCATGCTCGCCATGTTAACCGAGATGAAACTGGTACCCCACAGCCACTTTGGGATGCCGGGCAGTATCCAAAAACATACGCTTGTTTACACGGTAGTGCTGGGTTTGATTCTCACCGCATTTTTTGACCTCTCAAGAATTGCGGCGCTCGGTATCGTCTTTTATCTGATTATGGATATCGCCATTCATTGGGGGGTGCTGCGCTACCTGCATCAAGATGTGAAAGCCACTAGGTGGGTGCCAGCAGTGGCAATCGTCCTGGATCTGCTGGTTCTGGGCGGTTTTTTCTGGGTCAAACTGAACTCAGACCCCTTTGTGATCGGTGTGGCCGTGGTCACCATGATTGTCATTGCGGTTGCCGAGCAGATGTTCCTGACGTCTTCCGTCAGACGAAAGGCGCTTGAAAGTAAGAAGCCCCATACACACGACCACTCATAACGTAATCGGAGGGTAACCCCATGATGGAAGGGAATATGCTTGGTAACACTATGTGGCCTGGGCATTGGATATGGATGCTGGTCATTGCCATTGTCGCCGTCATACCGGTCTGGCGAATCTGCCAGCGTGCGGGATATCCGGGCTGGCTGGGCTTCCTGATACTGATTCCGATGGTCAATCTGGCCCTGTTGTATTTCATCGCTTTTGCCGATTGGCCAGCAGACAAACCGAAGACACCGAATGAGTGAGCACGCTGTAAAAGACCCGGTTTGCGGGATGTCTGTAAACCCCCATGCAGCAGAGCAACGTAACCAACATGCTGGTAAAGCCTGATAGATGAACCCTCACCGGGCAAATGGATTACCGTTAAGGTAAGAATCGAGGTCCTTGAGGCCATGAGGGTTCATCTGCGTCAGAACACCCGTTTCGAAGTGGAGGTGCTGGCTACCAATCCAGAGTGCGAGTCTGAAAAGCAAAGCTAAGTTAGAAACCTGAAATGTCCTTACGGCTATCAAGGAGTGACCATGGATTGCTATTCCATTGAGGACTCACACAGAGTCCAGCAGCGTGCCGCACAATACCGCAGGCGCTACACCAAGTTTGCCGGCTGGGCACACGGTCGCGGCGTAGTCGAACACACGGATTTGACCCAGGTGCGTGTGTTCGATTTGTGCCAGCAGCTTATCTGCTCTGGGCGCTACAACACGCTTGACGATGCGTTGGCGACCTTCGTCGCAGCGGATACCCTGACTAACGCCGCCATGTGGTTGGTGGCCCACATGACGTATGCCAACAAAGTAGACTTGTCTGGACAGCCGTTAGCGGCCAGCGATTTCAAGGAAAACCCTCAGGGTCATACTGGCGGCTCGCTGAACATGGTGCCAGCCTATATTGGTTACACCGCCGCCAATTCACTGGCGGGAATCACTCGCAGTTGGCTGATGGGCCAGGGCCACTGTGTGGCAGCGATAGACAGTGTCAATACCTTGCTTGGGAACCTTCACCCGGAGCAAGAAGCTCGCTACTCCCTCGATGAGGACGGTTTGACACGGTTAGTAAGTGATTTTTACAGCTATGCCATCAACCCCGATGGCACCCCCGAGGCGCCACTCGGCAGCCACGTAAACCCTCACACGGCCGGCGGGCTGATTGAAGGGGGTTATCTGGGGTTTGCCGAACTGCAATATACCCATATGCCGTTGCCAGAGGAACGGCTGGTTGCTTTTCTGAGTGATGGTGCCTTTGAAGAGCAGCGGGGAAGCGACTGGGCCAGTCGTTGGTGGCGCGCCGAGGACTGTGGCCTGGTGACACCGGTAATGATTGCCAACGGACGTCGCATTGATCAGCGCTCGACCATCTTTTTGCAGGGCGGCACCGATTGGTTTCGACAGCACCTGAAGTTGAATGGGTTCCATCCCATCGTCATTGACGGACGGGATCCGGCGGCCTTTATCTGGGGAATTTTCGAGGCGGAGTCGAGATTGCAGGCGTGTAGTGACCAAGTGCGTGCCGGCACCATGGCGTATCCGGTAAGGCTGCCTTACCTGATTGGTGAAACAATAAAAGGCTACGGTTTTTATGGCGCGGGTACCAATGCCGCCCATGGCACCCCGTTGCCGGCCATACCAAAATTCGATGACGCGTCACGCACCTATTTTAACGATTCCGTGGCTCGTCTCTTTGTGCCTGAAACCGAGATGCGCCGAGCAAAGGAAGTACTAGCAACCCACACCGCAGATCATCGACCGGCGGAAAAAGATCACCCCTTGAGTTGCCGTGAGGTGGTGCTACAGACAGTACCCGCCCCTAAGTGGTTGCAAATGGGGGAGCTGAACTCGCCCATGGCGGCCGTCGATCAGCTATTTGTGGCGCTTGTGAAAGCCAACCCAGCTTTGCGTGTACGACTGGGGAATCCGGATGAACTGCGCAGCAACCAGATGAACCAGACCCTCGATTTACTGAAACACCGTGCCTTGGCACCAGAATCTGGGCTGGCCGAATCATTGCACGGTTCGGTGATCACGGCACTCAATGAAGAAGCAGTAGTCAGTGCCGCGCTGGGTAATAAGGGGGGCCTTAATCTGGTGGTTTCCTATGAAGCGTTTGCCATGAAAATGGTCGGAGCCCTCCGCCAAGAAATTATCTTTGCCAGGCACCAGCAACGCGTGGGTCGGCCGGCTCGCTGGCTTTCGGTCCCTGTCATTGCCACGTCGCACCTCTGGGAAAATGGCAAAAACGAGCAGTCTCACCAAGACCCAGCCTTTGGCGATGTGTTAATGGGAGAGATGAGTGACATTGCCCGCGTTGTCTATCCGCCAGACAGTAACAGTGCGATGGCGAGCCTTAATGCTTGCTACCAGACTCAAGGTCAAGTGTGGGCCATGACGATTCCCAAAGGTAGGTTGCCGACAGCACTGGATAGTCACCAAGCCGAGCAATTGGTGCGCGATGGTGCTATTGCGCTTAGCGAAGGTAACGACGTGCAGTTAATCGCCGTCGGCGCTTATCAACTACAAGTTTGCCAAGTAGTGGCTGACGATCTCAGCCACCAAGGCATTTCATGCGCAGTTGTCTGCCTCTTGGAGCCGGGCCGTTTCCGCGACCCTCGGGATGAGGTAGAAGCGGAACATCAATCATCCAGCCAGAGTAGAGCCGCACTGTTTACCAGCGACATAAAGCTACGAGTGTTTGTGTGCCATATGCGACCGGAAACCCTGCTGGGGATTTGCCGCCCCCTCGATCTGGGACGGGATCGCACGCTGGCTTTCGGTTACACCAATCATGGGGGAACGCTTGATACCGCAGGTCTGCTGCTGGCTAATGGCAGTGATCCTCAATCGATCAGGCAAGCCATAGTGTCACAACTGGACACGCTCGACTTGGATAACGCAACACGGTCGCCATTAATCTGATTTCACACACCAGACCTTTAGGCCGCATATAGGTATATCAAACCATGAATGAATCGTTCAACAACGCTGGAGCCTGGGGTATCACACTGATTGTTATCGTGTTGGTGTCGTGGTTCTTTTATCGTTATTTTGCACCGAAGAACTGGCGGGAATGGGCGGGTGCCGGGGTGGTGCAGGCCTTTATCATCGCACTTTATGCAGAAATGTATGGCTTTCCACTTACCATCTATCTGTTGGTACGTTTTTTCGGTCTGGACAGCGAGTATGTCAGCGCCAATTTGTGGTCGACCCTGGTAGGGCTAGGCGAAACCGGCATGCTGATCTCTATGCTACTCGGCTATGCACTTGCGTTCATCGGGATCGGGCTCTTTATTCAGGGATGGCGCCAGGTTCACAAGGCCCGTAGAGAAAACCGTCTGGTGACAGACGGGCTGTATGCGTATGTACGAAATCCACAGTACACGGGGCTGTTCATTGCGCTGTTCGGCGAAGGCGTAGTGCATTGGCCAACGCTGTTCTCGGTCGGCCTGTTTCCAGTCATCGTACTGGTCTACACATGGCTAGCTCGACGCGAGGAGCAGCAAGTGTTGCAGCAGTTTGGTGAGGAGTACGGCGCCTATCAGCGGCAGGTACCTATGTTTATTCCTCGCTGGGGGCAGTGGCAAAAACTCGCCGCCGCTTCACGAAAAAGCAGTGATGATAAAACATCATAGTGTCTTCTCATAAAGTGTGAAACCTGATCTTCTGGATTGAAGATAACAATCAAAAGGATGGTTGAATTATGTCCTCAAAAAATAGCACAGCCAATTCTGGGACGTCAGTACTCAGTGAAGCTACCGCGCAATACACCTGTCCGATGCACCACGAAGTAGTATCGGATGAGCCAGGAGATTGTCCAAAATGTGGGATGCATCTTGTTCCATTAGAGGAGGTTGATAGCACCACGCACTCTGATCATGCATCTCATCATCATGCTGGTAGCGACCCAAAGGCATCAGACGATGATCTTAAGTACAACAAGCTACCCACCGGTTATGAGGGAACGGTCTACACCTGCCCCATGCACCCTCAAGTTCGCCAAGCCAAACCCGGAGCCTGCCCGCTTTGTGGAATGGGGTTGGAGGTTGAATCCGCCGCAGTGGGTGATGAGGGGCCCAACCCGGAACTTGTGGATTTCACTCATCGCTTCTGGGTCGCACTGGTCCTTTCAATACCCTTGCTGATCCTGACTATGGCGCCCTTCGTTGGTATCACGGCGGTTCGCGACTTTTTTGGTGAACGCATGTCGCAGTGGATTGAACTGGCATTAGCGACGCCGGTGATTTTCTGGTCAGGCTGGCCCTTCTTTACCCGTGGTTATCATTCGTTTCGCACCATGAACCTGAACATGTTCAGCCTGATTAGTATGGGGGTGGGTGCCGCCTATATTTTCAGTATTGTTGCGGTGTTGGCACCGGGTATATTCCCGGACGGATTTCGCGGAGCTGGCGGTCACGTCGGTGTATATTTCGAAGCCGCCGCCGTTATCGTCACGCTGGTTCTGCTGGGCCAGCTGATGGAACTTCGGGCCCGCGAAGGTACTGGCAAGGCCATTCGCGCATTACTGGATATGGCGGCTAAAACCGCACGACTGATCAAATCAGATGACACCGAGGTAGAGATTCCCCTTGAAGATGTACAAGTCGGCAACCATCTGCGTGTGCGCCCTGGTGATAAAGTGCCGGTAGACGGTGTGGTTGTCGAAGGCCGGTCGTCCATCGATGAATCGATGATTTCCGGTGAGCCGTTACCAGTGGAAAAGGTATCTGGTGAGAAAGTCACCGGCGCCACGATTAATGGTACGGGTAGCTTCGTCATGGAGGCCACTCGGGTGGGTGCGGATACCATGCTGAGCCAGATTGTTGAAATGGTCGCCAATGCCCAGCGCAGTCGAGCGCCGATTCAGAAGTTTGCCGATATGGTGGCCGGTAAATTTGTACCGGCCGTGATTGGGATAGCGGTGCTGTCTTTTATCGCTTGGGCTGTCTGGGGGCCGGCACCCGCCCTGTCTTATGCGCTAGTGTCGGCGGTTGCCGTGTTGATTATTGCCTGCCCATGCGCATTGGGCCTTGCAACCCCCATGTCGATCATGACCGCAACCGGTCGTGGAGCCCAACTGGGTGTGCTTATAAAAAACGCAGAATCTCTGGAACGTTTTGCCAAGGTTGATATCTTGATGGTAGACAAAACCGGTACCTTAACGGAAGGAAAGCCCAAGCTCGTCGCGGTGTTGCCAGAATCGGGCCATGATGAGGCCGAGGTTCTGAGGCTGGCGGCCACGCTGGAGAAGGGGTCTGAGCATCCTCTGGCTGAAGCGATTGTTGCTGGTGCCGAAGCTCGTAATGTGGCACTCGGTAAAGCCGATGATTTTGAGGCAGTAACAGGTAAAGGGGTTAAAGGAATGGTTGACGGCAAGCCGGTGGCTCTGGGCAATGCCAAAATGCTTGAGGAGCTGGGACTAGATGGAGGCCATTTGGTTGATGTTGCCAACACCCGACGTGACGAAGGTGAAACAGTGATGTTCGTGGTATTGGATGGTGCGGTAGCCGGCCTCGTCAGCGTTGCTGACCCGGTCAAAGAAACGACTCCTGCGGCGTTGCGTGCACTTCATGAGTTGGGTTTTCGGATTATTATGGCAACCGGTGACAACGAGCGAACTGCCAAGGCTGTTGCCGCGAAGTTAGGCATCGATGAAATCCGCGCCGACGTGCTACCGGAAGACAAGGCTCGCATTATCCGCGAGCTGCAGGCCGAGGGCCACAAAGTGGCGATGGCGGGCGACGGAGTCAACGACGCCCCCGCTCTTGCTCAGGCGGATGTGGGTATTGCCATGGGAACCGGTGCTGACGTCGCCATTGAAAGCGCCGGATTTACGTTGGTCAAGGGCAATCTAGACGGAATTGTTCGTGCCAGAAAACTGTCGGTTGCCACAATGCGCAATATCAAACAAAACCTGTTTTTTGCATTGGTGTACAACGGAGCTGGGGTTCCTATCGCCGCGGGGGTGCTCTATCCCTTTACCGGTATTTTAATAAGCCCAATGTTCGCCGCTTTCGCAATGAGTGCGTCGTCTCTGTCTGTGGTAATGAACGCTTTACGCTTACGACGAGAAAAAATCTAGTGTCCAGTCAGGCTAAGCGGTAAATGGTGGTGTCTTTTGCCCAGTGGCTGATTTTGCCTATGTTGCTGGCCTATTCCACAAGATGGATGTTTCTTGGGTGGTTGGCTTCGAAGCATATCGAACGCGATTAGACTGACCAAAGTGACAACCACGTTCGTCCAGAACGTTTTTAAAAAGGTCAACGTCGTCGTCATGACATGAGTTTATAAAGCGCTGCGCAAAGACACTTAATCGCGATAGCGCTTTGCTAGCTTGCGAAAGGTTTTTTGCCGCCCATGATCTGCAGAACGAAGGTTCCGGATGCCGTGATCAGCAGAAAGCCGTGAAAGGCCTCCATTGCGGTCATGAATCGAAGGTGTCCGCCGGGCGTGAGATCGCCTCGTCCGAGTGTCGTGAAATTGACCAGCGAGAAGTAAAAGTAGTCCATAAAGATGAGGGGCTTGCCGTCGCTGGTTGCGGACGATACGAGGTCGCCGATCTGCAGGTCATGCACAGCAATCCAGAAGCCGGCCGCATAGAGCAGTGCCTCGGACGTATGGGCCAGCACGATCGCGGCAACAGTGACGGCAAGGCAGTGTCCCGGATGGCGGGACGGCGTCACGAACTGTGACGCGAACCGCAGCACGCCGTAATGGATTGCAGTGCAGACGGCGATTAGGAGCGCCGCCAGCGCAATCGCCAGAGTCATCGGTTGCCCGCTTCCGGATGACCGCGCCGTAATCGAAGAATCGGCACTAGGTGAAGAGCACGATGGCCATCACCACCGCCATGCCGACCATCATAAGGTTTTCAGTCAGGGAGACGAAGCCCAGCGGAACGTTGCTATCGCCGCCGACACACGCGCACTTCAGCTCACGTTTGTCGATGTAGACGGCTTTAAAGACCGACACCGCGCCCATAGTGCCGATGAAAAGCGCACCGGGGATCGACAGCCACGGCAGAACCGTCGCCGTCATCAAAAGGCCTGCGCCCGTCTCGACGAACGGATAGACGTAGCCATAACGCACCCAGCGCTTCGCCAGTAAATCATAGTTCAGAAACATGGTCGAGAAGCTCTCGATATCCTTCAACTTCTGTAGACCCAGCAGGACCATGGAGATTGAGATGAACCAGCCCAGCGTCTGCCATGCAAAGACCGACGGTAGCGCGACCCAGGCGAAAGCCAGCGCAAGCAATGCCGAGATTGAGAACAGCGCGATAATCGGCTGATAGGTTGCGTCGTCGGTCTCCGGGTCCTTTTTTCCGAAATGAATCTGAAGATCGTCATAGCCGCCGATCCGCTCATCACCGATGAAAGTCTGCGGCGTCGTTTTGACGTCATGCTCGCGCATGAAGGCGTCGGTATCCTCGCGAGTCTCCAGATAGTGATCCTCAACCTCGAATCCCTCACGCTCCAGCAAGTCCTTGGACTTGAGGCCATAAGGGCAGGTATGTTTCGGCATAACCATCCTGTACAGCACAGCCTTCTTCGTCTGTATATCGCGGGGCATCAAAGCCTCCTTTAGTTGCAGGTCCAGTAGCCGTTGAAGCCTACGCGCAGCGGCGGTTTGGTCATCAGGTCGAAGATCAGATCCGCACCTTCGCCCGCATCGGCTTCTCGCGAAATCAGCGTCATGCGAATACCTTCGGCCTCCATCGTCGTGCCGTCACCTTTCAGCAGTATCAGCGAGCCGGAGATCTTAGCAACGCCACGTCCGTCCACCGTCGCCAGAATCGGATCAGCATCAACCGCGCGGTCAAAGCGACAGGTCGCATCGCTGCCAAGAGCACGGGTGATTTCGGCTTCGGTCAGCGGGGCTGGGCGAATGCCGGCAATAACGGAGGTGGCTAACGCTTCGGCTACTGTCTTCACCCGAGCTTGTTCGCTCGATTTCCCAAGAGCCGCGTCGGCACCGGCTTTGCCATTACGGTCGATGTCTTCAACCAAGAACCGCATCTCGGAAATTTCGCGGTCCTGCGCCAGCACGATCTCTTCGGCCAGTTTCGCCACGCGCGGATCGGTGATTTCGGCCCGACGCGAGGTGAGGATCGCGATGGAATGATGCGGAATCATCGCCTTCATCCAGGCCTTGTCTTCGATGAAATCCTGACTGCGGAACAGAAACAGTGCGCCGGCGAAGACAAGGGCGCTGCCAGCGAAAATGGCGATGTTAATGATTCTGTTTGAATACATGCTCAGCATGAAGAACAACATGATGACCGCCATCATGGCGCCCATGTAGACCGCCATGTAGACGCGGCTCTCGCTGTAGTACAGGTGTTCCCATGCATAGGAGTTTGCGTACATCAGACAGAACATTACGATCGTGGACGTGGCGATCATGCCGAAAAAGCGCCAATATGACATAAGGTATCCCCTTTGATAACGTCGGCAATCACTGTAGTTGCGCTGGAAGGTCCCGTTAGGATTCCAACGATTTTACGATCGAGGAATCCTGCCGATTTAAGTATAAAAAGTATAGACACCTTTTTTATAGATCAACCATATCTGAACAATTGCAACTCCGCGCTTCGCTCCGAGCGCTGCACAATCTGCGCTGAGCTCAGTCTTCAGTCGCTGAGTTTTCCCTCGGATTTTCGCGCATATGCATCCAATACTTGAACAAATAGTACTTATGCTTCAGCGCTATGTATTGCAAGGCTCGCCTACAGATTGTTGTCGATATAGGTGCGGCCATCGTTAAGATTGCGCGCAAGAGCCTACCACTAATTTATGGTGTATCCGATCGCCTCCGCGATAACTAATTTGCGTGAGATCTTTGGCACCTGCTCCATCGGCCAAGTGTACGGCTCTGCGCTCATGCGGTGGGGATCCTGACAGAGATTCGCGGCTACATCATGGAACAACAATGAGGACAATAGGCATGAGCATCCTAGTTAACTACTTAAAGCCACTTTCGTAAAAATCGTCCAAATACATCGTAGATGCCATTGATGAATCCACGATGTTTCCAGTCCACCAAAGTTATCTCATGCGAGTTCTTTAGATCATCCAAAAAGGTTTCTCTCAACTGACTGATCAACTGACGACTCCTTGAAATTAACGTTAGTTCATAGTTGATGAACAAGCTTCTGTAGTCGAAGTTGGCTGTCCCTATACTTCCCCAGATATCGTCAACAAGGAGAACTTTTGAATGCAAAAAACGTGGTGTGTACTCGAATATGCGGACACCGTTTTCGATGAGCTCACCGTAAAAAGCCCGGGCAGCCCATTGTGCAGGTGCTGAGTCCGTTTTTTCGGTGGTCAGAATACAGACGTCGACTCCCCGGCGCGCGGCGAAGATAAGTTGCCTACGCAAGCCTCGGTCGGGAACAAAATAAGGTGTCACAAGCCAAATGCTCTTTGACGCTGTTACCAGCTGGTCCTTAATGGTACACCGTAGCTGGATACGGCACCTGCGCGTGGTATTAGGCACAATCCGGCTGTCACCCTCATTACTTTTAAGTGGGTCTCCGTCGGGGTGACCGCACCAGAAAGCGTCAAACAGAGCCTCGGCCTCTGCGGCCAGTATCCCACCAAAGCAAGCGTGAGCATCGCGCCACCGTGTTAAGCCGTAGAATCGTTGGGAGCCTTCACGGTGAATGTTGAAGCCGCCGAGATACGCTGTCTGGCCATCGACCACCAACAATTTGCGATGATCACGACGGTTGTAACGCATCGGCTGTCGCCAACTCCAGCGATGGAAGCGTTGCAGACGTACCCCGGCCGCCCTAAGCTGACGCCGATGACGCAGAGGAAGGCAGCTACTGGAGCCCAAGGCGTCGACATGAACGCGTACATCAAGGCCGCGCCGGGACTGGCGCATCAGTTCATTGAGTAACACGGTTCCGACTTCGTCTGCGGCCAGAATATAAGAGGCCAGAAAGACACGGTGGGTTGCCGCGCGAATCGAGCGTGCCATCGCTGCGTAAAGTTCGTCCCCTTCTGTGAAAAGTGTGAACTCAGTCTTGAGAGGCTCTCCGGTGCCAACCGCTGAATGCGAGCTTTGCTGGGGGAACCTTGAATGACCGTTCACATTTATGGCCTATAGATTACGCTGGAAAGGGAGCCGATTCCGAGGCTGGCATTGGTTTTGCGTATCGACAGATCAGCATCAGGTTCAATTCCGGTAAGTGCGCGTATCGCATCAATCGTTTCCGGGATCACAATGGCCTGATTGTCGACCATATAGGTATAGAACAACTCATCACCCTGAACTTTGAGTATGTCTTCCCAAAGCGCGACTTCATATAAGCTATCGTGAGGCCGGCCGAGATCGGCCATCAGCTCCTTAACGGCGTTGATAGCGGTTAAACCGTCGTCGGTCCGAATCAAGGCAATACGAGAGGAGGCGCGGAACGCATCCAGTATTTCATCTTTGCTTGCATGACGGGTTAGTTGTACCGACCAATAATGCAGGTGGGCAAGTGTTTCGGGGATCTTGACTGCCATCGTTACGATATCAAGGTCAGGGTCAACGCTCTGGGCGTCTGCGCCTTGGTGGCTGGGAATATCCCGCTCGGGCACTACCGTATTCATAATTCCGCCCAGATGGCTTTCCCACGGATCCGTCGCCCTACGTAGTAATGTGCCGCGGGCGCGAAGAAGTAAGCCGCGGTGTTTAAGGGCTGTAAGAGTACGAACGATTGACGTTGTGTTACATGACACGACGCGAGTACAGTCGCGCCCGACCGCCGAGGCGTAACTGGTTTCGGCAACAAATGAATGGCCAGTAGTCTCATGTTTCTCGCCGCCATGGACAATAAATTTGAGACCACGCTGCCGGTATATTTCGATATTCTGGCTGGCCACATGTTTGGGGGTGCAGTCCACTACGATGTCAGCTTCATCGAGCAAATCATTCAGCGTGCCGGAAATGGCAATACCTGCTTGGTACATGGCGACGGCATGTGCATTAGTGGCTCCATACAGTCGAAATCCTTTGCTAATGGCAACTCGTGTTCGCCAGTCATGGACGGTATCTGCGACTCCGGCTAGCACCATATCGTCCTGCATGGCGACCGCATCGGCCACTCGTTTTCCAATAACACCATAACCATTGATTGCTACTCGTATGGTCGGCCGCTGCGTCATGTTAGTTCTCCTATTCTGTCGCGTTTAATTGATGACTCTGAGGCAACCTTGCCTCTAAGCCGAAACAGAACATTGGCTGAATGCCAGCATACTTGTCTGAAAACACCAATGAAGTTATGAAGATTTGTTGATGATTAATATGTGATTAAATGAACCATTGGCGGTGTCCTGAAAGAGCTATAAGCACAGTCGGCCGCTGAGCCATGATCAGTGTCAGGTGAGGCATGACCTAAGACGTATTAAAAATAGATAAATATTCACACCTGAAACACGGGCGCGAAGCCACCGCCAGGCGTGCGAAAGTTAGTGGTCTGGCCTTGGTATATACGTGCAGCGACAAGCAAACATTTTCCCGCATAGGTATAAAGACGAATATCGACCTTTCTGGTGGTTACGGTGCCATCAATCCTCATGGTCCGTTCCCCCGCTGGAACAAAGTTCTGCGCGATATAGTCGCCGTTAAGAATGTTTTCAAAAACGCGCCGGGTCAACTTGTTGCCTCGGTATACACCTTTGCTGCCATGGCCAGCAACCGGCTTGAAGAACAGTTCTCGTCGCGCACTCCACAGTTCTTCTGCATCGCTTGCTGAAACCCCTCGGGTCTTGGGCACGGCGCGCTCCAGATACCCAGCCTCTGCCTCACTGAGCCCCCAGTCGCGTAGAGTCAGGGGGTCAGACAACAGGATCAGGTTGCGTTTGTCGGCCATGAGCGCATGTGCATGAGGATTGGGTGTTACCACCACCGCGCCGTCTAGATACGCGCGCCTTAGCACCTCATTAGCCGGGGCGTCCAGCGCGAAGTCCACCAGTCGGTTGTACACCATGTCGATAGGCTTGCCCTTTGCTGTCAATACACCATCGACATATTCGAGCTCCGATGGTTCGAGTATCAACGTATCAATTCCTCGGGCTTGGAGTAGCTGTTGGGCCAGCTGAAACTCGGGAAACATAAATTGAGTCTCTGGGGCGTCGTCCACTATGGCCAAACGACTGGGTATAGAGTCAGCACGCTGCCGTCGCCACTCCTGTTGAAACATATCAAACACCGTATCCTCAAATTCATCCAGTGCCTGCTTGGTCGCTGCGGTTTGTTGAGATGGATCACAGCATTGATGCTGAGCCCGCGCCAGTACCGTGTTCAAAAACGCGCCGCCGGCATTGGTATTAATCTCAATCAGCTGAGGACCGTCTGGGCCCAGGTGAAAGTCATAGCCCATGAAGGCCCCCAGGGGGCCTGGATCGAAACGTGCGATTTCCGGCGCCCAGGACAGGGCGTACTCCCGATACAACGGAAGCTCGGCGGCTGCTTCGATCGCCTGAACGATACGTTCCATCGTCACTATGTCAGCTCGAGGGACGAAAACAGGCGTATTGGAAAAAAAATGATGGAGTTCAGGAACCGCTGAAAGATCGTTTTCGGCACCCATAAATTGACTCTGTAGGCTCTCGTTGAGGGCTTTTTGGTCAAGAGTGACGCAGTAACACTGCCGATTGAGCTGGTCTGCGTGGATATTATTGGTATTTAGTTGATTTTCCTGGGGCACGTCTTGCATTTTGAGCCTTTAGATATAGTGGATAGTTCAACATATAGATGTAGGTATCAGGTTTCTTCAATAGATTGGACTGTAGTTTCGCTCTTGATTCTGGTCAATAAAATACATGTGTAGTTACTTTTTTCAGGCATATTTCAGCTTCGTGTGTTGAACTGCATGGGAGTGACCACGCACCGTCGAGAATCTTGCCAGCTAGTCATTTGTTCCCATGGATCGACCGATACCTGGTGGTAAGTAGTCTGTCTGCTCATGAAAACCGAGAACTGGCCAGCCGCCCGGAAGGCGTAACGGAAGACAGGCACAGAGGCTATACCGCTATAGATGACTAGCGATGTATCGGACTATGACCGGTGGGAACTGAAAGTACTGCATTAAGGAATTGCTATAGTGATTGTCGAACAGATATTCCTGATGTCTTCCGCCAAAAATAAGGCGATGAAAAGTGATGAGTCCGAGGCACACAATTACTGATATTCAATACCTAAATTGGAGGATACTCTCATGATGGAAGGGAATATGTTTTGTAACACTATGTCGACTGGGCATTGGCTATGGATGTTGGTCATTGCCATTCTGTTCGTTATACCAGTCTGGCGAATCTGTCAGCGCATCGGTTATCAGGGTTGGATGGGGATCCTGATTATTATTCCGGTGGTAAATCTGATTCTTCTGTACTTTATTGCATTTTCGGACTGGCCAGCGGACAAAGCAGGATCACGTAATGGGTGATCATCAGCACTCACACCAATACGATCACCCTACCCATGAAAATCATGTTGAAGACCCGGTCTGCGGCATGTCCGTAGATCCTCATACGGCAGAACATCGCAGCCACCATACTGGCAAGACCTATTATTTCTGTTCCATCCGATGTCAGTCAAAGTTTGATGAGGATCCAGAAACATACTTCAGTGAGGGGAAAGAACCAGCGGAGCCGGTTATCTCCGGCACTATATACACATGCCCGAGGCATCCAGAAATCCATAGCAATTGTCTGATTTGCGTGACGGTCTTGGAGCTGAAGCAAGTGAACCTCGACGATCGGCCATTGAAAGAGCTTACGGATATGACTCGTCGGTTCTGGATTGGTCTGCTTCTCGCCCTCCCTGTGTTGGGACTTGAAATGGGGGGCCACCTTACAAGTCTTGATCACATCGTATCATCACAAACTTCCAACTGGATTCAGCTGATACTGATAATGCCTGTGGTGGTCTGGTGCGGCTGGCCCTTCTTTGCTCGGGGCTGGAAGTCAGTGCTCAACCGCAACCTGAACATGTTCACACTAATCCCCATTGGTACCGCCATTGCGTTGGTCTATAGCCTTATCGCGACATTGTCTCCACAGGTTTTCCCAAATATTTTACGGCAGGCAGATGGTTCAGTTACCGTGTATTTCGAAGCGGTGGCCGTCATTGTGGTGTTGGTATTACTTGGGCAAGTGCTGGAACTTCGTGCTCACGAGAAAGCCACAGGTGCGATAAAAGTCCGACTAGATCTGGCCTCGGCCACGGCCACGGCAAGAAAGTTGGATGATGATGGGGTCGAGTCCGACATCTCCCTCGATCAGGTGAAGGTCGGCGACCGTTTGCGAGTCTGTCCGGGCGATAAAGTACCACTGGATGGAGAGATTCTGGAAGGCAGCTCCCATGTTGACGAATCTCTGGTAACCGGAGCCCCCCTAGCGGTGAGCAAAAAGATGGGTGACCAGGTGATTGCTGGCAGCATGAACCAGCAAGGCAGCTTCATTATGCGAGCTGACAAAGTCAGGCGCGGCACCAAATAGGATTCACAGATATAAGTAATGTGCACAATAGCTACACCCATGATCATATTTTTTGGGAGCGTCACACGACGAGAATGCCAAGCGTACTATCTGGGTTGTTGCTCTGATGGTCATCATGATGATGGGTGAAACAGCCGCAGGTTACACCACAGGTCCTATGGGCCTAGTTGTTAATGCGAGATACTGCGGATGTATTGCCTGACCATACGGATGAACACGTTGCGAAGGAGATTCGTGAAATCCTTGGCCAAACCGGTGATGTGGAAGTCACGGATTTGCACATATGGCAGGTTGTCCCTGAGGCCCGAGCAGCGATTGTGAGCGTATTGGGTAACTCAACCATCAATGCAAATATGATTCGAGAGCGCTTAAAGCCTGTCCATGAGATCATGCATCTGACCGTGGAGTATCATATTTTAAAAATCAAAATGCAGCCCGTAGACCTATGAACACCTGATACTACGATCACCTTGCCATCATCTGACTTGTGCCTGTTCATAGCATGGTATATTGGGCAACGTTGGAGCATTACAGAGTAAAGGGCTACATAATGGGCAGTTATCTTTCTTTAACAACTCGACTCAGTCTTACGTTCAGTATTGCCATGTTGGCAGTATGGGGATTGGTGAGTGTCGTATTAATGCAATCGCTGGAGCACCACTTTGCTCAACAGGATGAAACTGACCTTAAAAGTAAGATAATACTAACCAAAAAATTTATTTCCACTCAATTACAGGGCGATAAACAGAGCTGGTTAGAGTTAGAAGCAGGTTTAAATAACATGCTCTCTGGGCATGATGGCTTTTATCTACTGATTAAAGATCGACATGGCCAAGTGCTAGCAAGCACTAACGTCACTTATGATCAGCAACCGGGTATGAGTCGAATTTTTCCCAGCTTTACATCATTACCATTACAAGAGAGCTGGACCGAAGACGGTATTCGTTATCGCAGTATTACAGAACAGGTTTTTTTGGATCCGTCCATGTCTCGAACCGATACAGCCAACTCGGTGTTGGTACGTATGGTAATAGACTCCAGCTATCATCAGCATTTTATTGATGAACTAAAAATAGGCCTTGTCTGGTTCACTGGCGGTATTGCCTTGATCTCCGTGCTGCTAGGATGGTTTGCATCGCGGACCGGTCTAAAACCATTACGCAGCCTAGCCTCGCTTTCCGCTCGGGTT
Organism: Oceanisphaera sp. IT1-181; assembly: GCF_033807535.1. Lineage (NCBI taxonomy): Bacteria > Pseudomonadati > Pseudomonadota > Gammaproteobacteria > Aeromonadales > Aeromonadaceae > Oceanisphaera > Oceanisphaera sp. IT1-181. The sequence goes on from NZ_CP136856.1 coordinate 3,237,695, forward strand.
ACTGCCAATAAACTCGATCATCGGCTCTCTTTGGCCAATGCACCATCAGAGCTACACGCACCCATTCAGGCCTTCAATGACATGCTGGATCGACTGGAAGATTCTTTTCAGCGGCTAACGGCCTTTTCTTCCGATATTGCCCACGAGCTGCGCACTCCGGTTAACAGCCTAATGATGCAAACCCAAGTGGCGTTGGCACAGCCGCGTAATGCCGAAGAGTACAAAGAAGTGCTCTACGCTAACCTGGAGACTGCCGAGCGGCAAGCGCGGATGATTGGTGAAATGTTATTTCTTGCCAAGTCAGAGCAAGGCCAGTTAACCATGCAGCGCGAGCCGCTGGCCTTGAATGATGAATTGGATGAACTAATTGAATTTTTTGAGCCCTTGGCCAGTGAACAACAAGTACGCCTACACCGACAAGGCCAAGCTTCATTGCTGGGCGACAAAGCCATGCTGCAACGCGCTTTCAGTAATTTACTCACTAATGCCATTCGCTATACAGCGGCAGAGGGTGAAGTGCGCATGACCATTAGCAGTAATAATCAAGGCACAACCGTGACGGTAGCCAATCCAGGAGCGGCGATTCCACCAGAAGAATGGCCTCATCTGTTTGACCGCTTTTACCGAGTGGACCATGCACGCCAACCAATAACCGAGGGCACGGGGCTGGGGCTAGCGATTACCCAAGCGATTATCATCGCGCATCACGGCACTATTGCTGTGCACTCTGATGCACAAGAAACCTGTTTTAGTGTTTGGTTTCCGTGTGAGTAATATTACTTTTAAATAAAAAGGGAGCCTAAGCTTTGGATGACAATCGGTTAAGCTGACTGGCATTTTTTACTAGGGATACTTCAAAGGTTTAAATCTACCCTCCTTGATAGTGTCGGTCTTCTCGCCTTATCAGGGAACGGTCAAGATTCAGCGCCGACACGTCTTCAGCCTCTCTTCTTTCATCCCACTGACGGTCAGTTAAGTTTAACTTCAGTATCTATCATTAAGCTGAACTCCGCTCTCTTCTTTCGGGATGCGCACGTAGAAACGCGCAAAGAACAGGCCTACCTCAAACAGCAACCACATTGGAATAGCCAACAGAGTTTGCGAGATAATATCAGGCGGTGTTAGCAACATGCCTACCACAAATACGATCACAATCACGTACGGGCGTTTACTGGCCAGTGCTTTGGGCGTCATCATGCCGGTCCAGCAGATAATGATAGTCACAATAGGGATCTCAAAGGCGATACCAAAGGCGATAAACAGCCCCAGTACAAAATCTAAATAACTGGCGATATCGGTGGCAATAGTCACCCCGGTCGGCGCCATCTTGGTGAAGAAACCAAACGCTAAGGGAAACACCACAAAATAGGCAAAGGCCGCGCCCGCATAAAACAGCAAGGCGCTAGAAAATACCAAGGGGGCAATCAGGCGCTTTTCGTTCTTATACAGGCCAGCTGCGATAAATGCCCACACCTGATACAAAATATAAGGAATGGCTAGGAAGAAGGACACAATTAAGGTCAACTTCATCGGCGTTAAAAAAGGCGTTGCCACCCCCGTGGCAATCATAGTGCCGCCCTCGGGTAATTGACGCAGTAAGGGTTCAGCTAAGAGGGTATAAATGTCGTTAGCAAAATACACCAAAATTAAAAACACTAATAGAATAGCGACGAAGGCACGTAAAATACACCTTCTCAGCTCAACTAGGTGGCTAAATAAAGGCTGATGTACTTGATTCATTTAAGATTTATCCTGCGAGGCCGGAGGCGATAGAACCGAGTCATCTTGCGGTATTTTTTGTTCTCTATCCTGCACTATGTTTCGCTCTATTTTTGGCTTAGGCTTGAGCTCAATATCAAATTCAGGCTGTGCCTTATTTTCATAGCAACGAGCAACAGACGCAACGGCATCTTTTAGCTGGTCGACTGACTCTAGTAGCTCTGGGTTCAAGTGCTTAATATCGAGACTCTCGGCTTTTTTGAGGTCTCGATTCAGCTCATCTATACGCAGCTCTTGGCTCAACTCCGTCTTTACAGTATTGGCCGTATCGCGTACCGCTTTAAACAAGCGTGACACGGTTCTGACTGCAACCGGCAATCGCTCGGGGCCCAGCACCAAGAGGCCAACCACGGCGATCACTATTAGCTCCCAGAAACCAATATCAAACATGCTTATACTCGATCATTGTCTTTGGTTTTTGCTTGGTCTGTTTGGCCTTTTTTGTCAAACAGCGCTTCTTGCTCAAAGTACGCATCTTGTTTGTCTTTGGCCGCCTCTTGCTCGTCGCCACTCATCGCCTTTTTAAAGCCTTTCACCGCAGAACCCAGATCTCCACCCAAGCCACTCAATTTTTTAGTACCGAATAATAGCACCACAATTAGCACTACAATCAGTAACTGCCACACACTGACACCCGCCATAATTAACTTCCTATTTAAAACAAAAATAATAACTAAACTAAATGACAACTCCTTGATAGCTAACCTCAGAATGATGTTTTCCGCCCCCCTGAAACCAAATTATTAATGTCGACACCAAACCTAATATGGTCAATTAATTTTATATGTATATCTAAAAATGTTGGCTACATCACGTAGTCGCAGCCATAGCCTGGAATAGTTGCCATCTACTCTTCTTTCCATCATAACCTGCAAGTGGCTTGATGACGTATGTTCACCCAAGGTACTTTATATTTTTCAACCGGCGAGTAAGAATGATAAACAATCTAGATGAATTTATTTTTAAGTTGCGTGGAAAGTCCGTATGAAATTAATTTCACTACAGACTTCCCAGTAACGAAGGAGTTAGTTAGCTATTGAACCCCTTTGGTTTTTCATTGTCATGCCATCGGTGTTAATAGGTTAATTATATTTTCACTACTGACCAATGTAGTATTTTACTATTAAAATGTAACGCTCTGGTTAGTCCCGTTTGACGGCATTATTGCTACTGGCGCCTTGGTTCCTAAAGTTTTTGAACGGTTATTTTCACGTGACGTTCTCATTTTTTCATCAAAGCGATCGACACCATCTGTACCATTACTGCCACCGTTAAGATACACATCAGCGGAGTTTTCTCGTTGTTGAGCCGCTAATTGATTTTTTTCACGTGACTTTCTCATTTTTGCATCGAAACGGTCGACGCCATCGGTGCCATTGCTAACTTCATTCAGATATACCTTGGCGGGAATACAGGCTGATAAATCTTTACCTGTTTTCTTAGCCTGTAATTTAGCCATCTTTGTGTCAAATCTATCTACCCCATCAGTGCCGTTACTCAGGACGTTAAAACAAACGTTAGCGGGCTTGTAATGACTGGATGCCATAACTAATGGAGCAGAAAAAATACTAACGGCAGAGAAGATAAGCAGTGCGACAGGTTTAAACATGGTATTCCCCTTTATAAATAAATTGATTTTAATAAATATAAAGGATAGCAATGCATATCTGACGAGAACCTGTCATGAACATGACATTATTGTCATGTTCATTATTATCGTGTTTATTTTATGCCGTTTTCTCGCTGCTGATTGCGAATATAACTAATTATTTCACCCACCTCTGCTCGGGTAACACCCGATACCGGCGGCATATCGCCAAAACGCCAGTGATGGGCACGCACGCCATTAGCGGCGGCACGATAAAATGCTTCGTCACCATGATGAGAAGGCTCATACACCGGATGAATAAAGGAGGGGCCTTGGCGAGTGCCTTTCAAATCTACACCATGACAGCTGGCACAATTGTCGTTATAAGCTTGTTTGCCCTGGGATAATTGTGCTTGCTGGTTTTGCTGCTCCGGCTCACCGTTCTGTAGAAATCGACTACTGATAATAACAACGAATACGAGCGTGCCAACCACTACGCCCCATAACCGCCAACGAGGGGCTGTTGATATTTTTTTCACGCTATTACATCCTCTTACTCAATTAACTAAAAAATGGCATGGGCGAGGCCCATGCCATTAGTGTTACATGTTTTTTAATGCATTTGTGCGACTACTATTACCTGTTCTAATTTAACAGTCCTACATTACCTCTACACGGCCCTTCATACCCGCTTCCATATGGCCGGGGAGTAGACAGGCAAAATCAACGCTGCCTGCTTGATCGAATTTCCAGACTAAGCCGCCTCTCTGTCCTGGTTGTAGGCTGATCATATTGGGCTCGGCGTGTTTCATATCCGGCATTTGGCGCATCATGTCGGCATGTTCTTGCAAAGATGCCACATCACCAATCACCAATTCATGCGCCGCTTTACCCGAATTTTTAATAAATAAGCGCACGGTTTCACCGGCTTTCACTTCGATGTGATCGGGTGAAAAACGCATATTATCATGCATCACTACTTCGATAGTGCGACTCACGTCGGCCGCCTTACCAGGCAGACCTACCCCTTGCATATTCTGTTGCATCGCCGCCATATCATGACCTTGATGGTCACCGTGCTCGCCGGCAGCCATTGCCAAGCCGGGTAATAAAGACAGCATTAATACGGATAGTGTTTTTTTCATGTGTATTTCCTTAAAGGTGTTTGTTAAGTGCAGTTACAGTTTAAAACCAGAATTTAACCCCAGCCAACCAGCGAGTTTCCTGGGTCGCTTCGTCTTCTATTCGCCGTAGATCGGCACTATTTCCCAACGCCGTCGCCCATTCCCAGCCTAGATAGGGGGCAAACTGGCGATCGATTTCATAGCGCAGTCGAGCACCGGCTACTAGCTCAGATAAACCTTGGCCTTGGCCGCGTTCGGCATCATCCTTACCATAAGCGGTCAACTCCACACTGGGTTGCAATACCAGTCGCTGGGTTAATAAGAGTTCATATTCCGCTTCTACGGCTAACGCCGTTTGTCCATCGTCGCCCAAATAGGTTGTGGCATCGAGTTCAAACCAATAAGGGGCCAAGCCCGCCACACCTAAGGCCAACCAGCCCTGATCTGGCCCGTGGCCCGTATCATAACGCACACCTAATTCACTGTTCCAGAAGGTGCTCAGTGCATGGCTCCATAACAGCTCAGTACTGGCTTCTGCCAGCTTGCCTTGCTCTATGTCTCCTTCTGCTTTTAGTACGGCTCGGTTGTAATCACGACCAATCCAAGCACGAGTGTCAAAGGCTAAGGCATGGCCTGCACCGTTATCTACCCGCTCTAATTTATCGACTAGCACCCCGTAGAAAGTATGCTCGTCAGCCAGTCTTAACTGACGAGGACCGGGCAACGCATAGGGACCGTCTTCCAAGGTGAAACCACCGGAATAGGCATCGGGATCTCTGGCATCGGCGGGGGGGGAGCCCCCCTGCATCTGCATGCTACCGTGATCCATACCCTGCATCTGGCTATGATCCATGTCTTTCATTTGACTGTGGTCCATGTCCTTCATTTGACTGTGGTCCATGTCCTTCATTTGACTGTGGTCCATGCCCTTCATTTGACTATGGTCCATGTCTTTCATTTGACTGTGGTCCATGTCCTTCATTTGACTGTGGTCCATGTCCTTCATTTGACTATGGTCCATGTCTTTCATTTGACTGTGGTCCATGTCTTTCATTTGGCTGTTTGCCGGTGCTGAGACATGCCCAGCATGAGCGTCTTGAGCCAATGCAGCGCCAGCTGGCAGCACTGTTAAGGCCAGTAATATACTGTTCAATCCGGATTTCATGGTCGCTTTCCTTCCGTTTATCCCGCTCATGACACCACCACTTCGCGGAACATACCCGCATCCATATGGAACATTAGGTGACAGTGCCAAGCCCAACGTCCAAGCGCGTCTGCAGTGACCAAAAAGCTGATCCGTTGCGCCGGTTGCACCTGTATGGTGTGGCGACGTACCTGAAAACTACCGTCCGGATTTTCCAGTTCGCTCCACATACCGTGCAGATGCATGGGGTGAGTCATCATGGTGTCGTTGTGCAGAATGATGCGCACTCGTTCGCCATAGTTAAAGTGCACGGGTGTAGAGCTGCCAAATTCAACGCCATCGAACGACCAAGTATAGCGTTCCATATTGCCGGTTAGGTGTAGTTCTATTTCCCGCTCCGCCGGTCTTGGATCCATAGGGCCGCCCGGGGTACGCAAGTCAGCCAAGGTCAGTACTCGACGGCCGTTGTTGCGCAAGCCAATGCCGGGATCGTCCAAGTTGGTGCGCGGCGTATCTACCCGCATATCCACGCTAGGACCATACTCACTACGAGCATGATTCACCTCGCTGCTCGCCTTACTTAATCCCCCAGCCATAGCGCCCATGTTCATGGCGCTATGATCCATGCCGTTCATATTCATACTGCTATGGTCCATGTCTGCCATGGCGCCCATATCCATGCTGCCGTGATCCATACCACCCATATCGCCCATCATATCGGCCATCGTCAGCCATTCAGCTGGGTCCAACTCGGGCACGGCAGCACTCAGTCCTGCTCGCGTACCTAAAGTGCCGCGGGCATAACCGGTTCTGTCCATCGCTTGGGCAAACAGGGTATAAGCCTCGGCCTCAGGTTCAACCAGCACATCATAAGTTTCGCCAGGGCCAAACCGGAATTCGTCCACGGTGACTGGCTCTACATTCAGACCGTCGGCTTGAACCACCGTCATTTTAAGGCCAGGGATCCGCACATCATAAAAGCTATTGCCAGCGCCATTAATAAAGCGCAACCGCACTCGTTCACCTTGTTTGAACAGCGCCGTCCAGTTGCCCGCAGGAGCGGTGCCGTTCATGAGATAGGTCAGCGTCTCCGAGGACAGATCTGCCAAGTCGGTGGGGCTCATGCGCATTTCGTTCCACATCTGCCGTTTGTTTAGTGCTGACGTTAAGCCATCACTGGACACATCACGAAAGAAGTCGAATACCGTAGGTTGATTGAAGTTGTAGAGATCGCCCTGATTCTTGAGCTTACCTAATACTCGCATCGGATTTTCATCGGTCCAGTCCGAGAGCAACACCAGATGTTCGCGGTCGGCTTTAATGCTATCGCCTGCGGCGGGATCGATGATTAATCCCCCGTACATACCGGTGAGTTCCTGCATGCCCGAATGAGAGTGATACCAATAGGTGCCGCTTTGTTCCAACTTGTACTTATAAGTAAAGGTTTCGCCGGGAGCGATACCCGCAAAACTAATGCCCGGCACGCCGTCCATCTGATAAGGCAAAATAATACCGTGCCAGTGAATGGAGGTCGGCTCTTTCAGCCGATTGGTCACCCTAATGGTCACCTCATCTCCTTCACGCATGCGCAGTGTTGGGCCAGGAATGGAGCCGTTAATGGTGGTGGCCATGCGTGTTTTGCCAGTAAAGTTAACGGGCGTTTCATCGATAATCAGGTCGAACTCTTTTCCGGTCAGCACGGGTACATCGCCAGTTATAGTACCCAGACTGGCAGCTTGAGCGGGTCTCAACATGGGCACCATGCCTAACACCACGCCACCGGCGGCGAGTCCTTGTACAAATCTACGTCGGGGTAGATTGGGACTGTTCTCGATTACTTTCATTGCGACTTCTCTCCTTGTTGGCATTCTGCTCATTAGGAATGTTTATATAAGGAAAGAATAGAAGGTCAGCCTGTCGTCAACATGACTGTAAGATTACAAAATTGTCATGTTGCGGTCATGTGACTGGCAGCAAGCTGGCCTCAAGCTATAAACATAAGGCTGGCAGTAGCGCGCCTTGGTCGCCATCATGGGTCATAAATCACAGTACAAAGAGGCTAAAATGAAAATTCTGATCATCGAAGATGAACAAAAAACAGGGGATTATCTGCAAAAAGGGCTCAATGAGGCAGGGTTTGTGGTGGATCTTGCCCGCAATGGTTTAGATGGCCTGCATCTGGCGGTCACTGAGCCTTACGATTTGATCATTCTCGATGTCATGCTGCCAGATCTTAATGGCTGGCGAATTGTCGAAGCGCTGCGCGAGCAAGGGCGACACATGCCGCTGTTATTTTTAACTGCCAAAGACAGCGTAGAAGACCGGGTACGGGGATTGGAGCTGGGGGCCGACGATTACCTCGTCAAGCCTTTTGCCTTTTCTGAATTGCTGGCCAGAGTACGGACCTTACTGCGCAGAGGCAGCACTCAAGCACCCAGTACTCAACTGGAAGTGGCCGATCTCACGCTCAACCTACCACGTCGCCACGCAGTGCGTGCCGGAGAGCACATTCACTTAACCAACAAAGAGTTTGCGCTGTTGGAGTTGTTGGTGCGCCGCCAAGGAGAGGTATTACCGCGCTCGCTCATCGCCTCTCTGGTATGGGACATGAATTTCGACAGTGACACCAATGTCATCGACGTGGCCATTCGCCGCTTGCGCGTAAAAATAGACGATGGCTTCAGTCTTAAACTTATTCAAACTATCAGAGGCATGGGCTACACCATCGATATTACCCGTTAATCTGGATCCTGCGGTCTTACTCCGATTCATGTCTTATCGATTTAGCCGTCTTTTTGACTGCTGTCATTTATCAGCATTATGATAAAAATGAGCACTATGCTTACCGTTAAGCTGCACATCATAATAAGAGCATAATATACTTGTTAGTCAGCCGTACAAAAACGCCACTTTCTATATCATGGTCATACCTAAACGCATCTGTCCTTATCGCCTTAAGTCAAAAGACTTACTGGAACGTCAGGATTTTGAGGTAGGCGACCAACACGTGAACAAACCGATGTTTTTATGAAAGAGCATGGAGTGAACACCACGTAACGAACGATCATCGCTGTAAACGACTGGCTCTTGATGGATATCCACCCCAATCAGATAAGCTTTTAATTGATTTGAAACTCCATAATCACTAGATCATACCGATCGGACGCAGTGGTTGTGTATCAGTACAATTAGAGATCATCCATCCGGCCAACCTGACGAACTAGGCGCTTGAATTCATTTTGCTCCATCGTCAATAGCGACTCCATCAACTCTTTGGCCTCAGGAATCACGGCTTTACCAACCAATGTTTGGTAGAGAAAAATAATTTGATCGTGAAAGTCGAATACCTCTCGGCAAATACCGTTAAAATCAAGCTTCACATATGGCTCGTCACACGTCCGGTGAGTTTTGATGGGATGATGGGATATATAGTCATAAACCCATGTATCCAGAACTTTTGTGGCAGCCTGACGCTTAAACTCGTCTACGATACGTTCCATTTCAGACTCGTGGGCTGCCAGATAATCGAGAAGTGCCCGGGCTCTTTCTTCCTCATTCTGTGTCGCACAATGAGAAAGACAGCGCGCCAGATGGGCATGCAGGTTGCGAGTCCAATCGATCAGTTCTCCAAATGTTTTTATGTCCATTTCGATTGGCCTTTGTAGTAGGTTTGATGGCTACTTAATAAGTTTAAGTCGTACCCTCGAATATTAGTGTAGCCCCAATATTCTCGGTAATCATCTCAAGGAAGCTAATCCAAGGTTCTCCCTCAAGCAAACCACAGTAACCTGAAATGAAACTGAATAGGTGGGTCAAAGCAAATCCAGAGTTAATCTAAATCAACTCAATAACAGCCTTGAAAAACGCCCTGCCGACTATTCCTAGCTTTCCCTTGCTTACGTCGTGCTCTCTATCACCATTCAGCTTCAATTCAGATTGGCTGTATAGGATAAGGTTTGAAGATGATTAAGGGGTACACGGTTGATAGTTAAAGGAGAGAGGCGATGACGGAACTGCTGTACTTCATGATCTGGGCAGGAATCATCTTCCTGATGATACGTTTTGGCTGCGGTGCTCATGTGATGGGTCATGGACGTGGCAAGGCCAAGCATGACGAGAGGGGACCTGAAGGACAGGCGATCGAAGGCTTACACTGGACGCTACCCGCCGATGACATGGACCCAGTGTATGGCAATACCGTCCGCACCGAAACAGCCAAGCCAAGCGTCCATGACGGTCATGTCTATTATTTCTGCTCGCGTGACTGCCGAGAACGCTTCAAGGCTGTGCCCGAGCAATATATTGCTTTTGATGATACCAAACTCCCGCCCACCCAGCCGGAGAATGAGCATGCCTGACGTAGAGACCACTTCGAGCCTCAAGCCCAAGTTGTGCTATGGCACGTCCTTGCAGAGCCAAGTCGTACCACGAATCCCTGTGATCGCTCTAGGGATGAGCTTGGGATTATTCCTCGCCGTGCCCTTCATCCTGTGCGTCGGTTTCGACCTGCTGTTTCCCAACCAAGCCATGTATGAAAGCTGGTTGCACCTGCTGCCAGGCTTCACTTAGTTGAGCTGGTCAAGCTTCTTCCTAGGCCTAGCGGAAAGCTTCGGCTATGGCTAGTACGTGGCACTAATCTTCGGCCCGCTATACAACTTCTTTGCAATGCGTACCAACCGACGCAGCGGCGTATGAGCTATCTTACGGGCTCCACCTATTGCCTTGCATGGTGCCAAGCGAGAGTACGTATGTGTGCATTAGGCTGCGTTCTCAATTATGCCAACCAAATAACCGCTGATACCAGACACAACATTGATTGAGGCAGCCGACCCAAGGCCGTTTCAGCAGCAAAAATTTGAGTATGCGTATCGTTTCGGTGCTATTTGTCCAGCAACGGGAGCAACAGAGGCGTTACTGAGTCCAATCGTCAATCGAGAGATCATGAAAGTACATTTAGCCCTGATATCAGTGCGTACTCAGCCCAATCGACATGCCGTGGTCATCGTAGGATGGCATACTGCTGAGTGTGCCAATGCGTTTCCCAATATCAGTATGATTAAGTTGCCACCCTTACTCTCCCGAACTTAATCCTATCGAACAAGGTTGGAACATGCACTGGCTAACCGTTGCTTCAACTATTACAACGACATTATTGATGCCTGCACATCGGCATGGCAGCACTTTATTGCTGACATAGGTCGAGTGAAATCACTTTGTAATCGAAGCTGGATAAATCTGACCCAATAAATAATGTAATTGCTATAACGACATCAAATTTATCATCATCCCATTACGATTAGTTGAATGAAAGGCAAATGGATACGCTGAACTCTCAGTTCACTACTTGATACGCTGGAAGCTGTTTCGAATACCGGTCTAAACAGGTGCGTGGTCACGAAATGGTCACGGTTTGGTCACGGGGGAGGATTTGACAAAGTAGGAATGAAGAGTTTTGGCGAGGATAAAAAGGCAAAAAGCCCTTAGCTATCAATAAGCTAAGGGCTTCTTTAAAATGGCGGAGTGGACGGGACTCGAACCCGCGACCCCCGGCGTGACAGGCCGGTATTCTAACCAACTGAACTACCACTCCGCAAAGCTTGATAGTACGGGACTAAATGGTTGCCTGGCAGTGACCTACTTTCACATGGCAGCTGCCACACTATCATCGGCGCGGCTGCGTTTCACTACTGAGTTCGGCATGGGATCAGGTGGTTCCACAGCGCTATGGCCGCCAGGCATAAATTGTAATCTGGAAGGCTGAATTTTGATTATCGTACTGTTGAGTACGCTAATCTGAATAATTTGTTTGGTAGTTCTTGACCGCAAGGTCTCACACTTCTTGGGTGTTGTATGGTTAAGCCGCACGGGTAATTAGTACAGGTTAGCTCAACGCATCGCTGCGCTTACACACCCTGCCTATCAACGTTGTAGTCTCCAACGGCCCTTCAGAGGGCGTAAAGCCCTAGGGATGACTCATCTTGAGGCTCGCTTCCCGCTTAGATGCTTTCAGCGGTTATCGATTCCGAACGTAGCTACCGGGCAATGCATCTGGCGATACAACCCGAACACCAGGGGTTCGTCCACTCCGGTCCTCTCGTACTAGGAGCAGCTCCTCTCAATCATCCAACGCCCACGGCAGATAGGGACCGAACTGTCTCACGACGTTCTGAACCCAGCTCGCGTACCACTTTAAATGGCGAACAGCCATACCCTTGGGACCGACTTCAGCCCCAGGATGTGATGAGCCGACATCGAGGTGCCAAACACCGCCGTCGATATGAACTCTTGGGCGGTATCAGCCTGTTATCCCCGGAGTACCTTTTATCCGTTGAGCGATGGCCCTTCCATACAGAACCACCGGATCACTATGACCTACTTTCGTATCTGCTCGACCTGTCCGTCTCGCAGTTAAGCTGGCTTATGCCATTGCACTAACCGTACGATGTCCGACCGTACTTAGCCAACCTTCGTGCTCCTCCGTTACTCTTTAGGAGGAGACCGCCCCAGTCAAACTACCCACCAGGCACTGTCCGCAACCCCGATAAGGGGCCTACGTTAGAACATCAGACATACAAGGGTGGTATTTCAAGGTTGACTCCATAGCAACTAGCGTCACTACTTCACAGTCTCCCACCTATCCTACACATGTAGGGCCAATGTTCAGTGCCAAGCTATAGTAAAGGTTCACGGGGTCTTTCCGTCTAGCCGCGGGTATACGGCATCTTCACCGCAAATTCAATTTCACTGAGTCTCGGGTGGAGACAGCGTGGCCATGATTACACCATTCGTGCAGGTCGGAACTTACCCGACAAGGAATTTCGCTACCTTAGGACCGTTATAGTTACGGCCGCCGTTTACTGGGGCTTCAATCAAGAGCTTCACCCGAAGGCTAACCCCATCATTTAACCTTCCAGCACCGGGCAGGTGTCACACCGTATACGTCCTCTTACGAGTTTGCACAGTGCTGTGTTTTTGATAAACAGTTCCAGCCACCTGGTCACTGCGGCTGAGTCACGCTCCATCCGCAAGGGATTTCACATGCCTCAGCGTACCTTCTCCCGAAGTTACGGTACTATTTTGCCTAGTTCCTTCACCCGAGTTCTCTCAAGCGCCTTAGTATTCTCTACCCGACCACCTGTGTCGGTTTGGGGTACGATTCACGTGTACCTGAAGCTTAGAGGCTTTTCCTGGAAGCGGGGCATCAGTGACTTCACCGCCGTAGCGATTTCGTCTCAGGCCTCAGCATTGCGCGTCCGGATTTACCTAAACACGCTGCCTACACCCTTTCACCAGGACAACCAACGCCTGGCTCACTTAGCCTTCTCCGTCCCCCCATCGCAGTACACGTCAGTACGGGAATATTAACCCGTTTCCCATCGACTACGCTTTTCAGCCTCGCCTTAGGGGTCGACTCACCCTGCCCCGATTAACGTTGGACAGGAACCCTTGGTCTTTTGGCGTGGAGGTTTTTCACCCCCATTATCGTTACTCATGTCAGCATTCGCACTTCTGATATCTCCAGCATGCTTCACAACACACCTTCGCAGACTTACAGAACGCTCCCCTACCACGCACTCAATAAAGAGTGCATCCGCGGCTTCGGTGCATAGTTTAGCCCCGTTACATCTTCCGCGCAGGCCGACTCGACCAGTGAGCTATTACGCTTTCTTTAAATGATGGCTGCTTCTAAGCCAACATCCTGGCTGTCTGAGCCTTCCCACTTCGTTTCCCACTTAACTATGACTTTGGGACCTTAGCCGGCGGTCTGGGTTGTTTCCCTCTTCACGATGGACGTTAGCACCCACCGTGTGTCTCCCGGATAGTACTTTACGGTATTCGGAGTTTGCATGGGGTTGGTAAGTCGGGATGACCCCCTAGCCCAAACAGTGCTCTACCCCCGTAAGTATTCGTCCGAGGCTCTACCTAAATAGATTTCGGGGAGAACCAGCTATCTCCCGGTTTGATTGGCCTTTCACCCCCAACCACAAGTCATCCCCTAATTTTGCAACATTAGTGGGTTCGGTCCTCCAGTTGATGTTACTCAACCTTCAACCTGCTCATGGCTAGATCACCGGGTTTCGGGTCTAATCCTAGCAACTATTCGCCCAGTTAAGACTCGGTTTCCCTACGGCTCCCCTATACGGTTAACCTTGCTACTAAAATTAAGTCGCTGACCCATTATACAAAAGGTACGCAGTCACCCAACAAGTGGGCTTCCACTGCTTGTACGTACACGGTTTCAGGTTCTATTTCACTCCCCTCACAGGGGTTCTTTTCGCCTTTCCCTCACGGTACTGGTTCACTATCGGTCAGTCAGGAGTATTTAGCCTTGGAGGATGGTCCCCCCATATTCAAACAGGATATCACGTGTCCCGTCCTACTCGATTTCACATTAAAGGCAATTTAGTGTACGGGGCTATCACCCACTACGGCTGGTCTTTCCAGGACCATTCCACTATCGCCAAGAATGCTTAAGGGCTGGTCCCCGTTCGCTCGCCGCTACTAGGGGAATCTCGGTTGATTTCTTTTCCTCGAGGTACTTAGATGTTTCAGTTCCCTCGGTTCGCCTCGTTACACTATGTATTCATGTAACGATACTCTACTAAGTAGAGTGGGTTTCCCCATTCGGATATTACGGACTCAAGCGCTTCTTACCAGCTCATCCGTACTTAACGCAGGTTAGCACGTCCTTCATCGCCTCTGACTGCCAAGGCATCCACCGTGTACGCTTAGTCACTTAACCATACAACCCCAAGAAGTGTCCCGTTATGTGGCTAATACCGCCTGTCTCTTCGTTGTTACTCGGCTTCGCCCCCTCACATAGTAAACTATGCTCAGGTGCTCATTCTCGCAACGCCTCGATACCGACGCTATTCGCTCACCTAACCTCTACTTACGTACAGATTAGGTATCATAAAAAAAGATGCTTCTCTAAGCGGGGTCGTTTGCATCAGTGACTGATGCTTACAACTATATTTCGCCAAGAATTTCTAAGACACTTGCGTATCAAGAACTACAAATTATTTCTATCAGCTTTCCAGATTGTTAAAGAGCAAGAGTAATTAAACCCTAAGCGTTAGACTTTAAGAGACGTTAATCTCTAAAGCGTAATGCTTAGTGTTTGAGCGGCTTTAATGGCGTCCCCAAGGGGATTCGAACCCCTGTTACCGC
>NZ_CP136856.1:3255000-3487500 GCF_033807535.1 Oceanisphaera sp. IT1-181
TCTACTCAGCGCTTTTTAAGTTATGCCAGATCACATTTATCACGCTTAGCGCTAACAAGCATTACTCCATACCCCAATTGAGGCTATGCTGTAATCGGTAGTGGGTAACGCCCTACCATATGCATGCTATTTACATTCATCCACTTTGAGATTGGACTGCCGATGAAGTTATCCCATTATCCTGTTTATATTCAGTCTGCCCTTTATGCAGTTGTGCTGGCCGCGATTGGTTATTTTGTTGTTAGCTGGGCTGCGCCTACGCTTTCTCCTGCTATCTGTATGGCTGTTGGTTTGCTGTTAGGAGGATTTTTAGTTCCGTTATTGACTCGTCCTCCGGTGCCGGCGGCTATTCCTACTACTACCTTATATGTCGGTAATCTGCCTTACCGTGCCAACGAAGCTTCGGTAAGATCATTGTTTGAAGAGTTTGGTCAGGTGTTATCGGTACGCTTGATGAAGGATAAGCACACCGGCAAACGCCGTGGCTTTGGTTTTGTGGAAATGCCCAGCGATGCGGCCATGGCAGCACAACAGGCATTGAACGATTCTGAGTTTCAACAACGCACCTTAAAAGTGCGCGAAGCAAATGAACGCAAAGATGAGGAAGAAGATGCAGAGCCAACCTCTTAAGTTTGCCTATGCACTTTAACTATCATGCCTAAGGCACAAAGCAGTTAAGTTCGCCAAAGCCTTCTTTACTAAAAGCCCTCGCTTGTTGCAGGGCTTTTTTTGTGAGTTCGGTACAGAATAATATCCCTGCTTTATCTTCTATCTGCACGGGCTTGTTACTACTCGCCAGCGCAGGCTGCAATAACAAACTCCCTACTCGCCGAGCGATGGCTGCTCCTGAGTCAATCAATTTAGTCTGTGGCAAGCATTGGCTGATTTCAAAAGCTAACAGTGGGAAATGAGTACATCCCAGCACTAAGGTGTCGGGTGCTTGCTCACCCAACCAAGGCGCCAGTATTTGCTGTAGTCGTTTTAAGTCAACCGGCTGTCCTGCTAATTTATCTTCCGCCATTTTTACTAGCTCTGTGGTACCCAGCATGGAGACCTGTAAGTCTGCGGCGAAGCTTTGCACGAGTTCGGCGGTGTAGCGGCGAGATACGGTGCCAGGTGTGGCCAATAAACCAATGTGTGCTTGTAGGTTTGGATGAGCAAGTTGCCGCTGGCGACTATATTCGGCGGCGGGCTTGATGGCGGGCACCACCCCCACTACAGGAATTGATAAGCACTGGCGCAAGGCGGGCAGTACATGAGTGCTGGCAGTGTTGCAGGCAATAATGGCGATATCCACCGGATAAAGTGCGACGAAGGCACTAAACAATTCTACCACCCGCTCCACTAACCGCGATTCGCTCAGCTCACCGTAGGGAAAGTAGGCGTTATCGAACAGATAAAGATACTGATGACCGCTAAGTGTTTGGCTAAGTTCGCGGTACACAGACAAGCCGCCCATGCCGGAGTCGAAGATAAGAATGTTTGCCAACTTTTTTCCCTTCTATATAAGCAGCCTTGTTGTACAAAGGCCGCCTTTACTGAGCAAGGATCTCCCTCGCTGTGCGGGATCACATCATAACGCCAAAGCTAAAAATGAAAAAGCCGGCACTGTGGCCGGCTTGATATTGTTCATTAACGCTTAGTTCGATTAGAAGCGGTAATCGGCACCCATGTAGAACTCCATGTCAGGGGCGTCGTAGCCATCTATTACTTGGTAGTCTTTATCGAACAGATTGTTGATCTTACCGTTCAAGGTCAGTTGCTGCGTTAGTGGGTAACGAGCGCCTATGTTCCAAATTGTGTAGGAAGGTAGAGTTACATTACCTACGTCTCCACGTTCACCTACATACAGCACCTGTGCAAACAGGTTAGTACTAGCTACATCTATGTCCCCAGTCCAACTAGCCTTGCGCTTCGCACGTCGAACTAATTGCTGAGCGGTTTTGATGTCTTTGGCATTGGTGTAGTCATAACTAATAGTGTGATGCACTAATCCGGTGTCGGCTTTTACTATAAACTCAGCACCTCTAATCAAGGAGTCTGTATTTTCAGTAGAGTTAACGTAACCGCCTTTATAAATAATAAGGTTATCAATTTCATTGCGATAAAGATTGAGCTGCCAATCTAGCACATCATAGTCGCCGGTAAAGCCCAGCTCCCAGTTTTGAGACTCTTCTGGCTGCAATTCTATCCCGCTTTTAGCATATGCAATGTCTCCAAAGCTTGGTGCTTTAAAAGCAGTACCGTAACTTAGCGTCGTTCTATGTTGTGCAGACATAGCCAGTGACAAAGCACCTTGCCAAGTACCGTGAGTACCATACTGTTCGTTCTCATCAACACGGCCTGTTAGTTCAAGAGTTAGTGGTGACCAAGTATGATAGAGAGAAGTAAATACTCCGGTGTTGTCACGACTAGGCTGTGCAGAACCTGTAGACTTCGAAAGTTGGCGCTCTTGCTGCCAGTCCATGCCAGCTAATGCGTAGCCTTGCTCAGAGTAGTGATGCTGTACTAAACCATCTAGACGAGTAATAGCATTTTCAACATTGCTGTATAAATTGGAATTTCGGCCATCTTCTTTGACCCAGTTTTCATTTTCAAACTCACTATAGCTAGCGTTTAATTGGCCAGCTAATTGCTGAGCTTGATAGCTTAAGCCGGTATCAAATTGATAGCTTTTAGTCGCAGAGGTATCAGAAAAGCTACCATCATAATCAGTATTGCTTTCCCAACCGTTAACGTTAGCGTCCCAAGTCCAAGCTTGATTTAGCTGATGCTCAATACCCAAGGTTAAGTTCTTGCTATCGAAGGCATCGCGGTCAGTCTCAGTATTTCCTGGTTGAGGCTGCACATCATAACCACGAGTTTCACGATAGCCGGTGCCTAACTGTAAACGCGTATCTTCGGTTACCCACTGGTTGATCGACACATCGGCAGCATAGTAATCATTGCTACCGGTAGTCACGCTCAGTTTTGAGTCGTTAACTTGAGAGGTAGTAATGATGTTTACAACACCACCGATTGCGCTTGAGCCGTAAATAGCTGCACGTGGCCCACGAATATACTCGATACGCTCGACGTTACTCACCGGCAACCGACTAAAATCAAAATTATTATTAACCATTTGCGCCTGAGGACGACCATTAACCAGTACTAACACATGGTCGGATTCAGTACCACGAACAAACAGACTAGATTGCTGGCCTATTCCGCCATTTTGGCTGCCAAACTGCATACCCGGCAGGGTTTCGAGCAAGTCGACTAACGAGCGCGGCTGGCGACGTTCGATGTCGGCTTTGGTGATCACTTCTACGGGCGCGAGTGCACTGGTGAGCGGTTGTTTCACTTTGCTGTAAATGGTGATTTCGGTGGCATCGTCAGCTTGAGGTGTAGAGTTTTGGGCAAACGCCGCCCATGGCAACAGTGCAACTGCCGCCAGCCATTTCTTAGACATGTTATTACTTCCTAGTACGCGTAGTAATTAGCAACGGGCCATTCCCGTTGGCTCTTTGGCAGGTTTTCGGACTTGGAGGCTCGAGCCCTTCGCTCACCTAAACGACGGCTTCCCACCCTCTTTTTGAGTTGGCAGTGCCTGGGCTTCCCCTTGTCGTGTCGTTCCTCATTACCGCTGCGCGCCAGTTCCGGATTTACACCGGATTCCCGTTTATGCCATTTGGCACCAAAGCGCGGGCATTATAGGGAAAGGCAAGCCAGCTGTATATGCACATACGGGAGCAAAATGTGCATGCTTCCTTATAAAAATGAATATGCGTTAGGTCTCAAACTTGCTTAATTTACATAGCAGTAACATCTAGCTATTTGCTAGGCTGCTTTAATCTATAGTTATGGTCTGACGCTGCCGGTGCATGCGTTGCAAGGAGAGAATAAGATGGCAAACCAACCAAAAGATAACAGTGAGCAGCCTAGCCGAGGCTTACATGAGCTTTACGCAGAAGATCCGATCAAGGCAGATGAACTGGTATGGAGCCGTGAAACCGACGAGGGCAGTCGCCGTGGCTTTCTCAAACGTGGTGGTCTGCTCGCCATGGCCACCGCCATAGGAGCCAGCATTCCCTTCGCAAAGAATATGCCTGCGGGGCTCATTCCCGCTGCCTTTGCCCAGTCTAGCGAACCTTTTTCCCTTCCTGGTAAAGAAGGTCTGACGGTGCTCAACGATCGGCCACTTAACGCCGAAACACCGCCCCATTTATTGGATGATGAGATTACCCCCGCCAAGCATATGTTTGTGCGCAACAATGGACTGATACCCGATGCCAGCGTGTTGGATCCAGCGAGCTGGACGCTGGAAATTGCCGGCGAGTCCTGTGAGAAACCCACCACCTTTACCTTAGCCGAGCTCAAGTCGCGCTTTAAGCATTACAGCTATCAGCTAACGCTGGAATGTGGTGGTAATGGCCGCAGCGAATTCGCACCTGCTGCCAGTGGTAACCAATGGACCACAGGTGCCGTCGCTAGCCCTAAATTTACTGGGGCAAGGCTGCGCGACGTATTAGAAGCCTGTGGGATTAAAAAAGACGCAGTTTATATCGGCTATTATGGCGCTGATTTACACCCCAGTGGCGATGCTAGCAAAGCCGCTATCTCGCGGGGCGTGCCTATGTCTAAAGCATTAGAAGACGAAACCTTGATTGCGTGGGCCATGAACGATGAAGATATGCCGGTGTTAAACGGTCATCCTTTACGTTTGGTGTGCGGCGGCTGGCCCGCTTCCACTTCTGGCAAGTGGCTGAAAAAAATCGTGGTCCGCGATAAAATACACGATGGCAATAAAATGGCCTCTCCTTCTTACCATATGCCTAAATATCCAGTGGCCCCCGGCACACAAGTACCCGATGAAGACATGGAAATTATTAGTTCCATGCCAGTAAGATCGCTGATCACCTTTCCAAAAACCGGTATCACCCATCAATTGGGCGAGCCTTTGCCCGTGCGTGGCCATGCTTGGGCGGGCGATCTGGAAGTGAGCGACTTTTATGTGTCGATAGACTTTGGTACCACTTGGCAAAAAGCCGAGCTGCGGGCACCTGCTAATCGACTCGCTTGGCAGCATTGGCACAGCGAGCTTACTTTTCCTGAAAAAGGCTATTACGAAGTATGGGCCAGAGCCGTGGACAGTGAAGGACAGGCGCAACCAATGGTAGTTCCTGGTTGGAACCCCAAAGGCTATTTAAACAATGCTTGTCACCGTATTGCGGTACAGGTTGTATAACAGGAGCACATAATGGCACACCCTATTGCTGTGAGTTTATTATTGCTGGGGCTGTCGGCCACTCCTGCTTTGGCCGCAGAGCAAGACCCTCAAACCGGCTTTATTATGGCGCCGGGTTGGGAAACGGTACGCAATAATTGCATTGCTTGTCATTCGGCAAGTTTGGTCACCCAAAACAGTGGTAGCCGTGAACATTGGCTATCTTTGATCCGTTGGATGCAGGAATCTCAAGGATTATGGGCGTTTGATGATAGTACAGAAAAAACGATTCTTGATTATCTAAGTAGCAATTATGGCCCTAAGGAAGACGCCCGACGGCCATCGTTGCGCGCCGACCAATTACCGGAAAATCCCTATCGCAAGAAGCAGTCTTAACTATTAAGCCTGAGCCATTCAGTGTTAATAATTGATGCTGATATAAGGCACTTCTTCTACGTTTAGCCGATGCTTGATGGCAACGGTAAGTACAAAGAAAAAATTGGCCAGTACATTGGCAAATCGGAGCAGGGTTTCGTCGAAACTCCTGCCCTCTTGCTCTAAACGCACCAGCATACGTACTATTTTCTTACCGGTGCAACGGCACAAGTGCAGCTGCGGCACGGGCGCTGGCCCTCTGGGTAACACAAACCCCGTCACTCGACCTTCGCTCACTTGCTGATAATAGGTGTAGCGCGTTTTTAACCATTCGATATCTGCTTCAAAGATCCCATTCTTACCACGCACCGAGCCATTAAGGTTATAAATCAACGGCTGTAATTGCTCTAAATCGGCACGAATATCGGCAAATTCTTCCGGCAACATAGAGAGCACAACGCCAATATGGCAGCAGAGTTCGTCGGTGAGTATTTCGTAATCACAAGTAAGTCGGGTTTCGTAGATAAACGGATAACACCATTCGCGAAGATCGGCAGGCTTAGGGCGGCGCATGGGCTCTACTCTCATATTTAGTTGAATATTTCTGGTTGTCAGTTTGACAAAAACAACCATTCACCGCCAGCAGAGCTTGTGCTTGCACACTTCTGAACAGGAGCGTGCTAGAATTTGCGCTTCGTTTTTAAGAGAGGCACATCATGAGCACAGTGGTTAACCCGCACACCTATCAGGCCCAGTTAGATGCAAAAATTGCTCAACTGCAGCAGACTTTTGCGCCTTTTAATCCGCCAAGCCTAGATGTGTTCGCTTCAAAACCTGAGCATTATCGGATGCGCGCCGAGTTTCGTATTTGGCATGATGATGAAGACTTGTATTACATCATGTTTGATCAAGTGACTAAGCAGAGATACCGCGTCGACCAATTTCCTACCGCCTCTTTGCTGATCAACCAAGCTATGCCAGCCTTGCTGGCGGCTCTTAAGCCGGACGCCGTATTGCGCCGTAGCTTATTTCAGGTGGATTTTTTATCGTCTTTGAGCGGCGAGCTGGTGATCAGCCTCTTGTATCATCGCCAGTTAGACGATGCTTGGCAGCAAGCCATGCAAGAGGTGCGAGAGCAATTACAGCAAGCGGGGATTAATGCCAGCATTATTGGCCGAGCGAAGAAGCAAAAAATCGTGCTCGGACAAGATTACGTCATTGAAAAGCTACAGGTGACGACGCAGGCGGGCAAGCAGGAGCTGATTTATCAACAAGTAGAAAACAGCTTTACCCAACCCAATGGCCACATGAATGAGCAGATGCTGAGCTGGGCATTAGCCGCCACTCAAGGTGCGAGCGGCGATTTACTGGAATTATATTGCGGTAACGGTAACTTTTCACTGGCTTTGGCGCCTAATTTTAGGCGCGTGCTGGCCACCGAGATTGCCAGTTCATCGGTAAAATCGGCGCAATATAATATTGCCGCCAATAACATAGATAATGTGACTATTTTGCGGATGTCGGCGGAAGAGTTTACTCAAGCCATGCGCGGTGTACGCGAGTTTCGTCGTCTGCGCGGCATTGATCTGAGTAGTTATGACTGCAATACCATATTGGTAGATCCGCCGCGTTCAGGCTTAGATGAGGAAACCGTGAAGCTGGTGCAAGAATACGACAATATTTTGTATATCTCTTGTAACCCAGACACCTTACAACAAAATTTAGCAACCTTGTCGCAGACTCATGAGATTAGCCGTTTTGCGCTGTTTGATCAGTTCCCATATACCCATCATGTAGAAGCAGGGGTGTATCTGACGAGAAAGCTGCAAGCGTAGAGCTGTGAGTTAGAAGGAAAACATAATTAGGGTAAAGCGGTCGAATAAATTCAACCCTACATAAATAGAACTGCGCGATCAAAAAAGGGAGCCGAAGCTCCCTTTTTTCTATCATGCGTGGAGATTAATCCAGCATGTAGTTTTCTGGCAACTCGATACGAGCTACGCCTGAGGCAACGGCGGCCAGTGCAACGGCACGTGCTACACGAGGCAGTAAACGTGGGTCCATTGGCTTAGGAATCACGTAGTCTTTACCGAAGGTCAGGCTTTCGTAACCTGAAGCGTCTAATACTTCCTGTGGCACTGGCTCTTTAGCCAAGGCACGGATAGCGTCAACAGCAGCAACTTTCATCTCGTCATTAATCTGTGAAGCACGAACATCTAATGCACCACGGAAGATGAACGGGAAGCACAACACGTTGTTTACTTGATTAGGGTAGTCAGAACGACCGGTGCCCATGACCAAATCTTGACGGGTTGCGTGTGCCAATTCTGGCTTGATTTCTGGATCTGGGTTAGAACAAGCAAAGATAACTGGCTTGTCGGCCATCATGGCAACAGCTTCAACTGGCAATACGTCTGGACCAGAAACACCTACGAATACATCCGCTCCTTCCATTACATCTTCCAGCGTGCGCTTGTCGGTGTTGTTGGCGAACAGCGCTTTATATTCGTTCAAGTCGTCACGACGTGAGTGGATAACGCCATTGCGGTCCAACATGTAAATGTTTTCACGCAGCGCGCCACACTTGATCAGCAGTTGCATACAAGCAACGGCAGCAGCACCGGCACCCATGCACACGATTTTGGCTTCTTCGATGCGCTTGCCTTGTACTTCAAGGGAGTTGATCAGGCCTGCTGCGGTAACGATAGCAGTACCGTGCTGATCATCGTGGAATACAGGTACGTTACAACGCTCAATCAGCGCTTTTTCGATTTCAAAGCACTCAGGCGCCTTGATATCTTCCAGGTTAATACCACCAAAGGTGTCGGCGATAGCGGCAACAACTTGGATGAATTCTTCGGTAGTGCGGTGCGTTACTTCGATATCAACAGAGTCGATATTAGCGAAGCGCTTAAACAGTAATGCTTTACCTTCCATTACTGGCTTAGACGCCAATGGACCTAAGTTACCTAGGCCTAAAATGGCGGTACCGTTGGTGATAACGGCAACCAAGTTACCTTTACCGGTATATTTGTAAGCGTTGTCTGGATCAGCGGCGATTTCGCGCACTGGCTCAGCCACACCTGGGCTGTAGGCTAAGGCGAGATCCTGAGCGGTTTCTGCCGGCTTACTGATTTCAACAGAGATCTTTCCTGGTGTAGGGAAAGCATGATAATCGAGCGCTTTTTGACGGAAGTCGGACATTCTACGAGTACCCTGATGTGATTGGAGACATTTAAACGAGTTATGTGTGAACAAGTTTATCATAATGTTTATACAATGTGATAGTAATCAACTTATTCGACACGGCTTAGCAATATTCATTGCTTTATTTGATAAAACTGCCAGTGATAACCCCTACCATAAGATGAGCTCACCAAGGCGATTAATTTTATTTCTGGCTACGCTTATTTTGCCGAGCACATTTGGCCTCAAGCAAACAAGACAGAAGCATCATTCGGTCAGATCTACAGTAACGGCATTGAGCCTAATTCACGCACCTGACTGGCTAATAATAGCCCTTGCTCCGTGAGCGAATGCGCTAACCAGCTGACTTAATCATCACGCCTTTCGATATCAATAACCAGTTTCAGTCGAATCTTATTCGGAATTTTATTCTGTAACTAATCTTTGCTGGTCTGAGCGGCCCCCGCTGGCGGAAATGCGTGGTGTTTATTGAGCTCTGGCTTAGCTATGCCGACAAAGCGGATTACTCTGCCATCCTGCAAAATAACAGTGTCACCCTCTATAATGTAGCGTAAGGAAAAATTTCGTCTGGCATTAAAGTTGGCCAATAAGCCGACTCGCCATCAGTCACAGCGTCACCCTTATCACCAAAAAACTTTACTTATACTCGTTCTCTATATAATTCTGAGGGGCTTGAGTACCGATGAGATAAAGATTATTGAGTCTTAAGTAAAAAAAAAGGCAATAAAAAAGGCGCCCTTAGGCGCCCTCTTGCAGCGATAAACTCGCTTATTTCTTGCTGGCCAAGGCACCGAAGCGCTTGGTGAAGCGATCCACACGACCACCGCTATCAACCATTTTCTGCTTACCAGTGTAGAATGGGTGACATGCACCGCATACGTCCAAGTTCAGGCTTTTGCCTAAAGTAGAACCAACCTTTATCTCATTACCGCAAGAACATTTAGCAGTAATTTCTTTGTACTCTGGATGAATACCTTGTCTCATGGGGATAACCTCTGAATTTGTAGGCCGTGTCGCTATCTGATCCTATGCCAGACACCACACGTAACGATTCACGTTTTGTGAAGGGTGCGAATAATATAGTATCGCTTTTTTACAGGCAAGGATAACCGGAGGTTAATTCATCAATGTCGTCATCGACCACACTTGCTTTGCTTAGGGTGGTGCTGCCCGTCCCGCTGCGTCGAGAGTTTGATTATCTCTGTCCTTTGCCATTACCCGCTCTCGGTTGTCGGGTGGCGGTGCTGTTTGGCAACCGTTCCATGACCGGCTTAGTGCTGTCTCATCCCACAGACTCCAGTATAGATCTCGCGAAAATAAAACCGATTACCGCAGTATTAGATGCCGAGCCTATTTTAGCCGATGGCGAGCTCAAGCTACTGGCCTGGGCCGCGCAGTACTATTTATATGCCACGGGCGAAGTGTATTTTCAGGCGCTGCCCACTTTACTGCGCAAAGGCGAAGCGGCCACTTATCGCAGTTCCAGCGTCTGGCATTTATTAGATAGCGAGGCCGAAGTAGCGGCACGGGCTATTAAGCAGCAGCAAGCACTCACGCTGCTACGCCAAGGGCCATTAAGCGCCGGCGAGTTGCAGGTGCGCGGGGTAAGTAGTGCCACCTTAAATGCCTTGGCGAAAAAGCAGCTGGTTGAAAAACGCGACCAAGTGCCACAGCCCCAAGATTGGCGGGACACCCCTTGGGAGATTAGTGAGCAAGACAAACACAGGCTCACCACAGAGCAAGCCTTAGCAGTGAGTGTGATTCAAAGTGCTTTGGGTTTCAGCCCGTTTTTATTAGAAGGTATTACTGGATCTGGCAAAACCGAAGTCTATCTACAAGTAATGGAAGCCGTGCTCAAGGCGGGATTACAAGTGCTGGTTTTGGTGCCAGAAATTGGCCTCACGCCCCAAACCATTTCCCGTTTTCAACAGCGTTTTAGCTTGCCAATTTGTACGTTGCACTCCGGCATGAACGAGCGCGAGCGATTAGACGCTTGGTTGTCCTGTGGTGATGGCAGCAGTGCCATCGTTATCGGCACTCGCTCTGCCCTGCTTACGCCTTTCGCCCGCTTGGGGCTAATTATTATCGATGAAGAACACGATACCTCTTTTAAACAGCAAGAAGGCTTTCGCTATCACGCCCGCGACTTAGCGCTATTACGGGCCCACCAGCTGGATATTCCTATCGTGCTCGGCTCGGCCACGCCTTGCTTTGAAAGTTTGCACAACGCCGCTCAAGGTAAATATCAACTGTTAACCTTGAGCCAACGCCCCGGCACCGCCACCGTAGCGGAGCATGTGTTGCTGGATAGCAAAAACGTGCAGATGCACGCCGGCTTATCGCCACAACTGATTGAGTTATTGGGCCAAGAGCTAAATAAAGGCAACCAGGTGATGCTGTTTTTAAATCGCCGTGGCTATGCGCCCGCACTCTTGTGCCACGGCTGTGGTTGGATCGCAGATTGTGAGCGCTGCGATGCGCACTTTACGTGGCACCGCCAGCCTTCGCGACTGCATTGCCATCATTGTGATCACCAACGCCCGCTGCCGCCCGCCTGCCCCAGTTGTGGCAGTAGCCAGTTAATGGGCACCGGCCTTGGCACCGAGCAAGTAGAGCAAGCCCTCAGCGGCTTGTTTCCTCAATACGGTATTATTCGTATCGACCGAGATAATACCCGTCGCAAAGGCAGCTTAGAGCAGCACTTAGAAGGCATTCGCAACGGCCAATATCAGATTTTAATCGGCACGCAAATGCTGGCCAAGGGCCATCACTTTCCTGATGTGACCTTAGTGGCGATGTTAGATGCTGACGGCGCCTTATTTGCCAGTGACTTTCGGGCCACCGAGCGCTTTGCCCAGCTTTATATTCAAGTGGCGGGCCGCGCCGGTCGCGCCAGTAAACCGGGCCGCGTGATACTGCAAACCCATCAGCCGGACCACGCGCTGTTGCAAGACTTAGCCAATCAAGGTTACCGACACTTTGCCCACAGTGCGCTGCAAGAACGGCAACTGGCAAACTTGCCGCCCTTTAGTTTTCAGGCCTTGTTTCGAGCCAGAGCTACGGATGCACGCCAAGTGCAGACTTTTTTACAACAATTGGTAGCACAGCTGCAGCCGCATTTACCGGATACCGTGCTGTGCTTAGGCCCGCTAAGCGCCCAAATGGAGCGCAAAGCCGGCGAGTATCGCTACCAACTGTTATTACAATCGGGACAAAGGCGCGAGCTCGCCTCGGCGTGTCGGTTAGCGCTGGCTATCATCGATAAGTTGGCATCCGCCCGTAAGGTGCGTTGGTCATTAGATATAGACCCCGTCGATCTCTTTTAGATATTGGCCAGCTTTTCCACTAGGCTATTGATTAAATAACGAATAACTCGCCAACCGCGACTAACCAGCGCGCGCAAGCCCTAATATAAGGCGACGAGTTTAGTCGTCGTCAGCAAAATACTTCTGTACTGAGATAACCCAGCGGGTGGTTTTACCGGCTATTGCAGGCCTCACTAGGCCTTGGCGGTAGTTTTCTGCCCTCGATATGAGTAGAATTTCCCACCCGGGTTATCTGTGACCTTGTCTTTAATTTGGTGAATTGACTATGAAAGAACATATTCAGGCTCTACTTGAGCAGACGGTAGCGACGCTACAACAGCAAGGCAAACTGCCTGCAGACTTAGCCATTCGAGTCCAAGTAGACAGAACCAAAGACAAAAGCCACGGAGATCTCGCCACTAACCTTGCCTTATTGTTAGCAAAACCTGCGGGTCAAAACCCGCGCGTGTTAGCGCAATTGCTGATGGATAATCTGCCTGCCTCTGAGTTAGTGGCGAAAACCGAATTAGCCGGCCCTGGCTTTATTAACTTCTTCTTGGATGGCGCTTGGCTGGGCCGCCAAATAGACGCCATGGTGGCAGACGATCGCGCTAATATTCCGGTTGCCGAGCACACCCAAACCGTAGTGGTGGATTATTCCGCGCCTAACGTGGCCAAAGAAATGCACGTCGGCCATTTACGCTCCAGCGTCATTGGCGATGCGGTAGTGCGCACGTTAGAGTTTTTAGGTCACAAGGTGATCCGCGCTAACCACATTGGCGATTGGGGCACCCAGTTCGGCATGTTGATTGCCCATCTTGAAGAGTTGGAAAAAGAAAACCCTGACGTGGCCGACTCAGGCTTGGCGGATTTAGAACAGTTCTATCGCGAATCTAAGCAAAAGTACGATGCGGACCCGGTGTTTGCCGAACGCGCCCGTAATTACGTGGTCAAGCTACAAGGCGGCGATACCTATTGTTTGGCCATGTGGCAAAAGCTGGTCAATATCACGCTGCACCATAACCAAGAAATCTATGCACGCCTTAATGTGTCACTTACGCCCGAGCATGTGATGGGTGAAAGCATGTATAACCCTATGCTGGCCGGCATCGTTGAAGACTTGCAAGCCAAAGGGCTAGCGGTAGAAAGTGAAGGCGCCATAGTGGTGTACTTGGACGAGTACAAAAATAAAGACGGCGATCCTATGGGCGTGATCGTGCGCAAAAGAGATGGCGGATTTTTGTATACCACCACCGACATCGCCTGTGCCAAATATCGCTACGAGCAGCTACATGCGGATCGCGTGCTGTACTTTATCGACTCTCGCCAGCATCAACATCTTATGCAAGCTTGGAGCATAGTGCACAAGGCAGGCTACGTGCCTGAGTCCGTGAGCTTAGAGCACCACGCCTTTGGCATGATGCTGGGCAAAGACGGTCGCCCCTTTAAGACTCGCAGCGGCGGTACCGTACGCTTAGTGGACTTGTTGGATGAGGCGCAAGAAAGAGCCACCGCCCTGCTGGCCAAAAGAGATACCGACTTCAGTGAGACAGAAAAAGCCGATATTGCGCGTCGGGTCGCCATGGGTGCGGTTAAGTATGCAGATTTGTCGAAAAGCCGCACTACCGATTACATTTTCGACTGGGACAACATGCTGTCCTTTGAAGGCAATACCGCGCCTTATTTGCAGTATGCCTACACCCGAGTGCAGTCTATTTTCCGCAAATCTGGCATTGTCAGTGACGCCAACTTACAAGGTCAGGTGATTTTAAATGCACCGGCTGAAGAAGCCTTGGCACAAAAGCTGGTGCAGTTTAACGACACCATTAAATCAGTGGCCGACAAAGGCCTGCCACATTTAATGTGCTTATATCTTTATGAATTATCCGGCGCCTTTATGAGCTTTTATGAAGCCTGCCCTATTAATAAAGAAGGGGTCAGCAGTGAGGAGCGCAGCAGCCGCTTACGCTTGTGTGCCGCTACCGCTAAGGTATTAGATCTCGGCTTATCTTTGCTGGGCATCGAAACTTTGGAGCGCATGTAAATCCATGGCCAAGGATTACGTGAGACGCAGTAAGCCGAAAAGCAAAACCAACACTCGGGCTAAAAAAAGCAGCGGCGGCGGTCGAGGCCGCGCCGCTGCACCGCGGCGCTTACCTATTGTACCGGTGTTATTACTGGTGATGGTCGCCGGTGCCCTAGGCTATCTGATCCACATCATTAAGGGCGCAGCCGACCAGCGCTCGGTGACGCCAACGGCTGTGGTGTCAACGAAAAACACCGCCATCGGTGCGCAAAAACCAAGCACAACACCGGTTAATCCTATCGACCAAAAACCGGTCGAGAAGTGGACTTATATCCAACAACTGGAAAATAAAGAAGTGGTGGTGAAGCTCCCCGAGGCACAAGAGTCGTCGCAGCTTTTTTTATTGCAGTGTGGCTCTTTTCGCTCTTCAGCGCAGGCCGAACAAGTCAAAGCCAAAATTGCCTTCCAAGGCTTAGGGTCTCAAGTGCGTCATTCCAGCGGCAGTTCTTGGTATCGAGTGGTGTTAGGCCCCTACGACAGTAAACGCGCGGCTGAGCAACATAAGCACAAATTAATTAAAGCCAAAGCCGTCGGTGATTGTGCTATCTCAAACTGGTAGGGTTGATCTCAACGCTTTTCGTCCCCATTTCTGTGTAGATGACATTTTTGCCGCTTAAAGCGGCTACACAGTCAAGTGAGGTTTTTAGTGACAACGATCGTTTCAGTCCGCCGTAATGGCAAAGTGGTTATTGGCGGCGATGGCCAAGTTTCCCTTGGTAATACCGTAATGAAGGGCAATGCCCGCAAGGTGCATCGCCTCTATAACGGCAAGGTACTGGCAGGCTTTGCCGGTGGCACCGCCGATGCCTTTACCCTGCTGGAACGCTTTGAAGCCAAGCTGCAGGCCCACCAAGGCAACCTAGAGCGCGCCGCCGTAGAGCTCGCCAAAGACTGGCGCACCGACCGCGCCTTACGCAAATTAGAAGCCCTGTTGGCGGTCGCCGACGCCAAAAATTCCTTTATTATCACCGGTAACGGTGACGTGGTGCAGCCCGAAGAGGACTTGATCGCGATCGGCTCCGGTGGCGCTTTTGCCCAATCTGCCGCCCGCGCCTTATTAGAAAATACCGAATTAGATGCCAAAGAAATAGTCGAAAAAGCCCTGACTATCGCAGGCGATATCTGCGTCTTTACTAATGGTAAACACACCATAGAAGAGCTGGACTATGCCGACAAATAAGCGCAGCAAATAAGGCAACTAATTTACTGAGGCTAGACTCTGTCTGGCCCGCATTAAGGATTTGATAATGTCTGACATGACTCCCAGAGAAATCGTTCACGAGCTGGACCAGCATATCGTTGGCCAGTCTGATGCTAAGCGCGCCGTGGCCATTGCCCTGCGTAACCGCTGGCGTCGTATGCAGCTGCCACTGGAGCTGCGCCAAGAAGTCTCGCCAAAAAATATTCTGATGATAGGCCCCACCGGTGTGGGTAAAACCGAAATTGCTCGTCGTCTGGCCAAGCTTGCCAATGCGCCTTTCATTAAAGTGGAAGCCACTAAGTTCACGGAAGTGGGCTATGTAGGCAAAGAAGTGGACAGCATCATCCGCGATCTTACCGATATCGCCATGAAGATGACCCGCGAACAGCAAATGAAAAAATACCAGCACCGCGCCGAAGAATCCGCCGAAGAGCGGGTATTGGATGCACTGCTGCCTAATCCGCGCAATAGCCGCGGCGAAGAAGAAAAAGCCGACAACAGCAACAGTCGCCAGATTTTTCGTAAGAAACTGCGCGAAGGTCAGCTAGACGATAAAGAAATTGAGATTGATGTGGCGGCACCACAAATGGGCGTCGAAATCATGGCCCCTCCTGGCATGGAAGAAATGACCAATCAGCTGCAAGGTATGTTCCAAAACCTCGCTGCCGGCCACACCAGCAAACCGCGCAAGATGAAAATCAAAGAAGCGCTGAAATTATTAATCGAAGAAGAAGCCGCCAAGCAACTCAACCCCGAAGAGCTAAAAGAGCAGGCTATTCATGCAGTGGAAAACCACGGCATCGTCTTTATCGATGAATTCGACAAAATTTGTAAACGCGGTGAAAGCTCAGGCCCAGATGTGTCACGTGAGGGCGTACAGCGCGACTTGCTGCCCTTGATTGAAGGCAGCAGCGTCAACACCAAACACGGCATGGTGCGCACCGACCACATGCTGTTTATCGCCTCAGGCGCCTTTCAGGTAGCCAAGCCTTCTGACTTGATCCCTGAGTTGCAGGGCCGCTTGCCGATCCGTGTTGAATTACGCTCACTGGACACCGATGATTTTGAACGCATCTTAACCGAGCCTAATGCCTCGCTCACCGAGCAATATAAGGCGCTGTTGGCCACCGAGAACGTGACTATCGACTTTACCAAAGCCGGTATTCGTCGCTTGGCAGAAGCCGCGTGGCGCGTGAACGAACGCACCGAGAATATTGGTGCGCGTCGCTTGCACACCATTATGGAGCGCTTGCTCGATGAATTGTCGTTTGAAGCATCAGACAAGTCCGGTGAAAGCATCCTTATTGACGAGCATTATGTGGATCGCTACCTCGAAGACTTGATAGAAGACGAAGATTTGAGCCGTTTTATTCTCTAATTTTCACTCTCAAGTTAGCGATAACTTTCAAGGCATTAAGCAAGGTGCGGCGAGCGGGAACACGATTATGATTGAAAACCGCTCACGCCCCTTTATACTTGATGCCACCTTGTTTCCAAATGTGGCTGACTTCATGGAATACAATACTTCAGAATTGTGCGATACCTATATTGATATGGTGGATGTGGTTGAACCCATGTTCTCCAGTTTTGGCGGCCGAAATTCCTTTGGCGGCTCTATCACCACCATCAAGTGTTTTGAGTCTAACGGCTTAATTAGCGACACGGTAAAAGAAGACGGCCAAGGCCGAGTGTTGCTGATTGACGGCGGTGGCTCTTTACGGCGCGCCTTGCTTGATGCAGACATTGCCGAAACCGCAGCCGACAATGGCTGGGAAGGCATTATTTGCTACGGTTGTGTGCGCGAGGTAGATGCGCTGGAAGATCTGGATATTGGCATTCAAGCCTTAGCGTCAATACCTGTAGGTGCTGATGCCAACGACATAGGTGAGCTGCAAGTACCGGTTAACTTTGGCGGCGTGACCTTCTTGCCCGCCGACTATGTCTATGCGGATACCACGGGGGTTATTTTATCGCCGGAGCCGTTGGATATCGAAGATGAAGGCGACTACGACGGCGATTACGTCGAAAGCGAAGACGACGATCAAGCCTAAAAATAGCCGTAAGCTGTCAGTTAGAGATAAAAACTAACCAGAGCTAAAACAAAAGGCCAACCCCATGGGGTTGGCCTTTTTGCATGGCGCTTTATGCAACATTGAGCAGTGCGGGTCGCGATAGGTATTGCGCCTCTCGCTTTACCCCTCACTCCTCACGGCAAAATTATGCGCTTTCTTCTACCTGATCAATCTTACCTAACAAGACGCGTAAACGGTCTTGCCAAGCTTCATGCTGCTGCTTGAGCTGCTGATTATCTTGCTCGAGCTGAGTATGGTGTTGCTTGAGTTGCTGATTCTCTTCGCCTAACTGGCTGTTCAGCTCTTTTAACTCTTCAACTTCCATTTGCAGTAAATCAATAGTGTCTACGGCCGACAGTATTTTGGCTTCCAGCTTTTCTAATACATCAAAAGACATGCATTCACCTCTAAAATAACGGTTGTCCGGCCTGCTGGCCGCTAATAGCAACGAGGATACAGCGGCATTTGCTTGACAACAAGTAGCCACTGCGTTTGCAACGCAGATTAGAGGATATTTATCTGCTCTGCGTCAATAAAAGTCCTAAATATTTTGGTTCATATCAAAAGAAGGCATATCGGAGCAAGGTCGCCCTACTGCACGCGCCGGTACTCCAGCCACAGTAGTGTGCGGCGGAACAGATTCTAACACCACACTGCCGGCCCCCACTTTGGCCCCACAGCCCACTTCTATATTACCCAAAATTTTTGCGCCCGCACCTATCATCACCCCTTGACGAATTTTCGGGTGTCGATCGCCTCCCGCCTTACCGGTGCCGCCTAAGGTGACATTTTGTAAGATAGAAACGTCGTCTTCAATTACCGCGGTTTCACCCACTACAATACCGGTGGCATGATCAAACATAATGCCTTTGCCAATGCGCGCCGCTGGGTGTACATCGACTCCAAACACCACCGAAATCTGATTTTGCAAATAGGTGGCCAACGCGCGGCGACCATGACGCCACAACCAATTAGCGATGCGGTGGCCCTGTAGCGCATGAAAGCCTTTTAGATACAAAAGCGGCGTGGAAAATAAGTCCACCGCTGGATCCCGCTCTTGTACCGCACAAATGTCGGTCGCTGCAATATCGAGAATACAGGGCTCTGCATCCATTACCGACTCTATCACCTCACGCAGGCTGATAGCTGGCATCACCGAGCTCTCTAACTTATTGGCCAGAATAAAGCTCAGTGAGCACTTTAATGTCTCATGGTTGAGAATAGTCGAATAATAAAAGCTACCTAACATGGGCTCTTCTGCAATCATCCAGCGTGCTTCTTCGCGGATGCGCAACCAAGTACTAGCTTGAATGCCGTCTTCCATGGGTTAAACCTTGTCTACTGTAAAAAGTGGTGTTCATACCCCAGCAGGGGCCAGGACCGATAATGGGTCCATATGAATAATAATATCGGTGTGCGGAAATAGCTGCTCTAGCTCTCGCTCGGTTTGCAGAACAATCTGGTGTGCTTGCACTAAGGGTAAATGATCATCCAGCTCAAGGTGCAATTGAATAAAGCGGGTCACGCCCGATTGGCGAGTGCGCAAGTCATGCAAACCGTGCACCCCAGCGACGCTTAAACACACCTCAATAATGCGCCTTTGCTCGTCATCCGGCAACTGATGATCTAACAGCATCTGTACCGCATCATAGCCAATTTTTAGCGCGCCTTTAAGAATATAGCCGCCAATTAATAGCGCAAATAACCCGTCCGCCCAATGAAAACCCTGCCAAGCCAGACCAATGGCCAGCAACACACCCACGTTCAATAAGATGTCCGCTCGGTAGTGCTGCTGATCCGCACGGATGGCCACCGAATTGGTTTGTTTGATCACATAACTCTGATAAAGCACCAACATCAAAGTGACCAATATCGAAAACAGGATCACGCCAATGCCAAGCCCTGCATGACTGACGGTTTGAGTATTTAACAATCGAGAGATACCGGTGATCATCAGGAAAATAGCCGAGGCACTAATAAACGCCGATTGCGCCAAGCCCGCTAATGACTCCGCCTTACCATGGCCAAAGCTGTGCTCTTTATCGGCCGGCATCAAGGCGTAACGAATGGCCATCAAGTTAATAAAGGAGGCACTAATATCCAACAATGAGTCGGTGAGCGAGGCCAGCATACTGGCGGAGTCCGTAGAAAACCACGCCAGCAGCTTGGTCACTATCATAAGCCCCGCCGCTACCATGGCCGCCTTGGCCGCCCGCGTGACTAACCGTTCATACGTCGAGGACTCAGAAATCACCTCATCCTTACTATTCACCACAAACTCCTTACCGGTTCGTGAAGGGAGAAGCGTGAGGTGTGAGGCGTAAAGCACTCCCGCCTGTTAGCTTGGTATTTTTTCGCCCCTCACCATTCCCACCTCACCCCTCACAGTCTTTAGCTATTTTCCGCCAACAAAGTCATGTTGGCGCCAAGCTTCGTAACTGATGATGGCCACCGCATTGGATAAGTTCAAGCTGCGGCTATCGGGCTGCATAGGAATGCGAATACGAAATTCAGATTCAATATCTGCCAATACAGTGTCTGGCAGGCCGCGGGTTTCTGGGCCAAAGAGCAAGATGTCACCTGCCTGATAGCTGGCTTTATGATGGGGCTGACTGCCTTTGGTAGTGCAGGAAAAAATGCGTTTTCCTGCCACCGCTTGTAAGAAGGCCGCATAGTCTTTGTGGAGTGAAATACGGCCAAAATCTGCGTAATCCAAGCCGGCGCGGCGTAAACGCTTTTCTTCCAGTTGAAAACCCATGGGCTCAATCAGGTGCAAGTGGCAGCCATTGTTGCGCGCCAAGCGCATGATGTTACCGGTATTAGGCGCGATTTCGGGTTCATAGAGCGCAATTTCAAACATGGGTTTCTCTTGTTAAATAAGTCCGCGTAAGGCGTGAATAGTGAGGGGAAAGGTGTCAAATACCCAACCATGCTAGGATTTTACGCTTCACTCCTCACAATTTACACCTCTGTGCCGTTAGTAATAAATCCTTGGCCCCGTTCCAATCGCCACCAAGCCCAGCCCAAGGTGATACCTCGCGCTAGCATAAAGCACAGCATGGCCAACCACAGACCATGATTCCCCAACTCTTGGCTGAAATACCACACTGGGAAGAACACCCCTGCTGTAGAGACCAACATCATATCGCGCATCTCACCGCCGCGCGTAGTGCCGATGAAAATACCATCCAAAATAAAACACCAACAGGCGGCCAGTGGCATCAACACTAACCAAGGCAAGTAACGCACCGCTTGCTCACGCACTTCACTAATGGTGGTGATAAGCCCTATCAGCTGCTGGCCTAAAAGAGCAAATATCAGCACAAATAGTACCGCTACCACAGCACCCCAAAATAAGTTTAAAGCACAGGCGAGGCGAAACTCGAGCCGATTACGCGCGCCCACGGCTTTGCCCACCATGGCTTCTACCGCGTAGGCAAAACCGTCCAGACCAAAAGAGATAAACATCAATAAGTTCATCAATACCGCATTGGCCGCTAGCACCTCATCGCCCAGCCGAGCGCCCTGAAAGGTCATAAAGGCGAAGGTAAGTTGCAAGCACAGCGCGCGAATAAAAATATCGCGATTAAGCCCTAACAATTGTTTGAAGGCGCTGATATTTAAGCAAGCGGGCCAAAAGCCTGGCGTCGGCCAAATGCCACGTTTTTGTAACGTGCGCCACACTAGCCAAGCTCCCAGTGCGGTAGCTAAATAATCCGCCAAAACGGAAGCCGCCGCCGCTCCTTTTACCTGCCAGCCCAGCCCCAGCACAAACCACACATCGAGCACTATGTTGACGCCGTTGCCCAAAATTAATAACAACATGGGCGCGCGCGCGTTCTGGTTACCCAGCAACCAACCCAGCAACACTAAATTAGTTAAGGCCGCCGGTGCGCTCCAAATACGCACTAATACATAATCTCGGCCATAGTGCTGCACTTGTTCACTGCCGCCAATCAACCAAAATGCCAGCTCGGTGATGGGCTTTTGTAGCACCAGAATGACCAGCGCCAGCCCCCAAGCTAAAAACAGCCCTCGCACCAACACCTGCAGCAAGCGAGGTTCATCCCCCGCCCCAAACGCCTGCGCCGCAAGACCGGTGGTCGACATACGCAAAAAACCTAACAACCAAAAAATCAGGCTAATAATAGTCGCACCTACCGCCACGCCACCGAGGTAATAAGCATGCTCTAAGTGACCAATAACTATGGTGTCGACCAAACCTAAGAGTGGCACCGTAATATTGGACAGCACCATAGGCAGCGCCAACACAAACACCTGACGGTGGCGAGCGGCACTAAAAAAAGAGGGAGGCATAATCAATTCTTACTTAAAAACGGTGAAGGGCCGGATCTGTGCACCAGAATCTGCTACGCAGCTGTTCGCGGCTAAAGCACGCGACTACATCCGTGCAATATGTAGCTGTGTCTTACGCTAACCGCGCCAGCGGGCTAGGATGCTGGAAAAATTTTTCACCAGCTCAGGGCCATTCACTAACGGCATTTCTGTTTTCTCATCAAAGTCGGGACGAAACGAGGCATGCAGTTCCCCCTTAGGATTCACCAAGGCGATGGACGCCGAATGATCCACTAAGTAGTTAGCGTCCTCTCGGTCAAAAATGCCATAAATTAATCCCAGTTGCTGAACTGCGGGCATCAGCTGCTCATGCTCGGCGGTCACGGCAATAAAGTTGGGATTAAAATACTCGGTATAGGCTTTTAGCCGCTCAGGCGTATCTCGCGCCGGATCGGCTGATACAAATATTACCTGCACCTTATCGCTCAGCGCGGTGAGTTCAGGATAAATGCGCGATAAATCCGATAGCGTGGTGGGGCAAATATCAGGGCAAAAAGTATAACCAACAAATACTAGGCTCCAATGGTCGGCAAAATTTTGTTCGGTAAAAGGCTCGTCATCACCGTCAGTTAAGGTAAAAGTCGTTAGCGGGCGCGCTTGGGGGTACACCACCACAGCACCCGTTAGGCTATTTTTTTTATCTGCATACCAAGCGCCGCCACTTAAGGTACCGATCAACAGCACAACCATTGCCATTACCCATATCCATCGATTTGTTTTAGCCATAATTTATCCAGTGATCCGCCAATATCAGCACAAAGAGCCACATAAGGTGACTAATTGAAAAGTGGAAGCAGTGTAATGCGGTTTGAGCAGAAGGTCTAAACTTCAGCCGCCATGCCCATTGCATAAAGCGTAAGTTCAGCAAGCTGGCACCCACCAGATACAGCAGCCCCGACATGCCCACTATCCAAGGCAGCACACATACCAAGGTTAACAGTAAGGTATAAAGCAGGACGCAGGTTTTAGTGAATTCAATGCCATGGGTCACCGGCAGCATTGGCACACCGGCTTTGGCATAATCGTCGCGCCTATGAATAGCCAGCGCCCAAAAATGCGGTGGCGTCCAAACAAAGATAATCATCACTAATAACAATGCATGGCCGTGAAACTCACCGGTAATGGCCGTCCAACCAAGCAAGGGCGGCATGGCGCCCGCCAGCCCGCCGATCACAATGTTCTGCGGCGTGGCCCGCTTTAACCAAATCGTATACACCACCGCATAGCCCAATAAAGAGGCCAAGGTAAGCCAAGCGGTCAGCGCATTCACCCACACCAACAAAATCGCCAAACCTACTCCAGACAAAGTAAGCGCAAACGCCAATGCCGCACTGCTGCTCACTCGCCCTTGGGCCACGGGTCTATGGTAGGTGCGCGCCATTTGAATATCGATACGCCTATCTAATACATGATTAATCGCCGCCGCCCCTCCAGCCATTAAACCGATGCCGAGCGTGGCGACCACCACCTGCAGCAAGCTCGGCACTATCTCGGTTAAATACATGCCCACTACCGCGGTGAGCAAGATCAGCGCCACCACCTTAGGTTTAGTCAGAGCCCAATAGTCCGCCCAATTTACTGTCTTGTGAGTGCCAGTTACTGTTTTGTTGATACCACTGGTTTGGTCGGTGCCCACTACTGCTTTATTGCTGATAGATACCGTGTTTCTCGCCATATAGCCTCCCTTGCTCGGCAGAGCTGATCACCGGTCCCGGTGACGATTAATAATAAAAAAGCCGCGCCTGCGTTATGCCCCACTGCTAGCGGCAAAGGTAAATGCCACCAAACATTGGCCACGCCTAATGCCAACTGCATCACGACTGCCAGTGCCAGCCAAGCCCCCCAATGTTGCAGTTCTCTCACCTGGTAACATCGCCACGCCAGTGTGCATAACACTACCGCCGTTACCATGGCCCACAACCGATGAGCCACATGAATGGTGATCCGCTCATCGCTACTTAGCACCCCGTATTGATAGCTGGCGGCAGGCATGCCATGAGGATGAAAGGCACTCCACTGCCACTGACTTAACCAGTCTCCTTGGCATACGGGTAACTCCACACAGGCTAACGCTGCATAGTTGGCGGCCGTCCAACCGCCAAGAGCTATTTGTATTATCAGCACCAGCAAAGCCACCCACCACAGCGCCAGCAACTGCCGACCATATTGCAGGTGAAGCTGTTGCTGAGAGTGCTGGTGAGAATGTTGAAGAGTGTGCAAGCGAGAACGCGGGTCGCCGTATTGGGCCGCTCGAGAGCGGGCACGGAGTAATAATAAAAACAGCAGTGCCAAAATACTAAAGCCACCCAACAAGTGACCGAGCACGATAAAGGGCAGCAAGTTAAGGGTCACGGTCAACATGCCCAAGGTGGCTTGCAAAATAACCAAAGCCAGCAATGCCCAAGCACCAGTGCAATAAGCGCGATGGCGCGCCTGCAAAGAGCACAACGCCAGCACTAAAATGATCATCCCTAAGCTGCCAGCCGCATAGCGGTGCAGCATTTCATTTCCTGCTTTGGCCAGATCAAGCGGCTTATCCGGAAAGCGACTGGCGGCCAGTTGCTGCTCAGAGGCGCTCTCGGGCACATAATTAAAACCATAACACCCAGGCCAGTCTGGGCAACCTAGGCCAGCATCGGTTAAGCGCGTGTAGGCACCCAATAACACCACCAGCAGCGTCAGCGCGAAAGCAAACAGGCAGAGTTGACGCATAACAGCCCCTTATCCAGACCGTGAATAGGTTAATAAACGGCGCACATCACTGAGCAATGCCTTGGCCATCACCTGATCTTTCTGTGACAGGTCTTCTTGTAATAGGCCTTGCGGCTGCAGCTCCAATTGTAACGAGACTTGCGGTGGCTGCCCATAAAGCAGATAGCGCATGATCAAGGTACCGGGCGGATCCGCGATATAGACAAACCCCACCTCGAGCTCAACCGTCGCCGGCATAACCAGCTGCCGCACCCGCGAACCATCTCGGCCTAAGGCCAAAATCAGCTGCGCCAATACAGGCTCAGCTTGCGGGCAAGGCGCGCAATTGGCCGCCTGTGGCACTATTAAGCGCCACTGTGAATCCGCAGCCACTTGCCCCGTTACCCATTGGCCGTGACTGTTCACACCCGTCGTAAACCAGCCTTGCTGTAAGGTCAGCCATGCCAAACCCACGGGTAATAAAAATACCAACCATAAGGCGACAAGCGTGCAATAGCGGCGGGGCAAAGGCTGTCTCCTCCCAACCTGCCGGTGAGGCTTAAGTTTGTACTGCGGGTTATTCATGGGGCCTCCGGTAATACCAGAATGCGGCTATACATACCGCCAACGCCATCAAAAACCACTGCACCGCGTAGCCAATATGCCGCTCAGGCCCCATCACTACCGGCTGCCACTGCTCATGTTCAGCGCTCAGTTTTAGGACGAAAGGCAGCACAGGCTCCCCCCAGATTTGTGTCAATAACGCAGGCGCTAAGCTGGGCACCAGTGGGTGGCTCGGGATAAATGTGAACTGACCTAATGAGATAGGTGCTTGGTAGGGACGTATCAGATGCCCAGCTAACGGTATGGGAGTGGTAATGGCAGCAA
This sequence comes from Oceanisphaera sp. IT1-181, assembly GCF_033807535.1. NCBI lineage: Bacteria > Pseudomonadati > Pseudomonadota > Gammaproteobacteria > Aeromonadales > Aeromonadaceae > Oceanisphaera > Oceanisphaera sp. IT1-181. The sequence continues at coordinate 3,280,388 of NZ_CP136856.1, forward strand.
TGGCGGGTAACTGGCGCCGATCGGCATCTGCTGGCTGCCAGCCCGTATCAACCATCAGCAGGCCTTGTGCCGTGGGTAAGGCGCGAATTAAACGATAACCTACCCGCCCTGCTTGTATTTGGTTATCGAGAAAAACTTCATTTCCGGTCAAGTAACGCCCGTGAGTAGCGAGCCGATAACCAAAAGGAATATCCATAGCACTGGCTTGGGCTAGGCTAATGTCACTGTTACGGCGCTGCTGCCACTCGGCTAACAGCTGGCGTTTTTCTTCGGCGCGGGACAACTGCCAACCTCCCATACCCACCATCACCACACTCAGCACTGCAGTCAGCATGAGTAAGCCCGCATCTTTTCCTCTACTTAACATTCAGTCTCCTTGGCATGCATCCCTGCTCTTCAAGTTACTGCTTGCTGTTCTCGCTTTAGAGACAGAGTGAGCTTTATAAAATATAAACCGTTACAAATAGGCCCAACCACACTATGTCCACAAAGTGCCAGTACCAGCTGGTCGCCTGAAAGCCAAAATGCTGCGCCGAGGTAAAATGTCCTCTTTGTACCCTGATCCACATAATCATCAGCAGTAAAGTACCCAGCATCACGTGGGCACCATGAAAGCCCGTCAATAAGAAAAAGGTGCTGCCGTAGATACCCGAATTAAATTTAAGCCCCAGCTCCTGATAAGCGTGGCTGTATTCCCATGCTTGTAATATTAAGAAAGCGATCCCAAGCAACACGGTAATTCCCAGCCACAACGTAAGAGGGCTACGTTGATTACGTCGTAACGCCAGATGTGCTAAATGCAGGGTAATTGATGAGGTTAACAACACTATAGTGTTAATGAGCGGTAGCCCCATCCAGCTAATGGCGGTGGTTTTAATCCCTCCTGGTGTGAGCAGCAGCGGCCATTGAGGAATAAAATCAGGCCAGAGCACCGCATGGGTCATGGCATTATTACTGGCACCGCCCAACCAAGGCACCACCAAGATACGAATGTAAAATAGCGCACCAAACAGGCCCACAAAAAACATCAGCTCTGAGAAGATAAACCACGTCATGCCGAGGCGAAAAGAGCGATCCATCTGCGCGCTATATAAGCCCGACTTTGACTCTTGGATCACATTACCAAACCAGCCAAACAACATCACAATCATTACCAGCGTGCCTAAGATAAACACGATAGGTCCTGCCAATGGCGCTAATCCAGAAATCCAGAGCCCCGCTCCTGATGCTAATAAGAACAAGCCCAGCGCGCCCATTAACGGCCAAGGACTTTGACTCGGGACATAATACGGCTGAAATTTAACCGGCATGTTTGCCTCCTTGGCTTAGCTACTGCTGGCCCGATCACTAATGTCATACAAGGTGTAAGACAGCGTAAATATTTCTATATCTGACGGCAGCATCCGATCCACATAAAAGCGCATCGGCATGATGGCTTCACTCTTTGCCGCCAAAGGTTGTTCTTGAAAACAAAAACATTCGGTTTTGCGTAAATAACTGGCGGCACGCCCCGGTGCAACCGATGGAATGGCCCGCAGCACTTTGTCTTTGCTACTGGGATTGGTCACCGTAAAATCAACCTGGTGCATTTCTCCGGGCCGCACCTGTAGGTGTTGTACCGACGCCGTAAACTCCCCTTGCACCCCAGTACTTTGATAGGTAATAAATTCCACCGTGACTTGGCGTTGGGTATCAACCTCATGCGACTCCGCCACCGCTTGAGTGGCGGTTTTACCGTTGAGGCCTGTGATATCACAAAACACGTCATATAAAGGCACTAACAAAAAGCCAAAACCAAACATAACGACGGCTAATAGCGCCAGCTGGAGTGCTTTACGATCGCGCATCATAATCTGTGACCTCCGGTGGCGTGCTAAAGGTGTGATAGGGCGCGGGCGATGCCACTGTCCACTCTAGGCCTTGGGCGCCTTCCCACGCTCGAGCTGGGGCCGGCTCACCGCCGCGAATACATTTAATAATCAGCACTACAAACAGCAATTGCGATAAGCCAAAGGCAAAGCCGCCAATACTCACTAGCGCGTTAATATCGGCAAACTGCAGCGCATAATCGGGGATCCGGCGCGGCATACCGGCGAGACCCAAAAAGTGCATCGGAAAAAACAGCACGTTGACAGAAATAATAGAGCACCAAAAATGCCACTTGCCTAAGCGTTCATTAAACATATGCCCGGTCCATTTGGGCAGCCAATAATAGACGGCTGCAAACACCGACAACACAGCCCCCGTGACCAGCACATAATGGAAGTGCGCGACCACAAAATAGGTATCGTGATACTGAAAATCCGCAGGGGTAATGGCCAACATCAAGCCGCTAAATCCGCCAATCGTAAACAGCACGATAAAGGCGATAGAGAACAACATAGGCACTTCAAAGCTGAGTGAGCCACGCCACATAGTGGCCACCCAGTTAAATATCTTTACGCCGGTCGGCACCGAGATCAGCATGGTGCAATACATAAAGAATAATTCTGCGGCCACCGGCATGCCCACGGTAAACATATGATGTGCCCACACTAAAAAACTTAAACAGGCAATGGAGAGAGTGGCATACACCATGGATCTATAACCAAATAAGGGTTTGCGGCTAAAGGCAGGAACAGTGGCGGAGATAATGCCAAAGCTGGGCAAAATCATGATGTAAACTTCGGGGTGACCAAAGAACCAAAAAATATGCTGAAACAAGATGGGATCGCCGCCGCCCGCCGCGTCAAAAAAGCTGGTGCCAAAATACTTGTCGGTTAATACCATGGTCGCCGCCCCAGCCAACACCGGCATCACGGCGATCAGCAAAAACGCCGTAATCAACCAGGTCCAGCAAAACATCGGCAGCTTCATCCACGTCATGCCTGGCGCGCGCATGTTGCAGATAGTCACTATGACGTTAATGGCGCCCATAATGGAGCTGATACCCATGATATGAATGGCAAACACAAACAAGGCCGTGCTATCTGGTGAGTAGGTCGTGGACAAAGGCGCGTAGAAAGTCCAACCAAAGTTAGGCCCGCCGCCGGGCATAAATAAAGTTGATAGCATCAGCAGAAAGGCAAACGGCAGTATCCAAAAGCTCCAGTTATTCATGCGCGGCAAGGCCATGTCCGGCGCGCCTATCATCAGCGGGATCATCCAGTTAGCCAGCCCCACAAACGAGGGCATCACGGCGCCAAAGATCATGATCAGGCCGTGCATGGTGGTCATCTGATTAAAAAAATTGGGCTCCACTAATTGCAAGCCGGGTTGAAACAATTCGGCGCGGATCAGCATCGCCATGCCGCCGCCAATAAAAAACATACTGAGGCTAAACAACAGGTACAGCGTACCTATGTCTTTATGATTGGTAGTAAACAGCCAACGCTTAATGCCTTTGGCTGGCCCATGGGATTCGGCAGGCAAAGTTACCGGATCATGTAAGATACTGACTTTATTTAGCGGTGCCATCCTAGCCCCCTATTGTCCTGCTCTGGCCTGCTCAATATCGCTGGGTTGCACCAAATCTTTGGTGTTATTACCCCAAGCGTTACGCTCATAGGTGATCACGGCCGCCAATTCTTTCGTCGACAGCTGCTTATCAAAACTTTGCATGGCGGTGCCCGTTTTACCGAACAGCACAATATGTAGGTGTGCCGCCTTGTCCTTTAAAATCAGCTCATTACCTTTAAGAGCGGGAAATGCTCCGGCAATGCCTTCGCCACTGGCTTGATGACAAGCAGCACAGGTGCGCTGATATACCTGCTCACCAAGCGTCATTAACTCAGCTTCTGTTAACTGTGCGGCCAGCTGCGCTTGCTCGGCAGCTTGGGCTTGGGCTTGCTTGGCTTGGGCGTTGGCCAGCCAAGTATCAAATTCGGCACCGGTTTTAGCTTCCACCACTATCGGCATAAAGCCATGGTCTTTGCCGCATAATTCCGCGCATTGACCACGGTAGATACCCGGCTCGTTAATGCGCGTCCAGGCTTCGTTAATAAAGCCGGGCACCGCATCTTTTTTGATGGCAAACGCCGGCACCCACCAAGAATGGATGACATCATCAGAGGTAATTAAAAAGCGGATTTTACGATCAGTGGGCAACACTAACGGCCAATCTACTTCCAGCAGATAGTTCTCGCCTTTAGCTACTTGGCCTTGAATTTGTTCGGGTAAAGTACCGATCCGACTATAAAAGCCGACATCTTTCTCAAAGTAGCTGTAATGCCACTTCCACTGAGAAGCCGTAACTTGCACCGTCAGATCTGATTGGCTGGCATCTTCCATGGCGATTAGGGTGTGAGTAGCCGGAATAGCCATGCTTACCAAGATAACGAAGGGGATCAGAGTCCAGATGATTTCTACTTTAGTACTTTCGTGAAACTGTGCGGCTTGTGCCCCTTTGGCTTTGCGATGATGAATGATGGCCCAAAACATAATGCCAAACACAATCACCCCAATCACCACACAGATCAGTAATATGGTCATGTGCAGGCCATACACTTTTTGGCTGATATCAGTCACGCCGGGGGTCATATTTAAACGAGTTTGTGCTCGTAGCGGCAGGGTTATAAGTAAAGAAAACAGCAGCAGAATCGACTTCACTACGCACCCCCAAGTTTCATCCTGAATATTGGCGTTCTGACGTTCTGTGATTATGCGAGTCGGCCTCGTACTCTTATGCAGTACTTGCAATGCCGACGTTAGGAGTAAGTAAAGCATAGCTGAGCGATATGTGCGGAATTTTTGTGCGAAGATAAAATAAGAACAGCATGCCGATGTTGGCTAAGCGCTCAAAGTAAGCCCCTGAACAGAGGCAGATATGGCTTGAGCGGGCGATAGGCTCAGCAATAGAGCAAAAAAAGCGTGAGCTAGCTTAAGCTAGTCTCACGCTAAAATATAAGGTGATTTTTTAAAAGTCTGAATTGCGGATCACGCCCACAGCTAAGCCTTCGATGATCAGCTCTTGGCTGCGCAAGTCAATTTCGATGGGGCTCAGCTCTTCGTTTTCCGGCAATAAGCTGACCTTATTACCCTTACGTTGAAAGCGCTTCACCGTCACCTCATCGTCTAAGCGCGCCACCACGACTTGGCCATTGCGCACTTCTTGCGTCTTATGTACCGCCAGTAGATCCCCATCCATGATGCCGATATTCTTCATGCTCATGCCTTGAACACGGAGCAAAAAGTCGGCGGCCGGATGAAACAGCGCGGGATCCAGCTGGTAATGACTTTCTATGTGCTGTTGCGCCAAAATTGGCTCGCCTGCGGCCACGCGGCCAATCAGTGGCAAGCCCGTTTCTTCTGGCTCATCTTCAATCAGACGAATCCCCCGAGACGTACCCGGCATCATGGTAATCACACCTTTTCTGGCCAACGCTTTAAGGTGTTCTTCGGCGGCATTCGCGGATTTAAACCCCAAGATACCGGCAATTTCGGCACGGGTCGGTGGCATACCGGTTTGCTGAATATGATCTTTAATAATGTCCAGTACCTGAGACTGGCGAAGCGTGAGCGCTTTCATAAGGCACCTGTTTTTATATACAGTTAACTGTCAGTATATCCAGTATGCGCAACAGAGCAAGCATAAAATCCTGCGCCCATGGCCTCAGCCTCAATCAGGCCATCATTCTCTGTTATCTGCGGCTAATCACCGCCTAAAGCAGGGTCAGTACTTAGAGCAACGTCAGTACTAGGCCGACAAACACCAGCATGCCCACATAGTTGTTATTCAAGAAAGCTCGAAAACAAGCCGCACGCTCTCGGTCGCGGATCAGTCGCTGTTGAAACACAAATAAGCCTGCCGCGCCTAATAAGCTCCAGTAAAAGAAGGCGCCTAAGGCAAACGATTGGCCGGCCGCCACCAAGAGCATCAGCGTCAGTAACTGCAATACGCCGACGATCAGCTTATCGCGGCGACCAAATAAGATGGCGGTGGATTTAACGCCAATTTGCAAGTCGTCATCCCTGTCCACCATGGCATACATGGTGTCGTAGGCGATGGTCCACGTTAGGTTGGCGGCAAATAACAGCCATAACCCTAGCGGCAAGCTGTTACTTTCTGCGGCAAATGCCATGGGAATGGCCCACGAAAAAGCAATGCCCAAAAACAGTTGCGGCAAGTGTGTGTAGCGTTTCATAAAAGGATACAGCGCCGCCCAGCCAAGGCCCGCCACCGACAGCAAAATGGTCAGTTTATTGGTGGTGAGCACCAGTAAGAAAGAAATCCCCACCAACAAGGAAAAAAAGCCGAGTGCTTGGCGCTCCGTAAGCTCACCCGTGACCAAGGGCCGCCCATTGGTACGCTTCACATGGCCATCAATATGGCGATCCGCATAATCATTGATCACGCACCCCGCCGAGCGCATCGAAAACACGCCCACGATAAACACTAACAGTAGCCACCAAGACGGGCGCCCGTCACCGGCAATCCATAAGGCCCATAAGGTCGGCCAAAGCAGTAACAGCGTACCTATGGGTTTATCGAGCCGAGCCAGTGCCATGTAGGCACGCCATTTAGGTCGAGGCGGGGTAGGCACATTGGGGTTAGGCCCAGCGGGTTTAGGTGAAGTGGAGATGCTGGTCATGAAATTTACTCTCTGTAAGAACGCGCGGCGGGCAAAAACAATTCGCTCACTAACACGCTCGCCTGGGGAATGGCCAGTACCGAGCGACGCGCCCACAGTGCTCGGCTGGTAGGTATATTAAGCGGAGAAGGATGAACTTGCTGTGCTAGCTGCTGCGACTCAAGTGCCGTCAACTGCGCAAACTCAAACTGACTGCGTATTAATTGGGGATGGTCGAACAATAATTCGCCCAAGGCTTTTGGCCCTAAGCCGCCGAGCGCAGGCACGGCTTGCAGCGCAGAATTAGAATACAGCGAGCTGGCATAAATCCAGGGTTGCTCATCGCATAACAGCAAGACTTCGCGACAATAGCCGTGAGTTTCACCTAACCAGTTTGCTTGGCTTGGCGTAAACGGCACGTCCGCACGGGTATTCAGTAATAACACCCGAAATTGTTTACAATGCAAGCGTAAACGAGCGGTTAATGAACCCGTATCCTGTAACCAATGGTTAAGGCTGGAACTAGAACTGGGAGCCGGTTGAGCAGGGTCGGCAAACTGCCAGCGCCAATGGGCATCGACGGTAGCGTTCACGGGTATTGCCTAATACTGAGGGGATAAGATAAAGATCTTAATGACAGTTTTAATTCTGAAAAACACGTATTCACTTGACCGGCTCACACTTTGTTTAAACAATAGCCATATTATTCAGTTAGAAGGCTTACGATGTTTCGCATAATCGCACTGTGTATTCTGTTCACCACGACCCAGCTTCACGCTGAAGAAGCCATCACCGAAGGTCCGCTATATTACACCATAGAGCCTGACATTATTACTAACTACCATAACTCAGGCCAAACCTTGGGTTATGTTCGGGTTACTGTGGATTTAATGCTAGAAAGTGCCGATAAAATGCCACTCGTTGAGCAGCATATTCCACTACTGCGTGATGCCATCAATAGTCTGTTAGCCGAACAAGACCAACAAGAAATTCGCTCGCTCACCCTACGTGACCAACTGGCGGCTCAGGGCTTACAGCGCCTCAACGATCTCTTACTCAAAGAAACCGGTGAAACGCCCATCCGTCGACTGTTATTTACCAAGTTTTTATATCAGTAAGCGACCGACACTAAATTTGTGCTCGCTTGCGATCCAGCACGGCTTGTAATAAACCAATCAGGCCACCGCCCAAGTGGGCTAAATTGGCCACATTGCCCAATACGCCGACAAAACCCAGCACCAACCACACCACCATCAGCACTGCCATACCATCAGGCAAGCTCATGCCGCCCGCGGGGTTTAAACGCCCCGACAGCCACACATAAGCCAATAAGGCATACACCACACCGGACAAACCGCCAAAGTATGGCCCGCTCACCCAAAACTGCATCAGGTTGGGCAGTATGCCTGCCACAAGCAAGATTAATAGCAAACGACCCGAGCCCCGCACACGCTCCACCATGCCGGACAAATACCACCACCAGAATAAGTTAAACACCAAGTGCTCTAAGCTAAAATGTAACAGCGCGGGCGTAAAAGCGCGCCACAGCTCTAAGCCCATTAGCTGACTTAATTGCGGCGGAAAGGATAGCCAAGCCAGTACCGGTAGCCCGAGCGCTTTGCCCACATAAATCAGCACACAGGCGACAAATACGCTTAAGTTGAGGGGACCGGTGCGACTCAGCAGCTGGCCGAAGAGGCCACTTTTGCGGTCATTAGGAGCAAACTGCACTTGCGTATCACCATGCAGCCAAGCGGCTTCTTGATAGCGCGGATGCCAAGGCTCAGCCATAAAGCGCAGTACTTCGGGCTCAGCCTTTGGCCAAAGCGCCTCATCCACCAGCCAAATACTGGCCTTGTGCTCATCGTCGAGGGTCAACTCGCAGTGCAAGCCAAGTGCTGCCAGATAATCGACAAAGGATTGCGCCCGTCTGGGATCATCCAGCACCAACAGCAATTTCATTAGGCTGCAACCACAGGCTGAGTGCGGCGCCAAGCTTCAAAGCCACCATCTAAGCTGTAGACTTCTTCAAAGCCTTGCTCGATTAAATACTGTGCCGCCCCTTGGCTGCTCACGCCGTGATAACACATCACTATGATGGGCGTCTCGTAATCCACCTCATTGGTAAAAGCCACTAAGGTGTCGTTGGTCAGATGATAAGACTGCTCCACATGAGCGAGCGCAAAAGACTGGGGATCGCGGGTATCCACTAAACGAGCTTGGCCTTGCGCCAATAGATTTTGGGCTTCATCAACAGAAATATGGGCAAACTGCTCCATGGTGAACTCCTCACATAAATTTCAGCCAGTTTACCCAATCTCAACTTCCTTGGCATTAGCTGCTTTAACATGCGAGGCGGCGTAAGGTGACAGCGGTATTTTTCTAGCCGCCTAAATACGCTTGTCGCACTTGCTCATTGTTTAGTAACGCAGCGCCGGTATCCGCCAAGATAATACGGCCATTTTCTAACACATAGCCGCGGTCGGCCAGCTGCAGCGCTTGATTGGCATTTTGCTCGACTAAAAAAATGGTCATGCCTTTTTCAGCTCTCAGCCGCGCTATGGTGGCGAAAATTTGGGTGATGATAATCGGTGCTAAGCCTAGCGAGGGCTCATCCAACAGCAATAAGCGCGGCTTGCTCATTAAGGCTCGGCCAATAGCTAGCATTTGCTGCTCACCGCCCGACATAGTGCCGGCACGTTGCTGCATTCGCTCTTTAAGGCGCGGAAACATCAAATACACTTCGGCTAATAAGCCTGCATGTTCACGCTTATCGACGAAAAACGCCCCCATATAGAGATTTTCCTCCACCGTGAGCCGCGCAAAAATCCGCCGCCCTTCCGGCACTATGGCGATGTCTTTGCGCATAATAGAGGCGGTATCGAGCCCAGTGAGATCCTGGCCTTCAAATATCACCCGCCCTTGGCTCGGTTTAGGATCACCACAAATAGTCATCATTAAGGTGGTTTTACCGGCACCATTGGCACCAATTAAGGTGACAATTTCGCCCTGTTCGATATGCAAGGTCACATCATTCAACGCCTGAATCTTGCCGTAGCCCGCATTTATATTATCCACATGCAGCATGTTCAGGTTTCTCCTGTATTCTGCTTTCACCCATGTCTAGCTCTCACCTAAGTAGGCTTTAATCACCTCGGGATTAGTACGCACTTGCTCTGGCGTACCTTCGGCCAAAGGCCGACCCTGATTCACCACATAGATATAATCAGAAATGCCCATCACCAACTTCATATCGTGCTCAATCAACAAGATGCTTACGCCTTCGTTATCGCGCAAGTCACGGATCAAACCATTGAGTTCATGAGTTTCATTCGGGTTGAGACCGGCGGCGGGCTCATCCAACATCAGCAATTGCGGCCGTGCCGCCATGCAGCGCACGATTTCAAGCCGTCGCTGCTGGCCGTAAGACAAGTTGTCTGCGGTTCGATTGGCAAATTCCGTGAGTCGTACTTTCTCTAACCAGTAATGGGCTAACGCTAGCCCTTCGCGTTCAGAACGCCGAAAGTCGGGTGTTTTAAACAATCCGGCTAAAAAACCAGTATTAAGATGATGATGCTGGGCCACTAACAGATTTTCTAGCACCGTCATTTCTTTAAATAAACGCACATGTTGAAAGGTGCGCACCATGCCAAGGCGAGCAATTTTAAAGCCCGGCATACCGGCGATGGCGTAGTCCTTAAACTGCACTTGGCCGCTACTGGGCCGATAAAAACCCGATAAGCAGTTAAAGATGGTGGTTTTTCCGGCGCCATTGGGTCCAATAATGGAGACAATTTGCCGTTCTTGTAGGCTGAGCGCTACTTGATCGACGGCCACCAAACCGCCGAAGCGCATGCTGAGATCGGAGACGGTTAATAAAGCGGTCATGGCTTTAGCTCCATATGTGGTCTGTGCATCGGCAACAAACCTTGTGGTCGCCAGATCATCATCAGCACCATCAACAAGCCAAATAACAACATCCGATACTCGTTAAATTCGCGCGTCAGCTCCGGCAATATGGTCATGACGCTGGCCGCTAACACCACACCTATTTGTGAGCCCATGCCGCCCAATACCACTATGGCTAAAATAATGGCCGACTCAATAAATACGAACGACTCTGGACTAATAAAGCCTTGGCGAGCCGCGAAAAAACTGCCTGCAAAGCCAGCAAAAGCCGCACCTATGGTAAAGGCACTGAGTTTGATTAAGGTGGGATTTAAGCCCAGCGAACGACAAGCAATCTCATCTTCGCGCAGCGCTTCCCACGCGCGACCGATGGGCATACGCAATAGGCGATTGATCACGAAAATGGTGAACACCACCAAGATCAACGCCAATAAATACAGAAAAATCACCTTATGATTGGAGTTATAGGCAATATTAAAAAATTCATGAAAGGTATTATCACCGCGGCGTTCAAATTGCAGACCAAATAAGGTGGGCTTAGGGATGCCGGCAATACCGTTAGGGCCACCAGTTATCTCTGTCATATTGTTCAGTAAGATACGAATAATCTCCCCAAAACCCAGCGTCACTATCGCTAGATAATCACCGCGCAAGCGCAACACCGGAAAGCCGAGTAAGAAGCCAAATAAGGCCGCCATGGCGCCAGAGATTAATAAGCAGGTCCAAAAATCTAGCCCAAAATAGGCATTGAGCAGCGCATAGCTATAAGCACCCACCGCATAAAAGGCCACATAACCTAAATCCAGTAAGCCAGCTAACCCCACCACTACGTTCAGCCCTAAGCCCAACATCACATAAATCAGCGTTAAAGTGGCCAGATCTACCGCACCACGTGAGCCCATAAAAGGCCAGATCAGTAAGGTAGCGAGCACCAATACCGTCATCATGCGATACAAACCCGGCCGCTCTTCTGGGGCAGGCAATGAAAAGCTGCCTTTACGGTCTAGGACAAGACGTAGCCCTTGGCGTACCCGGGCGTGCAGCAGCTGAGCCACAAATACCAAGCCCGACCCCAGCGCCAGCCATTGCCAGGTGCTATCTAGGCGATTGGTGACCACCAATTGCGTGCCTTCTGTTTCGAGTCGGAACCCCATTAACCAACCGGCTAACACTAAAAATAATAGGCTGGCCATCGCCGCCGCTTTTAAGGTCCTCATACTTTTTCTACCTCCGGCTTACCTAAGATGCCGGTTGGCATAAACAACAGCACCGCAATCAGCAAGCCAAATGAGACTACGTCTTTGTATTCGGTGCTGAAATATGCGCCTGTCATGGCTTCGGTGACCCCTAATAATACGCCGCCAATCACAGCGCCTGGAATACTCCCAATGCCACCCAGCACAGCAGCAGTAAAGGCTTTTAGCCCCGCCATAAAACCAATATAAGGATTAATTACCCCGTAATATGAGCCGAGCAACACCCCTGCCACCGCCGCCAATGCCGCCCCGATCACGAAGGTTAAGGAGATCACCGTATTGCTGTTGATACCGAGCAAGTTCGCCATCTTAAGATCTTCAGCGCAGGCTCGACAGGCGCGGCCCATGCGCGAGCGAGAGATAAACAAAGACAAGAGCGCCATGGTCACTAAGGTGACGGCGAAGATAATTAACTGCATATAAGACAAAGACGCCTGAAAGTCGCCCTCGCCAAAGTTCCAGCCACCCGAGATCAAACGCGGCATAGCCACATCTCGCGAGCCTTGAAAAAGCCGCATCATGTTTTGTAAAAATATCGACATACCGATGGCAGAAATCAGTGCAATCAGTCGTTTACTGCCGCGCAGTGGCCGATAAGCCACGCGTTCGATGGAGTAGCCATACACGCTGGTAAGAATAATGCTCGCCAAGAAGGCTGCAGTTAATAGCAGCAAGGTGCTATCGATACCCAGCATAAGCAAGCCGGTCATCACCATAAAAGAAGCGTAAGCCCCTATCATATACACCTCGCCGTGGGCGAAGTTGATCATGCCGATAATGCCATACACCATGGTATAGCCAATGGCGATCAGGGCATAAGTGCTGCCTATGGTGAGGCCATTAAGTAATTGCTGAGTGAAATACAGAAAGGGCTCAGACATACAACGTTTCCTTGTCGTAAGAGCAGGTCGTAAGCGCAGGCGAGAGCAGGCTTAAATAAGGTAGCAGCGCGGGCTTACAAGAGCCTAACCGCTGACTCACTGAGCTCGCCCTTAATGCGAGCTCAGTTGGATTATATATTCGTTATTACATCTGCGTTGAGGTACCGTCTTTATGCCACTCAAACACGCCAAATTCAAAGCCCACCAAGTCACCTTTATCATCCCAAGACAAAGGACCCATTACCGTATTGACCGGTTCGCTACGCAACGCTTTGATCACGGCTTCAGGATCTGAACCCGCCCGTTTAATGCCCTCGGCAATCACTTCCACTGCCGCATAAGTAGTCCAGACAAATGGCCCACTGGCATCCAACCCTTTCGCCTGAATCGCTTGTACCACGTCAATGTTGGCCGGATCGAGATCGTATTTTTTCGGTAAGGTCACCAGTAAGCCTTCAGAGGCATCACCGGCAATCGAAGTAATATCTTTATGACCTACGCCTTCTGGCCCCATAAAGCGCGGCTTAAAGCCTCGTTCTGCGGATTGACGTAAAATCAGCCCTAGTTCTGGGTGGTAGCCGCCGTAATAGATAAAGTCCACTTTATCTCTTTGCAGTTTCGCCACCAAAGTGGAGAAGTCTTTATCGCCAGACGTCACCCCTTCGTATGCCACCACCTCAACCCCGGCCGCTTTTAGCTCATCGCGTACGCTGGAAGCTAAGCCTTCACCGTATTGTTTTTTATCGTGAACAATGGCGATGCGCTCAGGCTTTGCTTTCTCTAGGATATATTTAGCCGCCGTTGGCCCCTGATCACTGTCCAAGCCTATGGTACGCATCACCAACGGCTGGCCGCGCTCGGTGATCACCGCATTGGTGGAGGCGGGTGTGATCATAAAAATGCCTTCATCGTCGTACACATCAGAGGCCGGCAAGGTACTGTCTGAGCACAAGTGACCCACTACAAATTGAATACCGTCGTTCACGATACGGTTAGCCACCGCCACCGCCTGCTTAGGGTCGCAAGCATCATCGTATTCCTCGGCCTCTAAGGTGTACTCACCCAAGGTACCGGACTTATTTATCAGCTCGACCGCCATGCGCCCACCGGTAAACTCCATATCACCGTATTGTGCTACTGCCCCCGTAATGGGCCCAGCAATGGCTATCTTCACGGTTTCGGCTGACGCTGAAAACACAACACCACAACCTAACGCCATCGATATCGCCGTAGTCAGTGCCTTTTTATTCCATGTGCTCATCTCGCTTCCCTCTATCCATTGAGTGATTGCGCCGGAATGAGTCCGGACTGTTCTTTTTCTAACCTTAGCGTGATTGTTTAACAAGCGAAATATGCTAAGCCCTGCTTAAGCTAAGACCCAAATGTAAAAATTGTGAAGCAAGCCGCGGTTTACGCGCTTAACTAACACCCGCTTGGTCGTACTGTTTGGCCGATAGCAGCAACGATAAAAAAAGCCAAGGCGCGGTGTAAGCGAGCCTTGGCTTTAAGTAATAGCTTTAACAAGTATTTCTAACAAATAGTTTTAACAAATAGTTTTAACAAATAGCGCGGACAAACGTCTTTTAAAATAAGAGGCTGACTCTACAATCTAGCCTCCTTTAATGACGCGAGTGTCTTAAGTCCAGTCGAGGATCACCTTGCCGGATTGGCCGGAGCGCATGGCATCAAACCCTTGTTGAAAATCATCCACCTTAAAGTGATGAGTGACCATAGGGGTTAAGTCCAAGCCCGATTGAATAAGGCTGGCCATCTTATACCAAGTCTCAAACATTTCTCGGCCATAAATACCTTTTAGCACTAAGCCTTTGAAGATAACTTTAGTCCAATCGATGGCCATCTCACTAGGCGGAATGCCCAACATGGCAATTTTTCCGCCGTGGTTCATCTTATCCAGCATGTCGCAAAACGCCGCCGGCACGCCGGACATCTCTAGCCCCACATCAAAGCCTTCGGTCATGCCTAACTCTCGCATTACCGTATCAAGCCCCTCTTCAGCCACGTTCACCGCACGGGTCACCCCCATCTGGCGGGCTAAATCCAGTCGGTACTCGTTCACGTCAGTGATCACCACGTGTCGCGCGCCCACATGCCGTGCCACGGCGGCGGCCATAATACCGATAGGCCCGGCACCGGTGATTAACACATCTTCGCCCACTAAATCGAAAGAAAGTGCTGTGTGTACCGCATTACCGAAGGGATCAAAAATAGCGGCTAAATCGTCGGTCACTTCATCGGGTAATTTAAAAGCGTTAAAAGCCGGGATCACCAGATATTCAGCGAAGGCGCCTTGACGATTAACGCCCACGCCTATGGTATTGCGGCACAAATGGGTGCGACCGGCACGGCAATTTCGACAATGGCCGCAGGTAATATGTCCCTCGCCTGAAACTCTGTCGCCCACCGCAAAGCCACGAACTTCTTGGCCCATGGCTACCACTTCACCCACGTATTCATGGCCCACCACCATGGGCACGGGTATGGTGTTTTGCGACCACGTATCCCAGTTATAAATATGGATATCGGTGCCGCAAATGGCGGTTTTACGGATTTTAATCAGTAAGTCGTTATGACCTACCTCGGGCTCAGGCACGTCTGTCATCCAGATGCCCGGTTCCGCTTTTAATTTGGCTAAAGCTTTCATGCGTTCTCCTTACCTCTTTGCTCGATGACCTTTAGTTCACGACCCACGGTGATGAAAGCAGCAATCGCTTTATCCAGCTGTTTACGACTGTGTGCCGCCGACATTTGGGTGCGAATGCGCGCCTGACCGTTGGGCACTACTGGGAAGGAAAAACCAATCACGTAAATACCGCGCGCCAATAAACGATCCGACATCTCTGCCGCCAAGGCTGCATCGCCCAGCATCACCGGAATAATGGCGTGGTCGTTACCGGCCAAGGTAAAACCGGCGGCCGTCATGTGCTGGCGAAAATAGGCGCTGTTCTCACGCACTTTTTCGCGCAGCGCATCACCGTCTTTTAGCAGTTCAAGCACCTTGATAGAGGCGGCAACGATAGCGGGCGCTACCGAGTTGGAGAATAAATAAGGGCGTGAGCGCTGACGCAGCCAGTCGATAAGCTCTTTCTTACCCGAGGTATAGCCGCCCGATGCGCCGCCTAGTGCCTTGCCCAAGGTGCCGGTGATCAAATCCACCCGCCCCATTACTTGGCAATATTCGTGAGTGCCACGCCCCTGCTCGCCAACAAAACCCACTGCATGGGAGTCATCCACCATCACCATGGCGCCATACTGGTCGGCCAAGTCACAGATGGCAGATAAGTTAGCAATCACGCCGTCCATCGAGAATACGCCATCAGTGGCTATCAAGATAAAACGTGCGCCATCGGCTTTGGCTTGTGTTAGCTGCGCCTCTAATTCGCCCATGTCGTTATTGGCATAACGATAACGCTTAGCCTTGCACAAGCGCACACCATCAATAATAGAGGCATGATTTAGAGCATCAGAAATAATGGCGTCTTCGGGGCCGAGTATGGTTTCAAATAAACCCGTATTGGCGTCAAAGCAGGAGGTATAAAGAATGGTGTCTTCCATGCCGAGAAAGGCAGAGATATCGGCTTCTAGCCGCTTATGTAAGTCTTGAGTGCCGCAGATAAAGCGCACCGACGCCATACCAAAACCATGACTGTCGAGCCCCTGTTTGGCGGCTTTTATCAGTTCAGGATGATTGGCGAGGCCAAGATAGTTATTGGCACAAAAGTTAAGCACTTCTTGGCCCGCTGATTCTTGCCCAGCGACCGTAATGGCCGCACTTTGCGCTGAGCTAATAATGCGTTCTTGCTTAAACAGACCGTCGGCTTGGGTTTGTGCAAGCTGGTTAGATAAATGAGCATAAAATGGCGCTGACATACGGAATTCCTACTATCAATCTGACTACTTAAGGATTGTTCAGCTCACTTTACGCCTGTGCCGCGGATTTAACACAGGATATTCTACTGATTGGCGCTACTTGTGAAAGGGATCACTGGGTTTGGCCGCCAGTGCCTGATAATGTGCCATCAAACTACTCAGCTCCAGCCCAAGCTCTGGGTGAAAATAAGGTTTTAACAGCAACAATATCCGCGATACACCCTCATATAACACCGCTTGGCTAATATGCGGCGTCAGTGATTGCGCCGACTGATAGCTAACCCAGAACGACACCAGCATTTTTAGCACATCCGTTAACGGCGCTATCTCTGCATCGGCAATGATCAGTACTTGCTGTTGATTCAGCTCACGCAACAAGGCCTGCAAATTCAACGTCAGCTCTTGCTGCACCGCCAGATATTGCTGATGCAGTTCGGGATCACGCTGCAAAATATCGTTGAGATTGGCGTAAAAGAAGCGAAATTCCCACATCACATAGAAAGTAGCATCCAAATAATGAAACCACATCGCCGGGCTCGCAGAGCTACTGCTTACAGGTCCACTAAGAGGGGTAAAATTCTGGCGCAAATGCTCGCTGTATTGCAAAAATATACGCGCGATAATGTGGTTTTTATTACGAAAATGGTAATACAGATTGCCAGGGCTGATGCCCAAATGCGCCGCTATATGATTGGTAGTGACATTGGCTTCGCCTTGCTCGTTAAACAACTGCAAGGCGGCGGCCACAATTCGTTCTTTGGTTTTTATCATGGGAACCAAAAGCTCAAGGTAGTTTGCTAAATAATAACACAGGCAGCCGAGTTAGTTTTCTCAGCCCTAAGCGTGATAAACTTACGCCAATTTTATTGTTAGTGACGCCGGACTCTCCGGCCAACCAGAGGCAAATCTGATGATCATAGTGACTGGCGGCGCCGGCTTTATCGGCAGTAACCTAGTAAAAACCCTGAACGACCAAGGGCGCACCGACGTTGTGGTCATCGACGACCTCACAGATGGCACCAAGTTTGTGAATCTTGTGGATCTGACCATTGCCGACTACCTCGACAAAGACGAGTTTATCCAGCGCATCTTCTCCGGCGACGACTTTGAAGAATGGGGCGGCATTGAAGCTATCTTTCATGAAGGCGCCTGCTCAGCCACTACCGAGTGGGACGGCAAATTCATGATGGAAAATAACTATCAATATTCCAAAGACTTGCTGCATTACTGCATCGAGCGTGAAATTCCGTTTATTTATGCCTCATCTGCAGCCACCTACGGCGGGCGTAACGACAACTTTATTGAAGAGCCGCAATATGAGCAGCCGCTCAACGTCTATGGCTACTCTAAGCAATTGTTCGACCAATATGTACGCCGTTTAATGCCAGAGATCAGCTCACAAGTAGTGGGTTTAAAGTATTTCAACGTCTACGGCCCGCGTGAGCAGCATAAAGGCGGCATGTCGAGCGTGGCCTTCCACCTCAACACTCAACTGCACAAAGGCGAAAACCCTAAGTTATTCGCCGGTTGTGACGGCTTCCCTGATGGCGGCCAAATGCGCGACTTCATCTATGTAGAAGACGTATGCAAAGTAAATCTGTGGTTCTGGGAAAACCCAGAAGTGAGCGGCATCTTTAACTGCGGCACCGGCCAAGCCGAGCCGTTCCAAAATGTCGCCGAAGCCGTGATCAAGCACCATAACAAGGGAGAAATTGAATATATCCCCTTCCCCGAGCAGTTAAAAGGCCGCTACCAGAGCTTTACCCAAGCGGACCTCACCAAACTGCGCGCCGCCGGTTATCCGCACAAATTTAAAACCGTCGCCGAGGGCACCAGCGAATACATGGCTTGGTTGAATAAGTAATGACCAGCACCAATAATTCTAACCACCGCGTTGCTCATATCTGCCTTTCTAAAGGCTGGGGTGGCTTAGAAATGTATCCAGCGCGCGTCAGCAAATATTTACCAGAGCAGAGCTGGGAAGCGGTGGCTATTTGCTTCAAAGGCGGCAAAGTGGCGCAGTCTTTCCTTGACATAGGAAGTGACGTTTTCGAAGTTAGTAGTCAAGCGAATGCTTTGTTCAAGATTCGCACGTTAGTTAACTGGCTTAAAGAGCGCAATGTTTCTGTATTACATTGTCATAAATCAAGCGACTTGCGCCTGGCTGCCATACTAAAAAAGATGATCGGCTGTCGAGTCATTTTTACTGAGCATATGGGCGTAACTCGTCCGAAAAAAGATTTTCTGCATCGTTGGATATACAGCCATGTCGATCAAGTTCTGTCTATCAGCGATGTCACCTTAGCCCGTAATATTAAAGCGCTTCCCGTAGATCCAAGTAAAATAAAACGGCTTTGGTTAGGTACTGAATTTAAAAAACCAGACAGAACAGTAAACGATATTAAACAAGAGTTAGGCCTAACAGATCAGCAGCTCATTATTGGGCTGCCTGGAAGACTCTGCCCAGGTAAAGGACATTGCGTACTGCTCGATGCTTTTAAACTATTGCAAGACGATAGCGCATTTAAAGACGCAAAGTTACTAATCGTTGGTGGGCTAAGCGCACAAGATGGCGCAGATGAAGATTTTGTTAGAGGGTTAGAAAATAAGATAGATGATGCCAAACTAACTGATAAAGTTGTTTTCTCTGGTTTTAGATCGGATATGGCCAATCTACTAGCGATCATGGATGTGGTATGCATACCTTCACAAAATGAGGCTTTTGGTCTAACAGCTATTGAAGCCATGGCTGCAGGAAGGAAAATTGTCGCTGCAGATTCGGGAGCGTTGCCAGAAATTATTGAAAATACCGGATTGTTAGCTTCCCCTGACTCCGCTGAAAGCTTTGCATTAGCCATAAATAAAATTCAACAGCATACTAATATAAATATTTCTAGACTAACTCAAGAGAGAGCTGAAAAATTATTTTCCATACAAAATCACGTGCGAAAATTATCGGAAATTTACATTGAAAAACTTCCACCTAGCTATAAAAACACTTAATCAATTAGATACTTATGCTCAACCATGTTATTACTCTTTAAATTAACACACTAAGCCAAAATGAAGTAAAGGGTAATACTTCATTATAAAATAGAGTATTTATGAAAGTTTCGATTGTCATAATAAATTTTAACTCTACCATTCACACTATAAAATGTGTTGAATCAATACTAGAAAAAACAAAAACAGAAATAGAAGTCATTATTGTAGATAACAACTCTGAAGATAAGGAGCGAAATGCGCTAGAATTATGGCATCAGAAACAAAG
This sequence comes from Oceanisphaera sp. IT1-181, assembly GCF_033807535.1. NCBI lineage: Bacteria > Pseudomonadati > Pseudomonadota > Gammaproteobacteria > Aeromonadales > Aeromonadaceae > Oceanisphaera > Oceanisphaera sp. IT1-181. Next base: position 3,300,141 of record NZ_CP136856.1, read on the forward strand.
CAAAAATGTGAAGTATATAAAATCAAAATTAAATACTGGTTTTGCTATGGGCAACATGTTGGGTGCCAATTTTTCCTACGGTGAATATATTTTTTTACTAAATAATGATTGTCTATTACTAAATAGCGCCATCGATAATTTAGTTGAATTTATGGACAAAAATCATAACGTAGGACTAGCGAGTCCTAAAATATTTGACGGCGAAAAAAATTACACTCCATCTTTTAACTATCCTCCTACTGTCGCTAACAAATGGTTAGGTAGCTCTGTCTGCCGGATATTCAATAAAGAAGCATATCCTCCAAGAAAGAAAAAATATCTATCACCGGTATCTGTCCCTATGATTTCCGGCTCTGCAATGTTTTTTCGGAAAAGTTGTTTTAATGAACTGGGGGGGTTAGACACCAACTTTTTCCTTTACTGTGAAGAAGAAGACGTTAGTATTAGAGCGAAAAGAAACGGTTATGATATTTATTATAATCCCGCTGCAGAAATAATTCATTTCTGTGGTGCCAGTACGCAAAGAAGTTTAGATATTGAAAAAGAATTTTATATTTCACTTTTCTATATGTTAGAAAAAAACTATAGCTTACTACCTAGAAATTTAATAAAACTTAGATATATAATTAAAGAACTTAAAAAAGCAACAAAAAACAAAAGACACATGAAAATATTTTTATTCCTGTTAAAAGGCCCATCTTTAACAGAATCAATGCGCCATAAGATGAAATGTAGCCGATAATTATGTTAAACAAATATAAATTGACATGTGTAAAAATAAATTATAGGCGTACACTTTTATCAATTAAACGACTCATCGATTGATAGCTACTAGCGTGAATATTATGAAAATTTTAGTCATAGGCCCGTCTTGGGTTGGCGACATGGTAATGTCACAAAGCCTGTACATTAGTATTAAGCAAGAACACCCTAATGCCGAGCTGCATGTGTTGGCGCCGGCATGGTGCTGTGCTCTTCTGGAGCGCATGCCTGAGGTAGACAAGGCGATCGTCATGCCGCTAGGCCATGGTGATTTTAAGCTGTTCGAACGCTTTCGTCTCGGGCGGCAGCTCAAGGCACAAAACTACGATTGGTCTATCGTGCAGCCTAACTCATTGAAGTCAGCGCTGATCCCGCTATTTTCCGGCATTAAGAAGCGTACCGGTTGGAAAGGCGAATATCGCTATGGCCTACTCAATGACTTACGCAGTAATAAGCGGAGTTTTCCGCTCATGGTTGAGCGCTATGACGCCTTAGCCTACCCCAAAGCGCACATGATAGATAACCATTGCCTGCCAAATTTACCTTGGCCTGCCCTCACTGTTGACCAGAAAAACCAACAACTCGCAGTGGCAGAGCTGCAGTTAGATACGAGTAGGCCAGTATTAAGCCTGTGTCCTGGAGCCGAGTTTGGCCCTTCGAAGCGGTGGCCTGAACAGCATTATGCGGAGGTTGCTAAACAGCAAATTGAGCAAGGTAAACAAGTGTGGATTTTTGGCTCCGCCAAAGATATTACCGTCGCCGAAACTATACGTCATTCTTTGCCAGCAGCATTACAATCCAACTGCCATATTCTGGCAGGCAAAACATCTCTGCACCAAGCCATTGATCTGATGGCGCTAAGCGCTATGGTGGTGTCTAACGACTCCGGATTAATGCATATTGCAGCCGCCTTACAACGCCCTCTGGTTGCTGTCTATGGCTCTACTTCCCCCAAATATACGCCCCCGTTGGCGGAGCAAGTAGCCGTCGTACATACAAATATTGAATGCAGACCCTGCTTTCAACGTGAATGTCCACTAGGTCATTTAAAATGCTTAAAGGACCTAGCGCCACAGCTAGTGATCAATGCTATTAATAAATTACAAGAACGGGAATAGAATGAGAAATCGTATGAAGCATTTATGGTTCGAAAAAGGCGGTTATGCTAATAAGAAAGCTCGTTACTTTTTAGCGAACAACTTCAACCCCGACAATATAAAAAACATTGCCGTGATTAGACATGCCGCATTAGGCGACCAAGTCATTACTCGTCCATTTTTGGTCGAGGCTAGAAAGTTTTTCCCAAACGCTCACATTACGCTCTGTGCCGTATCTAACTATCAGTATGGTATGCCTAGTGATCTTGCAGATAGTGTGCACATCATGCACGGGCCCGATATGAAATCTGAAATAAACCTAGCTGAAAAAATCGCTAATATCAAAAACTTACCTGAACAGGATATTATCTTTGATTTAGCTGCAACTAATAGATCCTACTGGATGACAGCATTATCGAAAGCTACATTGAAGATAGGATTCCCTTACCGTTCTATTTTAAATAAACTTTTATATGATGTAGCCGTTTTTCGATCCGACTTTAGCTCTGAAATAGAGACGATGCTGGATATGCTAAGAATAATCGGTCACAACCCTGAGTATCCATTAGACTTTTCATATCCTAACAATACTGATCATAAAAACATCAGCACACCTTTTATAGTATATTTTAATGGTGCATCTCAAGAATCAAAAATGTATCCAATTACAGAGCAAGCAAAATTATTAGAAAAAGCAGTACAAAAACTCCCTGAATATCAGCATATATTTCTAGAGGGATTAAATAAAAAAGAAAAAGGTGGCACGTTGCAGCACTTAACAAGCCATAAGAACTTCTCCATTCAGCCTTGCCTTGAGTTAGCACAACTAGCTCAATTACTCTCAGAAGCTACCTTAGTGGTAAGCACGGATACGGGCATAAGAAACTTAGCGATTGCCACTCACACGCCCACCGTCGGTATTTTTTATTCAACGGTACCTTTTCGTTATACACCGTCTTATGAATATCATCACATTGTGATGAATGCAGATGCCAGTTTGCCTTCACCTGAGCAAGTATTATCTGGCATAAATACTACTTTGCAGCATCTTAAAACATCATGACTTCTTTGCTGTATAACATATTAACCCACCTTTTTAGCCCAATTTTATTGGCAATATTGTATTGGCCTAAAAAAGGCAAGCCGGGTTTTGGCAAGCGATGGTCTGAGCACTTAGGGTTAGTGCCAACCTCCAGACAACAAAATCCTATTTGGCTACACGCGGTGAGTGTGGGCGAAATCATCGCCGCTACCCCGCTAATCAAAGCTCTGAAGGCCGAATACCCAGAACTGCCAATTCTGGTCACTACTACTACGCGCACCGGTGCTGATTTAGCGGAGAAGCTAGGTGATTTAATCGAGCATCGCTATGCGCCGTTAGACTTTCCTTGGGCGGTGGCGCTGTTTTTGCGGCGCATGCAGCCACGCGCGCTACTGATCATGGAAACTGAGCTCTGGCCCAATTGGCTACAAGCCTGTGGCAAGCGGCAATTGCCGGTTATGGTGTTGAATGCGCGGCTCTCCGCTCGTTCTGCCACTCGCTATCAACGATTTCACGCTGTTTTTAGACTGTTATCAAAAAATATCAGCCACATCGCCTGCCAATATCCCGCAGATGCCCAGCGCTTTTCTGATCTAGGCGTGGCCAACGACAAGCTGAGTGTTACTGGCTCCATTAAGTTTGATATTGATTACGGTGCAGAGGTACATCAACAAGGGCAGCAGTTACGTATACAGCTAGGTATTGAGCGCCCAGTCTGGATTGCCGCTTCAACTCATGAAGGGGAAGATGAACAAATACTGGCGGCTCATAAACAACTATTAACAATACTGCCCGATGCGTTATTGATCTTGGTACCTCGTCATCCGCAGCGTTTCGCTCAAGTGGCGGAATTAGTAAAGCAGCAAAGTTTAACGTTAGTTCGCCGCACTCAGACCACGCTCGTTATTGATAGTCAGGTCTATTTGGGTGATACCATGGGCGAATTACCTATCATGTTAGCAGCCGCTGATATCACCTTTGTGGGGGGCAGTTTAATTGTACGCGGTGGTCATAACTTACTGGAGCCTGCTGCCTTAGCTAAACCGGTACTTACCGGCCCTTCGATATTTAACTTCACTGATATTTATCAAAGGTTGCTTGAGCAGGATGCGCTGATCACGGTAAGCGATGCCATCACCTTATCCGACACCTTAATAATATTATTCAGGGATAAGCCCCGCCGCCTACAGTTAGGCAACAATGCCCTCGATGTGGTAAACGAGAATAAAGGGGCCATTAATAAAACACTGCAATGTATGCAGAATTTTATCTAAAAAAAAGAGCCAAGAGTTGGCTCTTTTTTGTTTAATTTAGATTAATTACTTGGCTTTATAACTATTTAATAAGACGCGCCAATCGGCTTCTTGCCAGTGAAATTCGGGATGTAAGCCTTTCTCTTTGCGAAACGAGCGCAGCAATCTATCCATATTCTCGCGAGTCCAAGTGTTGGGCTGGCGAAAATGGCACTTATCAAAGTCAATCAACCAGACTTTGCCATCGGTATCGAGCAAGATATTGTGGCTATTTAAATCGGCATGATAAAGGCCCGCATCATGAAAGCGGCGAATGGTTTCACCTACGGCTTGCCACTCTTCTTTGGTTAAGGCGCGCTCTTTTAACACGGCGACTAAATCAAGCGAGTTTTCAACCAAGCTCAATATAATATCGGCTCGGTAAACTAAATTGGAGCGCACCATGCGAGCAGCACAAGGGCGAGGGACGGGTAAGCCACGGCGGTATAATTTAGCTAATACGGTAAATTCGGCCATGGCGCGACTTTTAGACTCGGCGACGTGCAAGAAGGTATCTTCCATCACTCGACCTATCATGCCGCCGCGGTAATAATGGCGCAGTACCTTGTCGCACACCGCATCTTTTACAAACCAAGTGGTGTTACGGCCAACGGCTTTGCCACAAATGGCGTTTTGTTCCCGCCAGTAGTCGATCTCAAAAAAATCACGCTGAAATGAGTCAAAACATTCCGGGTCATACCAGATAATTTCTGAACCGTGCTCAATGCGCTCCACTGTCGTTTCCCCCAAGCCGAAAACACAGATTTTACATGGCTGGTCAGCCTTTGCATAATGCCTGACTCAAATTATGGAGATTTCCCTATGGCCTTGTTCGATGCGCCCCCTATTAGTCTCTGTTTATTACGCTTATCTGCCATTGGCGACTGCTGCCATACCATCGCCTTAGTGCAGGCGATACAAAGACAATGGCCAACCACCAAGATCACCTGGATAACGGGCAAGGTTGAAGCTAACTTACTGCAGTTACTGCCAAAGGTAGAGATTATCGTGTTTGATAAGTCGGCCGGATGGCACGCTTACCGCCAGTTGTGGCGAGCACTCAAGGGACGTGAGTTTGATGCGCTACTGCATATGCAGGCGGCACTGCGCGCCAGTATTGCTAGCTTAGGCATACGCGCCAAGTATCGACTCGGCTTCGATAAGTCTCGCGCTAAAGATGGCCAATGGTTATTTACCAATTATAAAGTGGCCCCTCTCGGCGAACATGTGGTGGATGGCTTTATGGCATTTGGCCAAGCCCTCGGCTTAACCGATGTCACGCCCCACTGGTCGCTCGACTTACCCGATGAAGCAGTGCTGTGGGCTAAACCTTATCAAACACAGCAGCCTTTATTATTGATCTGCCCCGCAGCCAGTAAAGCTTATAAAAACTGGACTGCCGAAGGGTACGCCAAGCTTGCCGAGTACGCCCACCACAAAGGCATGAAGGTAGTATTGATTGGCAGCCCAGCTCTGCAAGAACGTGAGCTAGCGGCACAGATCTGCGAATTAACGCCCCATATCACCAAGAATCTGGTCGGGGAGACCAGTCTACCGCAATTATTAGCGTTAATTAAAGTAGCGCGATTAGTAGTAGCACCCGATACAGGGCCAACCCACATGGCGACCCTAGTTGGGACGCCCGTGCTGGGCTTATACGCCCACCATAACCCGGCACGCACCGGTCCCTATTATTGCCGCGATTATGTAGTGAGCGTCTATGACGCCGCTCTCTTGGCTGAAACCGGTAAAACCACCGAACAGCTGCCTTGGCGCACCCGTGTAAAAGACGCGCACGCCATGCAACGTATCGATATTGAGCAAGTTACTGCGCTGTTTGAGCGCATCATCTATGATTTTAATCTATTACAGGAGCCTGTTTAATGAGTACTCGCCCGACCCTAGCCGCGGTATTAATCGTCAAAAACGAAGCCGAAAATTTGGCTGACTGTTTAGCGACCCTAGATTGGGTGGATGAAATTGTAGTATTGGACTCAGGCAGCACAGACGACACCCAAGCGGTGGCGGAATCTGCTGGCGCCCGTTTTTTTGTGAATAGCGAATGGCCGGGCTTTGGTAAGCAACGCCAAATTGCCCAAAGCCATGTGCAGTCCGATTGGGTGCTATGGATAGATGCGGATGAGCGGGTCACTCCAGAGCTTAAAACCAGTATCGAGGCGGCATTAACTAAACCAAAAGCAAATACGGTATATTCGATACCGCGCTTGTCTTGGGTATTTGGTCGTTTTATTCGCCATTGCGGCTGGTATCCGGATCGCGTGCTGCGCCTTTATCCTAAAGCATTAACTGGCTACAACGATGCACTGGTGCATGAAAAAGTGCATATTAACAAAGGCGTTAAAGTTAAAAAGCTGCAGGGGGATCTGCTGCATTATACCTATCAAAACTTAGAGCATTACCTCGTAAAGTCCGCAGGTTATGCGCGGGCATGGGCGGAGCAACGCCAGCTTAGAGGCAAACAAGCATCAATAAGCCAAGGCATTTTCCATGGCCTCGGCTGTTTTATAAAAATGTATGTGCTTAAAGCCGGTTTTCTCGATGGCAAACAAGGTTTTTTATTGAGCGTGCTATCGGCCCATTCGACTTTCGTAAAATACGCAGACTTATGGATTAAGACACATACTCACGGGCCCAAGGAGTAATAGCACTCGCTACCTCGGCCATGTCCACTTGGCTCATGTCTTCCACTTCTGCATTCGCCGGTGGATGAAATGCCAAGTGGCGGCCTTCGCTATTCAGGGGCCGCCAACGCAGTGGTGTGGCCGAGCGGCGCAGCGGGAAAAAACCCACAGTAGGTACATCCAATGCGGCCGCTATATGCAGCGGGCCTGTGCTGCCGGCAATAAACAAGCTGCCACAGGCTAATAATCGGCAAAAGTCCGGCAACGGCAAGTCATGGGCCAGCACTGTCCTTTGACCGGCGGCCCCTTGACCGAGCGCGTCTTGGCCAACTGCGTCTACCACTTGTTGCGCCAACGCTTGCTCGCCAGGCCCTGCGGTGAGCACTGCTTGTAGCTGCGGATAAGCGGCTTGTAGGCGACGAGTCAAGTCCGCGTATTGGGCAATCGATAAGTTATTGGCCGAGCCACCACTGCCTGCGTGCACCAATAACCAAGGCTGGTCCGCGGATATGCCTAATTGCTGCCCTTGGGCGATTTTAAAGTCAGTTAAATCGGCTGCATCAAAGCTCAGATATGGCGCTTGAGGCTCAATAATGGCCAGTTGATTATGCTGTAGAAAAGCGCACACCAGATCTAGGTTATATTCGTATTCGGGCTTAGCCGATTGGGAGCGTCGTTGCTTAACTCTGTGGTTATACAACACTTGGGCTAGCTTGGTGGCCGGCGCCCAACGTTGCTTAATGCCCGCTTGCCACATTAGCTTAGCGTTGCGAAAATTTGAGAACAAGCAGATAACAGCGTCGAATTTGCCAGATTTAAGCATCTTGAGTAACGCTGTTTGCTCAGATTCGCCGGCAGCTTTACCTGGGTCGATAATCACCTCGTCGATACTGGGGCACAGCTCGGCTAAAGGCTGAGTATAACCGGGTACTAACGCCGTTATATGGCAATCAGTAGACGCTTTTAGCAAGGCGAATGCGGGCCACGCCAGCATAAAGTCGCCAATCTTATCGTTACGTACTACTAAAACTCGTTTTGTCACCTGGCTCTCCCACTGGCCGTTATGCGGTACTATTCTACCTCAAGCATTCTACCTCAAACTTTCTGACGGTTGCGCAATTATAAGGAACCAGCATGAGCACTCGAGTTATTTATCCCGGCACCTTCGATCCCATTACCAATGGGCATTTAGATTTAATTGAGCGAGCCTCACAACTGTTTGGCGAGGTAATAGTGGGCGTAGCGTTTAGCCCCAGTAAGAGACCCATGTTTGAGCTAGCAGAGAGAGTGAGCTTAATTAAGGCCGTGACTCAGCAGTTGCCTAATGTGACTGTGGTGGGCTTTTCTGGCTTGTTGATCGACTTGGCTAAAGACCATAACGCCAAGGTATTAGTGCGTGGTTTACGCGCCGTGTCGGACTTTGAATATGAATTTCAGCTGGCCAATATGAATCGCCGTCTGATGCCGGAATTAGAAAGCGTATTTTTAACGCCCGCAGAAGAGAACTCTTTTATTTCGTCTACCTTGGTGAAAGAAGTGGCCATTCACGGCGGCGATATCAGCCAATTTGTACCCGACGCGGTGGCTCAAGCCGTTACTTTGAAGTTAGCCTCTAGCACCTAACTTCGAGCTAAGAGCTAAGACCAAAAACAAACCCCAATCCATTTTTGCAACGGAAGAACACGGAATCTGCGGAAAAATTAAGCTGAGATAAGATCGAAAAGTGACAAGATATTGTTATTGGTAAATCTAGAACAAAGCCTAAGCGGTCAGCTAAAGCGCACGGCGTCTGTAGCCTTGCGCTTTAGCTGCAAGTCCTGAGAAGCAGGATAGTTTGGTCTTACCAATTAAATCCCTTTCAGGTCTGATCTCTATTTTTCCGTGCTTATCGTAAACAGAGAATGTGGGTTGCGTTGCAAATCGATCTTTAGTCTTTTTTGAGCTGGGCGCTCGGCTATGTTTATCTCTTACCCTTCACACTTTACTCCTCCCTCCTCACGCGCCCTTTCTCGGCTGACATCGCGGGCAGAACACGGTGCTGCGCCCGCCCATGCGGATTTCTTGCAATAAGCCGCCACAAGCGCCGCAGGGCTGCTCAGCGCGGCCGTACACTTGTAGCTCTTGGACAAAGTAGCCGGGTTTGCCGTCACTGCCGGTAAAGTCTTTCAGCGTGGTGCCACCCTGCGTGATGGCGCGGGCTAACACTAGCTTGATCTCGATAGTCAAAGCCGCGTATTGCTGCCGCGTCACTTGATTGGCAGGCAGCTCGGGGTGAATACCGGCGCTAAACAAGGACTCGTTAGCATAAATATTACCAACCCCCACTACCACATGGTTATCCATGATGAATTGCTTAACCGCAATTTTCCGTTTCAGGCTGCGTTCAAAGAGATGGCTCGCATGAAAGTCATCGGTCAGCGGTTCAGGTCCTAATTTCGCCAGCAATGCATGCTGGTCGGCGGGCTCTCGGGTCCATAACACGCAGCCAAAACGGCGCGTATCATTAAAGCGTAGCAACTTGCCATTACTCAGCTCAATGTCCACATGATCGTGCTTACCGGGCGGTGTACCGTGATCCAATATGCGCAAATTACCCGACATACCTAAGTGCAAGATGGCAGTGCCCCAATCGGTTTCCAGCAATAAATACTTAGCACGCCGGCGCACGCCGGTAATGGTCAAGCTCACCATTTCTTGCAACTCGCTGGGTACCGGCCAACGCAAGCTCGGATTACGTACCACTATCCGCATCACGGTTTCGCCCAACATAAAGGGAGTGATACCTTGGCGGCTGACTTCAACTTCGGGTAATTCTGGCATTCACGCTCTCCTTCTCGGCATCTGGGCAGTATATCTAAGATAACGGACATAAAAAAACCCAGCCGAAGCTGGGTTTTTTTTAAAGAGAGCAAAATCTATTTGATTTTGCCTTCTTTGTACATTACATGCTGACGAACAACGGGATCAAATTTCTTGATTTCCATTTTTTCAGGCATGTTGCGCTTGTTCTTGGTCGTAGTGTAGAAATGACCAGTACCAGCACTTGAGTTCAGGCGGATCTTCTCGCGAATACCTTTAGCCATCGGTTAACTCCTTAAACTTTTACGCCATTGGCACGCAGGTCTGCTAAGACGCTGTCGATACCTTTTTTGTCGATAATACGCATACCTTTAGTGGTAATGCGCAGTTTTACAAAACGCTTCTCGCTCTCAACCCAAAAGCGGTGGCTTTGCAGGTTAGGCAGGAAACGACGCTTGGTAGCGTTATTGGCGTGCGAGCGGTTGTTACCAACAGCTGGTCGCTTACCAGTTACTTGGCATACTTTAGACATGTCAGTCTTCTCCAAATCTTACTATTTGCTCGAGCAATCAATCACCCCGTTGGCCGTCTATCGGGGCAAAATAAGGCGGCAATTTATACAGTATACCGAGCCCAAGATCAACAAAAAGCCAAAAAATGCAGCAATTTATAGCCAACCGCGCTCGGCAAACGAGACGGTTTCGCCGTCTCCCACCACTAAATGATCTAATACGCGAATATCCAGCAACCCTAAGGCGGCTTGAATACGTTCAGTAATTAAACGATCGGCATGACTGGGCTCGGCGACCCCGGACGGATGATTATGCACCAAAATCACCGCCGCGGCACCCCGTTTCAGCACTAGAGAGACGATTTCTCGCGGATACACAGCTGCCGCGTCCAAAGTACCGAAAAATAACTCATTAAACTCGATAACCCGGTGCTGATTATCAAGCAGTAATAATGCGAATACTTCCCTCGCCTGATCCCGCAATCGCGACTGTAAAAACATTCGTGTCAGCTCAGGATTAGTGAGGGCGTTGGCCCGCATCAGCTTTTCATCTAAAAAGCGGCGCATCAGCTCTTGGCTAGCCTGCAATTGCACATATTTGGCCAAACCCAAACCAGGCTTTTCGCAAAAGCTTTGCTGATCGGCCAACAGTAATTGCCTAAGCGAACCAAATTGCTCTAATAAGGCGCGCGCCAAGCTCACCGCATCCATGCCTTTGGTACCGGTACGTAAAAATATCGCCAATAATTCTGCATCCGATAAACTGCTTGGCCCGCGGCTCAATAGTTTTTCTCGGGGCCGCTCGCCTAACGGCCAATTTTTAATGCTCATCACCACCTCCTTGTCGTAATGAATCATCGGCTATAAACGCTGGGAGTATCGATTTAGGGTCGCGGGGCCGATTAGCTCTAAGACTAGCCTAAAGCCTGAGAGAGACCGCCAACGGCAATTTTTTATGATAATCTTGCCGTTCGGTCAGCAGGGGGAAAACAGTGATGTCATTAGTAGGAAAACGTATTTTAATCGGCGTGAGCGGCGGTATTGCGGCCTATAAAAGTGCCGAGCTGGTGCGCCGACTTAAAGAGCGCCATGCCCAAGTAAGAGTAGTTATGACTGACTCCGCCAAGGCCTTTATCACGCCGCTCACCCTGCAAGCCGTCTCCGGTGAGCCGGTGTCTGATGCCTTGCTAGACTCCGCCGCTGAAGCGGGCATGGGCCATATTGAGCTGGCCAAATGGGCCGACTTAATCCTGATCGCGCCGGCCAGCGCCAATACCTTAGCGCGACTTACCGCAGGGCTGGCCGATGATTTACTCACCACCTTGTGCTTAGCCACGCCGGCCCCCTTGGCGGTGGCGCCCGCCATGAATCAGCAGATGTATCGCCACGCGGCCACTCAGCACAACCTAAGGGTGCTGCATGAGCGGCACGTGAATATTTGGGGCCCAGCGCAAGGTGCACAAGCCTGTGGCGACATAGGTTCTGGCCGCATGTTAGAGCCTATGGAGTTAGTGGCTTTAATCGAGCAGCATTTTTTGCACTCAGATTCTTTGCATGCAGATTTATTGCCACCCACCGGCCAACTTTTAGCGGGCCTTAAGCTGATGCTTACCGCAGGCCCCACCCGCGAAGCATTAGATCCGGTACGTTTTTTGTCTAATCACAGTTCAGGAAAAATGGGCTTCGCACTGGCTGCAGCAGCCCAGGCTCTGGGCGCCGAGGTCACCCTAGTGACCGGTCCTGTCGCCTTAACTACCCCTGCTGGCGTAACCCGCATCGATGTAGAAAGTGCCAAGCAAATGCAGGCCGCCGTGATGCAGACTATTCATCAGCAGCAGATTTTTATCGCCTGTGCCGCCGTGGCCGATTACGCACCCAAAACCGTATCCAGCCAAAAGATTAAAAAAACCAGCGTCGATACGCTGGTCATAGAATTGACCAAAAACCCCGATATAGTGGCGGGCGTAGCGGCCTTGGCCGATAAGCCCTTTACGGTAGGGTTTGCCGCCGAGACCCAAGATGTAGAAACTTATGCACGCGATAAGCTCAGCCGTAAAAAATTAGATATGATAGCCGCCAATAACGTGGCGCTGGCCGGCCAAGGCTTTAATAGTGATGACAATGCGCTCAGCGTATTCTGGCCCAGCGGCCACGTGGACTTACCGCTCACCAATAAAAATCAATTAGCACACCATCTTCTCACCCTAATAGCAGAACGATATTATGACTCCCATTGAACTGAAAATTCTTGACCCTAGAGTGGGCACCGACCTCCCCCTGCCCGCCTATGCCACACCTGGCTCTGCTGGGCTGGACTTGCGCGCCTGTTTAGATGCGCCGCTCACGCTCGCGCCCGGTGAAACGCAGCTTTTGCCGACGGGTATGGCGATTCACATTAAAGACCCAGGCCTGTGCGCCACCATTTTACCGCGCTCAGGGCTGGGGCATAAACACGGCATAGTATTGGGCAACTTAGTGGGCCTGATTGACTCCGACTATCAAGGTCAGTTAATGGTCTCTTGCTGGAACAGAGGGAGCGCATCATTCACCATAGAGCCCGGTGAGCGCATCGCACAACTGGTTATTTTGCCGGTGGTGCAAGCACAATTTACACTCGTTAATGAGTTTGACCAAAGCGAACGGGGAGAAGGCGGTTTCGGCTCTTCTGGTCGCCAATAATCGAGTAAGCACCGCTATGACCACACCTCAACCAAAAATAAATCGCCGTGAGCAAATTCTTCAAGCTCTGGCTCATATGCTGGAAGCAAGTCCTGGGCAGCGCATCACCACGGCTAAACTCGCTGCCGAAGTGGGGGTGTCTGAGGCGGCTTTATATCGGCATTTTCCCAGTAAGGCACGGATGTTCGAGGGTTTAATCGACTTTATCGAAGAAACCCTGTTCTCGCGTATTAACCTGATCTTGCACGATGAAAAAGCCAGCGCCCTGCGACTACGTTACATCATGCAGTTGATTTTAGGCTTTTGTGAACGTAACCCTGGCATTACTCGCTTACTTAATGGCGACGCCCTGCAAGGCGAGCACGAGCGCTTGTTAGCCCGCATCAATCAGCTGTTTGAACGCCTTGAGACCCAATTCAAGCAAGTGATGCGTGAGCGCAAGTTATACGAAGGAGAAGGGTTTGCTGCCGATGAAAAAGTATTAGCCAATCTACTGTTGGCCTATATTGAGGGACGCATTAATCAATATGTGCGTAGCCAATTTCGCATTAAGCCTACGCTCTACTTTGAGGATCATTGGCAACTGCTACTGATGCAGATCACTCCCGTCGCCGCTGAATAACACCACATATATTAAGTGATGCCATTCATCATGCTCCTCGAGTGTTATTGACTGGCATCACCAAGCAGAGAAAGCACATGGATACTAATACCCTGACCCCTGAAGTCATTAATCAGGCCCAAAGCTGGATAATAAATAACCAAAGCTTGTTACTCAGCTACGGCGTTAATATCGTCGCCGCTATTATCACCTTAATGATCGGCTTTATGCTGGTGAGAACCCTGACCAATGGCGTTAATTCACTGCTAAAAAAACGCAATATTGATAATACGATTTCTGACTTTATTACCAGCATGATCAAATATGCCCTGCTGGCGTTTGTCATTATCGCCGCTCTTGGCCGAGTAGGCGTACAAACCGCTTCCTTTGTCGCCATTATTGGTGCTGCTGGCCTCGCTGTTGGCTTGGCCTTGCAGGGCTCTTTGTCCAACTTTGCCGCCGGCGTAATGCTGATTGGTTTTCGGTTTTTTAAGGCCGGTGATTACATAGAAGCGGCAGGTACTGCAGGGACAGTACGTTCGGTACAAATATTTACCACTATTTTGATGACGGCCGATAACCGTATGATAGTGGTGCCCAACGCTAAAATATTAAATGATAAAATCATTAATGTTTCCAGAGAGAAAACTCGCCGCCTCGACTTAGAAATAGGCGTGTCTTACAGTGCCGATTTAAAGTTAACCAAAGAGGTATTGGAGCGCATTATTAACGAAGACCCACGCGTACTGCCAGAGCCCGCACCTCGCATTGCGGTCAGCAACTTGGGCGCGTCTTCGGTCGATATTATTGTGCGCCCTTGGGTGAATGCCACGGATTATTGGGCACTGAAATTCGATTTACTCGAGAAGATTAAAAACGAGCTAGATGCCAACAACATCGGCATCCCGTTCCCACAAATGGATGTGCACCTTATCAAAAGTGACGTCGCATAAGGTTTAGCTCTGAGATAAAGCCGCTAAAAAAAGCGGCTTTTTTTTAGCGGTTTGTCTCGTGTTTAGCCTCACTTGGCTTGCAAATTTCAGCTTCTAATTTATCGCTCATGAAGCAGCCGATTATTTGTAGTTCCTGCTAGCTTGCTCACCCTTTTTGGCTGGACTTACCAAGTTGGCGTTTCATATAATCTCGCCTGCAAATACCGCCCGTACTCCTTGTCAGGTGTCCATTCTGCAAATTAAACGAGTATGTGAATGTATGAGTAAACATCCCAAGCAGCTGCAAAAACTGCTGCTGTTTCAATTAGCCGGCACGCGCTTATTTGGCTTAGGTACGCTGAAAATTCGCGAAATCATGCCGTTACCTCGCTTGGCCAAACTTCCCAGTAGTCAGAGTACCGTGATTGGTACCGCCACTTTTAGAGGTTCGGCCCTGCCAGTGATAGATATGGCTGCAGCCATCGGCTATGCGCCGTTAACAGTTGAAGAGCGCGCCACCGCGTCTGTGATTGTCACCGATGTGAATCGTAAAGAGATAGGCTTTATGGTGCGCAAGGTGCAGCGCATCGTGGAAACCGACTGGAAAGATGTGTCACCCCCACCCAAGGCGTTAGGCAAAAACGCCTTTATTACTGGGCTGGTGACCATAGATAGCGACTTAATTCAGTTGCTGGATTTAGAGCTACTGTTGGCCAAAGTCTATCCTGAATCGCTCAATAGCAAAGATGTGCTGCTCAATGATATGGAAGTAGAGACCCTGCGCGGCTTATCGATCCTACTAGTGGATGACTCCATCGTGGCCCGCAAGCAGTTGAGTGATGTATTGGATCGTAAAAATATCGGCTATCAGGTGACGCATGATGGCAGTGATGCCATGGCGCGCATCTTAGAAGCGCAAGCCAGCGGCAGGCCGATAGATATTCTAGTGAGCGACATTGAGATGCCGGGGCTCGACGGTTACGAGCTGGCTTTTCAAGTGCGCAACAATCCTAGCCTGCATCAGCCCTGGATTATTTTGCACTCCTCGCTGAGCAGCGAGATGAGCCTGAGCTATGCGGAGCAAGTAGGTGCCGATAGAGCTTTGACCAAATTCGATGCCCACGAGCTACTGCACACTATGCTAGGTGCCGCCGCGGTTCGCCAAGCCAACTAGACAGCTACATAAACAAATAGCTAAATAAAAAGGGAAACGCTAAGTTTCCCTTTTTTCATGCTCTGAACCCATCCATCAGCTGTTACGGCAAGCTTTACTCGTTCGCTCCAAGCAACGGATGTTAGCGACCATTAGATACCGTACTGCTGACGATACGCTTGTACGCGCACCAAATGTTCGGCCATGGCCGGTTGCTCGCTCAAGTACTCCACCAAGTCGGCCAGCGAAATAATGGCGGTGACTTCTGCATTGTAATCGCGCTCAACTTCTTGAATGGCAGATAACTCGCCTTTGCCTTTTTCTTGGCGATCTAGGGCTATCAGCACACCGGCTAAACTCGCGCCATTAGCAGCTATGATATCCATCGATTCACGAATCGCAGTGCCTGCCGTGATCACGTCGTCCACTAACATGATGCGTCCTTTCAGCGGACTGCCCACTAAGTTGCCGCCTTCGCCGTGAGTTTTGGCTTCTTTACGGTTAAAGCAATAGGGTACGTCTTGGTCGTGTATTTCTGCTAACTGTACGGCGGTGGCGCTGGCAATGGGAATGCCTTTGTACGCAGGGCCAAACAGCACATCATATTGAATATTAGCGTCCACTAACGCTGCCGCGTAAAAGCGACCTAAACGGGCCAAGTCACGGCCGCTATTAAACAAGCCCGCATTAAAGAAATAAGGGCTAATCCGACCGGATTTCAGGGTAAACTCGCCGAACTTAAGCACATCTTTGCTCATGGCAAACTCAATAAACTCACGCTGATAAGCTTTCATCAATTTTTCTCTCAAGTGTGTTATCTCGACTCGCAGCTAATGCGGCCATTGCAAACCTTAAACATATTTTTGCGAAGAAATCTTTAGTTTTTGTTCTTTACGAATTCTTAGGCCGCTATCGCTTGGCGCTGAATGGCCACTAACTCATCTATGGACTTACGCGCCAAGGCCAGCATGGCCAGCAACTGCTCATGGGTAAAAGGGGCGCCTTCTGCGGTGCCCTGCACTTCAATCATGTTGCCTTCGGCTGTCATCACTACGTTCATATCAGTTTCGGCCGCAGAGTCTTCAGTGTATTCCAAATCCGACACCGCTTGGCCGTCGACCATACCCACCGAAATCGCCGCAACTAGAGTTTTCATCGGGTCTGTGGTGATCATGCCTTTCGCCTTCATCCACGCCAGTGCTTGGGCCAATGCCACACAAGCGCCGGTAATAGCTGCGGTACGGGTGCCGCCGTCTGCTTGGATCACATCGCAATCCACCACTATGGTGTATTCGCCTAACTTTTTCAGATCCATGGCCGCACGTAACGAGCGACCAATCAGGCGCTGAATTTCCATAGTCCGGCCGCCTTGCTTGCCGCTGGCGGCTTCGCGGTTCATGCGGCTGTGGGTGGAACGTGGCAACATGCCATATTCCGCCGTCACCCAACCTTGGCCTTTGCCCCGTAAGAAACGCGGTACGCCTTTTACGACCGAGGCGGTGCACAGCACCTTGGTATGACCAAACTCTACCAACACAGAGCCTTCCGCATGGCGGGTATAATTAGAGGTGATGGTAACGACGCGCATTTCATCAACCGCGCGGCCGCAGGCTCGTGTAGACATGGTATTCTCCAATGAGGATAAATCGCGCGCCGTGAGGCTTAAGCGATTCTTATAAAGACGACATTATAAAGAAACTACCGGCGCATTGCATGTGCTCACCATTGCCGCAAGTCGGTGGCGGTGTCACACTTAAGCGCTTCACGTGCAACTAATATTGAGAGCCACATGATCCACAGTATGACCGCCTATGCGCGACAAGAATTTAAACAAGATTGGGGCACCGCCGTTTGGGAAATCCGCTCGGTAAACCAGCGCTACTTAGAAATCTACACGCGCTTACCCGAGCAATTTCGCAGCCTAGAGCCGCTAGTGCGCGAAAAACTGCGTGCCCGTTTACAGCGCGGCAAGGTGGAATGCGGCCTGCGCTTTGAGTCTAACTTGGCTAATCAAGGCCAGTTGCAAATGAATAAAGCACTGGCCAAACAGCTGATTGAAGGTGCCGACTGGATAATGGAAGAAGCCAGCCAAGGCGCCTTAAATCCAGTCGATATTTTACGCTGGCCGGGTGTAATGGAAGCGCAAGCCCAAGACATGGACGCGCTGAGCAATGAGCTGATTGCTTGCCTAGATAAAGTGGTGGATGATTTTCTCGACGCTCGCGCCAGCGAAGGTGACAAGCTAAAAGATCTGATTGAGCTGCGCTTATCCGGCATCGAGCAAGAAGTCGATAAAGTGAAAACCCAAATGCCCGCCATCATGGCGTGGCAGCGCCAACGCCTGCAAGACCGCTTTGAAGAAGCCAAGATTGAACTTGATCCCCAGCGTGTCGAGCAAGAAATGGTGTTATTGGCACAAAAAGTGGACGTGGCTGAAGAGCTAGATCGCTTAGTGACGCACATTGGCGAAACCCGCAAGATCCTGAAAAAAGGCGGCGCCTGCGGTCGACGATTGGACTTTATGATGCAAGAGTTCAACCGCGAGTCCAATACGCTAGGCTCTAAGTCGATCAGCACCGATATAACTAATTCCGCAGTAGAAATGAAAGTATTAATCGAGCAAATGCGCGAGCAGATCCAGAATATCGAATAACTATTCTGGCAGCTGCCTATTTCAGGTAAGACGTTACCAAGCCCCTATCCAGGGGCTTTTTTATGCGCATATTAAGGCTGCTGCATTAGGATTGATGCTCTCATTGACCGCGCCGCGCCTTAAGCCCTACCTTGCTAGGATTAATAATGACCACCTAAGCTAGCGCTTTGTATTTGTCGAACGCCAGCCTAGGTATTAAAGTAAGCCCGCCTTTATTCACCATTTTTATTTTAAACAAGAGCCGCACCCATGCAATTCACCCTAGACGATATCAAACAGATGACCAGCCCTGCAGCCTTTGCACGAGGTAAGGCCTATTTTGAACAACATAAGGTGATATTTAGCCAACTGGATGCGGCGAATGAGCAGATTGTGGCCGAAGTTGAGGGCACTGAGCCTTACCCCTATGAGGTGTTCTTATTCTGGGAAGATAAAGAGCTAACATCTGACTGCAGTTGCCCAGTGGGATACAACTGCAAGCATGGAGTGGCGGCCGGATTGCACTGGTTAAGCACTCATTCCAAGGCTCAATCAAAGACACAACAACTCACATCAAGTACAGAGCCCGATGCCAGCCTAAACCAGTGGCTAACTACGCTGTATGATGAGGTTGAGCATCATAATGTTGAGGCGACATTAGTGCCTGGCCGACATTATCTGCTGTATCAGTTGGAAGCAGATCAGGGCCAGCATCAAATTTTATTGCTTAAGGCTTACCTTAAAAAAAACGGCAAATGGAGTCAGCAGCAAAGTATCCCGTCCGACCATGCGACTTGGAATGCGCCGAGTTTTTACCTGCCACAAGACAGAGATATTGTACAAAAACTGCAAATATTACAACGACAAGGATCACAGCAACAAGCCGCCACCAGATTACGGCTAGCAGGGAGTGAAGGCGCACAAATATTAGAGCAAATGCTGCTCAGCCAACGCCTAATCTTAGCTGACTATCGGACACTACAAACCGGCCAGCGGCGGGCACTCAGCTGGCAGTGGCAAGCATCAAACTCAGAGCAACGCCTAACCGCCGAGCTGGAGGACTTGACTCACTGGGAGCCGATTGCGGTGACACCGCCCAGCTACCTAGACAGATATAACGCCGCCATTGGCGAGATAGTTACCTCGCTCACCAGCTCACAGCTGACTCACTTATATAACATGCCGCCGGTGCCGAATGAACAGATGGCCATTACCGCCGCACAGCTGCGGCGTGTATTTACGCCTAAGCAGCTGCCGCTGACCGAAGAGCCGCAATTAATCAAAGAATCGACACCCATACCGCACCTGACGCTGACGATGGTGCCAGGCCTGAACGGCGTTCAGCTACCTGGCACAGAGCTCCACTTCGACTACGGCCCCATCACCATAGCACCCAGTCATCTAGGCAACCCTACTGCGGATTTACCCGTGCAGGAGCACGACGGTCGCGCCTATCTTATTGAACGTAATGAAAAATCCGAAATCGACTATGGGCTGCAACTACACGACCTAGGCTTATGGCCCAATGCCGTACCCAAAGATACGGAGCTAAAAGAGATCTGGTTGCCCAATACCGGTGATGCAGTGCAAGCACTACAACAATGGCAGCAGTTTTCGGAGCAAGACTTGCCAGTGCTGGAACGCCAAGGTTGGCGTATTAGTAAGGCTCCTGATTACCGATTCGAGATCCAAGACGCCCGCTTCGATATTGAACTGCAAGACCAGCATAATAACTGGTTCGATTTTTCACTTGGTTTACAAACAGGCGACACCAAGCTCGACACCATGGAGGTGATCGGCGCTTGGTTTAAGGCTGATATGCCGAACGAACTGTTTATGCCAGTCGGCGACGATTGGCTACGCATTGATACCCAGCCGTTATGGACCATACGCGATCTCTTACAGGAACTCTTCAACAAAGACTTGCTCGACCGCCCGGTGAGTCTGCCAGGCTTTCAGGCGGCACAGTTTCAAGGTATGGAACTCAACGATCGTCAAGCCCCCTTAACTCGCGCCATGATGGAGCAACTACAGGACTTCACCGGCTTGCAAACGGTGCCTATGCCTATTGGACTTAAAGCCGAGCTGCGCCCCTATCAACAACAAGGGTTGGACTGGCTGGTGTTTCTGCATCGTTATGGCTTAGGCGGCATTCTTGCCGACGACATGGGTTTGGGCAAAACCTTGCAAGCCTTAGCGCTGATCCAACACCTCAAAGAAACCGGCCAACTGCAGCAAGCGGCCATGATCTTAGCGCCCACCAGCCTAGTGGGTAACTGGCAACATGAAGCCGCGCGCTTCGCGCCGGATCTCAAAGTATTGGTGATTCACGGGCCTAAGCGCCATGGTGCCTTCGAACAGATTGACGACCACGACTTAGTGATCACCACTTACCCCTTATTGCTACGCGATGGCGAACACTACGCTGCACACCATTTTTCCGTACTGGTGCTGGATGAAGCCCAAGCCATCAAAAATCCCATTACCAAAGTCGCACAACAGGTGCGTGAGCTTAAGGGCGGCTTACGGCTGTGCCTGAGTGGTACGCCGCTAGAAAATCATCTCGGCGAGCTGTGGGCGTTGATGGACTTCGTGCTGCCCGGCCTGCTCGGTGGCCGCAGCCGTTTCAATCGTAGCTATCGCCAGCCTATCGAAAACGAAGGCAATCGCCAGCGCCAACAAGAGCTAGGCCAGAAACTGGCGCCCTTTATGTTGCGCCGCACCAAGGCCGAAGTGGTGAAAGAGTTGCCGGCAAAAACCGAGATTACTCAGTACGTAGAGTTGCAGGGCAAACAGCGAGCTTTATATGAAGGTATTCGCATCAGCATGGAAAAACGGCTACGTACTCTGGTCGCCCAAAAAGGCATGGCCCGCAGCCATATCGAATTTCTCGACGCTTTGCTTAAATTACGCCAAGCCTGCATCGATCCGCGCTTAGTTAAGTTAGAGAAAGCTGCCGATATCAAAGAGCATGCCAAGCTCGACTGGCTAACCGACGCTATTCCGCGAATGCTGACAGAAGGCCGTAACTTGCTGATATTTTCGCAATTTACTGGAGTGTTAGACTTAGTAGAAGCCGATCTAAAGCGGCAAAAAATCGCTTATAGCAAGTTGACCGGTAAGACCCGCAAACGTCAGGAAGCTATCGATCGTTTTCAACAAGGCGAGGCACGAGTATTTTTAATCAGCCTTAAGGCCGGCGGCAGCGGCTTGAATTTAACGGCAGCAGACGTAGTAATACACGTGGATCCTTGGTGGAATCCGGCGGTAGAAAATCAGGCCACCGACCGCGCCCATCGTATCGGCCAAGACAAACCGGTGTTTGTGTATAAATTAGTCGCCGCCGATACCGTAGAAGAGCGCATTCAGCAGATGCAGCAACAGAAACAAGCACTGGCCGATGCCCTGTTCAGCGACACCAGCAGCGCCGGCCTGCCCGCAGATTCAGAAAGCTTATTGGCGCTGCTGAGCTAAATTTATACCACCACTAAACCATAACCGGCGCTATGCAGAGCTTGGCGAAAATTAGGCTCTTGGTGTGGCTTAACCAGCAGTCGATTGTCTCCGCCGCCTGGCATAAATCTGCGGTTAGCGGATGCGCGGCAATCGCCGCCGCCGTCTGCGCGTCTCGGCAATGCAACAGCAGTACGGTTCCTATCGGCGTCACCGCACAGGCATTGGCTTCACAGCTGGCCAACAGCCGTTCGCTGTCTTGCGGCAGAAAAGGCTGCTCATCACGCTGGGCAATAAAGTCGCGCAGCGGCGCCAAACTACTGCCATTTTCCAGCAGGGTCAGCATTTTTGCTTGGGAAAGCTGCCAATCGTGTTCATTCAAACTATCGGCGTAACCCTCAAGCAATAGCAGCTCGGTATCGCTGGGCGATTGCTGAAAGCTAAGCCGCCCCGCCTGATGCATGTTGAGCGCCGTTTTTTGATGAGTCGACGGATCGTCATATTCCTTAGTCAGCCCCAAGCAATAGGCCCCCAAGGCATTAAGTCGAATATAAAGCAGGCCATCGTAGCGGCTCAGGCAATCAACATCCTCGCCACACCACACATTTTCATAGTCGGGTTCTGGCTGCTCGGGGGCGGCCAGCACCACATCAATCAGCCCCAGCGTGGCTGGCATATTCCAGCAACACACAGCGCAGGTATCGGCCTTAACAACTGAGCCGCTATTACGACTTAATCCACCTATGGATCAGCTTCATTTGTATAACAACTCGGTATTAACGAGGTTTTAAGCAGGAAAAAACTGATAGAGCCGAAGCTACTAGCTGATCATAATGCAATTTGCGTGGAGGGCACTTCCGCAGCAAGCTATAGTTTTTTTTGAATGGCCGTTGTCTTTACAACGGCCATTTTTTTATGGCCCGCATTCTGATAAACTTGGTCGCCCTTGGTTCCAGCCCCGCTCGGCGCTGGCAGATAATCCCGAACGGGCATAAAACTATGGCGCACTGCGGTACCTTATTTATTATTTCTTCCCCTAGTGGTGCAGGCAAATCCAGCCTGATCCGCGCCCTACTCGATCGCCCCAGCATAGATGGCATGCTGCAGGTCTCCGTCTCTCATACCACGCGCTCAGAACGGCCAGGTGAAGTAGACGGCATTCATTATCACTTCGTCAGTCAGCCTGAATTTAAAGCGTTGATTGAGCGCGGTGCTTTTTATGAGTGGGCTCAAGTATTTGACAACTACTACGGCACATCACGCGAGTGGATTGACGAGCAATTGGAAAAAGGTATCGACATTTTACTCGATATCGACTGGCAAGGGGCGCGACAAATCCGCGCGCAATCTCCCAGTGCCAAGTCTATTTTTGTATTGCCTCCAAGCAGAGTTGAGCTGGAACGACGTTTAAATGCGCGTCAGCAAGATACGGCTGAGGTAATAAAGGGTAGAATGGACAAGGCTGTGTCAGAAATGTCCCACTACGACGAATATGACTACTTGCTGGTTAATGATAATTTTGACCATGCACTCGATCGCCTCAGTGCCATTATTGAGGCCGAACGAGCCAGTACTGAGAAACAAGCCATACGTTTTCAGAACTTACTTGACGGTTTGCTGGCGGAATAAGCTAAAATCCATTAGAATTTTGCACCTTTTTTAATCATTGGAGTCCTTTATGGCACGCGTTACTGTTGAAGATGCTGTTGAGCAGGTAGGCAATCGTTTTGATTTAGTGTTGGTTGCTTCTCGTCGCGCTCGCCAATTGGCAACCCAGGGCAAAGAAGCGCTGGTCCCCCTCGAGAATGACAAACCCACCGTTGTTGCACTGCGTGAAATTGAGCAAGGCTTAGTTAACCATGCAATGATGGATGTGCAAGATCGCCAAGAGCAGCAAGAAATGGATGCCGCCGAACTGGCCGCCGTGGCTGCTATTGCCGAAGGTCGTTTGTTGTAAGCTAAATTCAAGCGCCCGTTTACTTAAACGGGCCTTAATTTCGCCTGCATGTTAATAGCTTCGATGATCGGAGTCTCTATTGTATCTATTTGAATCTCTTAAAGAGCTTGCCTCCAGCTACCTTCCCGCCGACCAGATAGAGCTGCTCACCGCCGCTTATGTGGTGGCGAGAGACGCGCATCAGGGGCAAACTCGTTCCAGTGGCGAGCCTTACATCACCCATCCGGTGGCGGTGGCGCGCATTCTGGCAGAGATGCATCTCGATCATGAAACTCTGATGGCGGCTCTTTTGCATGACGTCATCGAAGACACCGCCACCACCAAAGCCGTATTAGCCGTGCAGTTTGGCGAGGCGGTGGCGGAATTGGTCGAAGGGGTCTCTAAGCTCGAGAAAATCAAGTTTAGAGATCATAAAGAAGCCCAGACCGAGAACTTCCGCAAGATGGTGCTGGCCATGACCCAAGACATTCGGGTCATCCTTATTAAGCTCGCTGACCGCACCCATAATATGCGCACGCTCGGCTCATTACGGCCCGATAAGCGCCGCCGCATCGCCCGCGAAACCCTCGAAATTCATGCCCCCATTGCTAACCGCCTCGGTATTCACAGCATCAAGAATGAGCTGGAAGAATTAGGGTTAGAAGCCTTATACCCGATGCGTACCCGCGTGTTGCGCGAATCCGTGCGCCGCGCGCGAGGCAATAGACGGGAAATAATTCAATCGATTTTCGAAGAAGTCAATGGCCGGATCCAAGACGCGCACATTGATGCCACTGTGTTGGGTCGTGAAAAAAACATGTTCTCCATTTATAACAAGATGGTGAAAAAAGAACTGCAGTTTCACGAAGTCATGGATATCTACGCGTTTCGCGTCATCGTCAAGGATATCGACACCTGTTATCGGGTGTTAGGCCAAATGCATACCTTGTATAAGCCCAGACCCGGCCGCTTTAAAGACTATATCGCCATTCCTAAAACTAACGGTTATCAGTCATTGCATACCTCTTTAGTGGGCCCCCACGGCTTGCCGGTAGAAGTGCAGATCCGTACCGAATACATGGATCAAATGGCCGATAAAGGCGTGGCCGCGCACTGGGCCTATAAGCACGAGGCTGAGCGTTCTAATACCACGGCACAAGTACGCGCCGAGCGTTGGATGCAAAGCTTGTTGGAATTACAGCAAAGTGCCGGCTCCTCGTTTGAGTTTATCGAAGGCGTTAAAACTGACCTCTTCCCCGATGAAATCTATGTCTTTACCCCTGAAGGGCGCATCTTAGAGCTACCCTCAGGCGCGACTGCGGTCGACTTTGCCTATGCGGTACACACTGACATTGGCCATGCCTGCGTAGGTGCCCGCGTTGATCGCCAGCCTTATTCGCTCAGCCAGCGTTTGCACTCAGGCCAAACCATAGAGATCATTACCGCACCCACAGCTCGCCCTAATGCGGCTTGGCTGAATTTTGTGGTCACCTCACGGGCCCGCACCAAGATTCGCCAATTCTTGAAAAACTTGCGTACCGAAGAGTCAGTGTTGCTGGGTAAGCGTTTGCTTAATCACGCCTTGGGCGCGAAAAATATCGAAGATATTTCGGTAGAGCGCGTCGAAAAAGTCCTAAAAGACACCAAACATGGCTCAGTCAGCAGCCTAATGGCGGATATTGGCCTCGGCAACGCCATGAGTGTGGTGGTGGCTCGCCGCTTGCTTGCTGACGTAAATGACGCGCCCATTGAAACGAGCAAAAATGCGAAGAAGATGCCGATCCGCGGAGCAGACGACATGTTGCTGAACTTTGCCAACTGTTGTCGTCCTATTCCCGGCGATCCTATCGTGGCGCACATCAGCCCAGGTCGGGGTTTGGTGGTGCATCTTGAGTCTTGTAAAAATATCCGCGGCTACGCTAAAGAGCAAGAAAAGTACCTGCCGGTGCAATGGGATATGGAGCAAGACTTCGACTTTGAATTTAAAACCGAAATCGGCATCGAGCTTATCAACCATCATGGCGCCTTAGCCGCACTCGCCAACGTAATTGCCGCCACCGGCGCCAATATTCATAATATTGCTACCGAAGAAAAAGATGGTCGCGTCTACTTAGTTGAGCTGCTAATTACCACTAAGAGCCGCGTGCATCTGGCCAATATTATGCGCAAAATTCGCGTGACGCCCAATGTATTGAAAGTATTCCGCTTACGTAAATAATCCCAGCACCGCTTTGTTTTAGCACTCAGCTGTGCTTAAAATTAACGTCAAATCTTAAGCGAAGAGTCTGCACGGGTAATATCTGAGCGCTATCTTACCCACCCTATCTATACTGCGTTAAGCGCTTGGAGCCTGTTATGCTCAGCCGTCTGTTGTTGCTCGGGACTTGTTTATTTATGAATGGTCTACTTATGACTGGTCTAATGATGAATAAGGCCCTTGCTGCCCCCCAATTAACTACCGCCACCGAGCTCAGTGAGCTTGGCATAGCGGGGTTGGCGGCACACTGGCAAGCGCAAGTACAACAAGGCCATTTC
Source organism: Oceanisphaera sp. IT1-181 (assembly GCF_033807535.1). NCBI lineage: Bacteria > Pseudomonadati > Pseudomonadota > Gammaproteobacteria > Aeromonadales > Aeromonadaceae > Oceanisphaera > Oceanisphaera sp. IT1-181. The sequence goes on from NZ_CP136856.1 coordinate 3,326,207, forward strand.
TTAAGCCACGACGACCTCTCGCTCCCCTATGCCAAACTGGTTAACGCCCAGCATCAAAAGACCATTATCGTGGTCAATGGCCGCACCGAAAGCTATCTTAAGTACCAAGAGCTGGCACTGGATTTATTCAATAACGGCTATAACGTTTATTTATACGATCATCGCGGCCAAGGCTTAGCGCCTCGGCTGCTGGCTAATCCTGATGTGGGTTACGTGGCCGACTTTGATGACTACGTGCAAGATCTTGAGCAGTTCGTGCAGCAAGTGGTATTGAAAGATCCTGCCAAGCCACTTTATTTAGTATCGCACTCCATGGGGGGCACCGTAGCCGCGCTCTGGCTCAGTCAAACTCAAGTACGCTTACAGGCGGCAGCCCTGTCTTCGCCCATGATGAGCATTTATGTGCAGCCGCTGCCGCTCTGGTTAGCGAAGGGCTTAATCAGCGTCCTTAATAAAAGCTGCCAGTGGCTGGGTCATACTGCCTGCTACGCGCCCGGCCAAGGGGACTATCAAGCCTTACCCTTTAAAGATAATGTGCTCACCCACAGCGAGGTGCGCTATCAGCTGTTTATCGATCAATATCAACTTACGCCCGAGGTCCAACTAGGCGGCGTTAGCAGTCATTGGTTGCAGCAAGCCTTTAACGCCGGAGAGCAAGCCATAGCGCAAGCGGGCCGCATCACGACGCCGATTCTAGTGTTGCAAGCAGGCCAAGACGTAGTGGTTGATAATAAGGCACAAGACCGCTTTTGCCAGGCACTGCCCGCTTGTGAAGGTGGTCGACCTAAACGCATTAAAAAAGCCGCTCATGAAATATTTTTGGAGCAAGATAATGAGCGCCGCCAAGCGCTAACCGCAATATTATCTTTCTTTGCACAACACCCCCCCCCTGCGAGGAGTGAACAGCCGTAAGCTGTACGCCTTAGGCTTTAGGTAAAAGACAGAGCTAAACACTCGCCCTTCAAGAGGATCGTATTGCTTTTGTTCTCAACTTACGGCGTACAACTTAAGACGTATCGCGGCTTTAATGCATTTAGATTTTGATATTCTGTCGTAGACAGTTTACAACTGTGCGTTATTACCTATGGTCGGCCTCGTTCGCGACTACCTGTTCTGTTATGGAGTCATGCTAGTGCAGCATTTTTTGCGTAATTCATTGGTTTGTTTGAGCTTATCTTTGGCCCTTAGTGCTTGTAATACGCCACCCCCTCCTGCACCGGTTAAGCCGGTAGTGGCCGTGAAAAAAACCAGCCCGCCGCAACCGCAGCCATTTGAAAATGGCGTGATCAGCGTGCCAGTTAGCCCAATGCAAGCCCTGCCGAGCGACTGGTAATGGCCAGCCCGCTTGAGCTTTATATCGGCATTATGTCGGGCACCAGCTTAGATGGCATAGACGCGGTATTAATGGCCACCAATGGCCAACAAGCTCAGCTAACAGCCAGCATTACCCGTCCTTTTGCCACAGCATTGCGCCAGCGTCTGCTGGATGTGGCTAATGGCACGCCCGTTAGCGCCCAACACTGGGGCGAGCTGGATGCCCAGCTCGGCCAAGCCTATGCGGATATAGTGCTGCAGTTACTTCAAGAGTCGGGCACGCCTGCAAACCAAGTGCGTGCCATCGGCTGTCATGGCCAAACGGTGTGGCATCAGCCCAGCGGGGACTTGCCCTTCTCGCTGCAATTAGGTGATGGCAATCGTGTAGCTGCGCTGACCGGCATTATCGCCATTAACGATTTTCGCCGCAAAGACATGGCGCTCGGCGGCCAAGGGGCACCTTTGGTGCCGGCCTTTCATCAGCAAGTGCTGGCCGACGCTAAGCAGCTGCGCATAGTGGTCAATATTGGCGGTATCGCCAACATTACCGTGCTCGACCCTCAGCATCCTGTGCTGGGCTTTGACGTGGGCCCCGGCAATATGTTGCTGGACGCTTGGTGCCAACAACAATGGGGCCAGCCGTTTGATAAAGACGCCGCCTTTGGTTTACAGGGCCAAGTAAACACAGACTTATTAGCGCGCTTGCTGGACGAACCTTGGCTGGCATTGCCCGCCCCTAAAAGCACGGGCCGTGAGCTGTTTAGCCCACACTGGCTGGCCGCTCATTTACAAGAACATCAAGCACAGTTCGGCGTAATCAATGCGCTGGACGTACAAGCCACCTTGACTGAATTTAGCGCGCGCGCCATCGTCGACCAAGTAACAGGCTATGCAACTAAACCCACAGCTGCGACTCAAGCCATGCCTACAGGCCAACTGCTGGTCTGCGGCGGCGGCGGTCATAATCCATTATTAATGCAGCGCTTAAGTGCGTTATTGCCTAACTGGCAGGTAACCACCACCAACAGCGCAGGGGTAGACATGGACGCCATGGAAGCCATGGCCTTCGCCTGGCTGGCCCATCAAACGTTAAACGGTTTGCCGGGTAACCTGCCCGCCGTGACGGGCGCCAGCCAAGCGGCTATATTAGGCGCAATTCATTTACCGGGCTAAAGACGGTGAAGGGTGAGGTGTAAGGCGTGAGGGGCCATTCCAATTAAGGGCCACAGCTAAAATCTAAGAAGAGCATTTTTACCACGGAACACACGGAAAACAGCGATAATATCTGAAATATTGATGAGCAAGACCTTAGTAGTCTGACGCTTTAGTGGTCAGTCACGCTTGGCGGGATGAAAACTCACTTTTCGTTCTTATATATCTTAATTTTTCGTGGATTCCGTGTATTCCGTGGCGAAGAAGTCTTTAGTTTTTTATGGAGAATTTATTATGGGAACGACTCAACCGTCGACTTCAGATCTGCTCAAAGATTTAGCTAAGCTCACCTCCGAGGGGCGCAACCCTGACACCTTACACATTGATAAGCTGGATACTCTTGAGCTGCTCACCACTATTAATGCTCAAGATCAGCAGGTGCCCACTGCCGTGGCCCAAGTGCTACCGGCCATCACCCAAGCCGTGGATGCAATTGTGGCGGCGTTCCAGCAAGGCGGCCGATTAATTTACATGGGTGCGGGCACCAGTGGCCGAATGGGCGTGCTGGATGCTTCCGAATGCCCGCCTACCTTTAGTGTGCCCAGTGACATGGTGATCGGCTTAATTGCCGGTGGCCCCGAGGCCATGTTTCGCGCTCAAGAAGGTGCCGAAGATAATGTGGAGTTGGGTGCCGAGGATTTACGCCAACTAATGCTGACTCAAAAAGACGTGGTAGTGGGTATCGCTGCCAGTGGCCGCACGCCCTATGTATTGGGTGGCCTTGAGTATGCACGCCACATAGGCGCCACTACGGTGGCATTGGCGTGCAACAGCGGCTCAGCCATTGGGCGGTTGGCGGATATCGCCATCGAGCCCAACGTGGGCCCTGAGGTGATAACGGGCTCTACTCGTTTAAAATCTGGCACCGCGCAAAAGCTGGTGCTCAATATGCTCAGCACCGCCAGTATGATCCGCATCGGCAAGGTATATCAGAATCTGATGGTTGACCTGCATGCCAGCAATTTTAAGCTGCAAGCTCGGGCACTGCGCATCGTGATGCAAGCGACCGACGCGACCGAACTACAAGCCACAGCAGCACTTCAGGCTGCGGATAATCAAGTGAAGTTGGCCATCTTAATACTGCTTTCTGGCTTAGAAAAAGCGCCAGCTCAAGCTCAATTAGAAAAGCATCAAGGGATCTTGGGCGAAGCGTTAAGCCGTCAGCTTTAAGCGAACAATTAAAGATAAACACCGTTTCGTCGGCGGTGTCGTCTGGCCCGGGCTCATTTTAACTTACGGCTTTACAGCTCGGGCTTATCTTCTTCCGATTGCGCACGTAGTTTTTCTTCGCGTTTTTGATACCAACTGGTCTTAAGACCGGTCCACCAATCTGCAGACAGCTCGCCGCCAAAGTCTTCAAGTACGGCTATTACCCGCTCTAGCGTTAATTGATTAGCGTCGTATTCAATTTCCAACCATTGCTTGCGCACCACCACCTTGACCACGCCCGGCTCTTGTTGAAACTCTTTAGCCAGCAGTTCAATTTGTAACTGATTTAAATCTTCCAACCGCAGTCGGCGGCGCACTGCAGCCAGCTCTGTGGATTCATCTTTATCAAAGGTGGTCATATCAGCCTCCTGCTGTTTTATAAGACTCACAGTTTAAGTCTACAAGCGTTGCCTGCTATTAAGCATATAAAGGCGCTTGGGCATTTATTTAAGTAAATAGTCATTTAACTAAATAATGTTACTTAGCACCGGCGGTTAACGCGCAGCGTCTGCGTTGCAATAGCCGTCTTGCTCGGTCAACATATTGGCCAGCACGCTATAAAAAGTACAGTATAAAAAACACTTAAAAGATGCTTACCCCATTACCCTAACACCAGCCAAGAGGTCATCATGGACGCTACCGTCACCCTAAAAGCCACCACTACCGAGCCCGCCATTGCGCTCCCCGCCATCGGCCAAGGCACTTGGTATATGGGGGAAGGTTTAGCACCGCGCCAAGACGAAGTACGCGCACTGCAACAAGGCTTGGACTTAGGGCTGACTTTGATTGATACCGCCGAAATGTACGGGGACGGCGGCGCTGAAGAAGTGGTAGGCCAATCCCTGCAAGGCCGGCGCGAGCAGGCTTTTTTAGTCTCTAAAGTCTATCCCTGGAATGCGGGCAAGCGCAGCGCCATTCAAGCCTGCGAAGCTAGCCTAACACGTCTAGGTACCGATTATCTCGACCTGTACCTGCTGCATTGGCCCGGCAGCATCCCACTGGAAGAAACCCTCGCCGCCTTTGAGCAACTACGCGCCGATGGCAAAATAAAACGCTTTGGCATTTCTAACTTTGACTTAAGTGAAGCACAAGAGTGGCAGGCTTTAAGCGATCCCTTGACCGGCCAAAGTACAGCCGTAAACCAAGTGCTGTATCACTTAGGCTCCCGCGGTATTGAGCACTCGTTACGCCCTTGGCAACGTGAGCAACACATACCGACTATGGGTTATTGCCCACTGGCCCAAGGTGGCAGCTTGCGCCGCGACCTACTGTCTAATAGCGAACTGCAAGCTGTGGCCAAAGAGCTACATATCAGCGTACCGCAATTATTACTGGCTTGGGCGATTCGCCCCATCGACGGCCAACGCGATCTCATTGCCATCCCTAAAGCGGTACAGCCTCAGCATGTGCAGCAAAACGCCGATGCTCTTAATATTCAATTAAGCGATGAAGTATTAAGCCGCTTAGATAAGGCCTTTCCGGCACCTAATCGTAAAACGTCATTGGATATTGTTTAAGGGATCGTGAGGGGTGAGAAGTGAGGTGCACCCCTGTGCCACGCAAAAAACACAGCCCTTACGGTAGCCCTAAGCAAACACATAATTTAAGGAGTTCCCAATGAAGCACCTCTACGCCAGTTTGGCCGTTATTTTATGCTTGATATTTAGCAGCGCCCAAGCCGCTACTTACCAACCTTTGTTAGAAGTACCTGAGCTCAATACCGCCCTCGCTGGCGAAACGGCGCTTCAGCTGATCGATATTCGTAGTCCAGAAGATTATGCCGCCGGCCATATCGCCGGCGCCGTCTCTGCGCCTTATGGAAAGTGGCGCGGGCCGGCAGATAATCCCGGTAAATTAGCCGATGAGGCTTATTTTGAGCAATTACTGCGCCAGCTTGGTATCACCGAGCAGCAGCCGATTGTGGTTTACTCCAGTGGTAGCGATCAAACTGATTTTGGTGCCACGGCGCGCGTGTACTGGACGCTAAAATACCTAGGCCTGTCGGACTTAAGTATCCTTAACGGTGGCTTTGAGCAATGGCAACAAGACAGGCAATCTAGCGCTATTCACATCAGTACTGGCTTAACCACCAACAACACGCCCCTGCAAGCCAGTCATATCAAGGTGCGCACTAATCCAAAGTTGGTAATCTTTAAAGAAGAGCTGTTGAATAAAATCGCGCAACCGAATAGCAGCTATCAATTATTAGATGCTCGGCCACCGGCCTTTTATCAAGGCCAAGCCAAAGCGCCCACCGCCAGCACAGCCGGTACTATCGCCACGGCGCAAAACCTGCCGTTTGCCCAATGGTTTAATGATCACGATAACCGTGTGCGGCCGGTGGCAGAGATTAAAGAGCTAGTGCAAGCTCAAGGCTTAAACAAAGCGCCCGAAACCGTGTCCTTTTGTAATACCGGCCACTGGGCCGCCACTAACTGGTTTGTATTATCCGAGCTGGCAGGCTTAGTGAATGTACGCCTCTATCCCGCCTCCTTGGCAGAATGGACTCAAGATCCGTCAAGCTTACCCATGGAAAATACGCCCAGTCGACTTGAACAAATAAAGGCTAAATTCTCTAAGATTGGTGAATAAATAACATGAACAATCGTTGGGCGCTGGCCTTAGTATTTGCGGTATTTGCCGTATTCTTATTTTGGTTTGTCTCGGTACGCCAAAGTTTACTATTTATGGTGGGCATGGGGTTAGGCGCCGTGTTGGCAGGCGCGCGCTTTGGCTTTACTACCGGTTGGCGCCACTTAATTGAGCGCCGCGATGCCAGTGGCGTCTTCGCACAATTATTGCTGCTCGCTATTGCCGCCGCCTTTTCTATGCCGCTGCTGGCCAGCTTTCCTACCGAGTTAAGCGCCGCCCTTGGCCCACCCAGTATCAGCTTATTAATCGGCGCTTTAGTTTTTGGCGCCGCCATGCAGATTGCTGACGGTTGTGGATCAGGCACCTTGTATAAAGCTGGATTAGGCATTCCCTTGAACATGGCCATACTGCCACTATTTGCGCTGGGCAGTTTTTTAGGCTCGGCACACTTGGGCTGGTGGTTAGATTTAGGCCAGATACAACCCATAGGCTTAGTGACAGAAGTGGGCTTAAGCGGCGCACTCGGCCTCACGTATTTAGGCTTAGCACTAATCGGCTTGGCCGCGTGGGGCTGGTCCAAAACCAGTGGCGGGTCACGCAGCCTGTTCAGTAAAAGCTTGCTGATAGGTGCGGTATTAATTGCACTACTGGCGGTCTTAAACTTGGTAATAGCCGGTCAACCTTGGGGCGTCGTTTATGGCTTTGGTTTATGGGCCGCTAAAATCGCGCAGGCAAGCAACTTGTTTGACCCCGCCACTAATGCCTTTTGGAGCCAACCGGTTAACGCCACGGCGCTGCAGCAGTCGGTGTTCTTAGACCTCACTTCCATTACTAATATCGGCATTTTGGCAGGGGCTTTATGGATTTTCTCCCGCAATAAGACGGGTAAGTCTAATCCGCTCACCTCTCAACAATGGATAGTGGGACTGATTGCCGGCTTCTTGTTGGGCTACAGCTCACGCCTCGCCTTTGGTTGTAACGTGGGAGCCATGGTCAGTGGTATTTCTACAGGCAGTATTCATGGCTGGATTTGGGTAGTGATGGCCTTCTTAGGCTCGCTGGTCGGTGTTCGTATTCGCCGCTATTTTGGCTATTGATAGGGGCATTAATATGAGCACTAAGATGAGTAAGTTAAGTAGCATACGTATTGTGCTGTTTTGGGCGTTACTGGTCGGCTTCTTCGTCTGGGACTGGCATCATGCCCAGCCGGTGAACTTACGCTTAGAAGCACCCATTATCGCCATCGGCTCCGGCCAAGCCCCATCCGGCGGCCACTGCTCTATTTTTTAGCCTACCGGCTGCAAGCGAACATAAAATAGCGGCCATAACTAAATAGAGAGCAGATCTAAAAAACCCCATTACCACCTAGGTGGTAATGGGGTTTTTTATTTTTAGCGGGTGCTAACGCTATTTTGCGCTGACAATGGTGCACTAACAATAAAGTTAAACCGCTTGCCCCGCACACCAACCTGCACTCCAGGCCCACTGGAAATTATAGCCCCCTAACCAACCGGTTACGTCGACAACTTCGCCGATAAAGTACAAGTTAGGGACTTTTTTGGCCATCATGGTTTTGGACGACAACTCATCTGTGTCCACACCGCCCAGCGTTACTTCAGCCGTACGATAACCCTCAGAGCCGCCGGGCTTAATGGCCCAAGCGCTCAACAGCTGTTCGATAGCGGCAATTTCTTTGGGTACATATTGCTTGAGCGGCTTGTTGGTAATGTGAGTACTCGTCCACTCTTCTCTCAAAAACAGCGCCTCTACTAAGCGTTTAGGTAGCTGATGACCCAGCCAAGTTTTTAGCTCTTGATTAGGATGATCTTTAATACCTTGCGCCAATTTACCGACCGGCAGCAGCTCAAACAGCACCTGCTCGCCGGCTTGCCAATAAGACGAAATTTGCAGCACCGCTGGGCCTGATAACCCTCTGTGAGTAAACAGCAGATTTTCGCTAAAGCGGGTGCCATCTTCACTGGTTGCCACAACCGGTAGCGACACCCCAGCCAGCGGCTCAAGGGTAGCTTTGTCGACCGGCTGTAAGGTGAAGGGCACTAAGCCGGCGCGGGTGGGCAACACTTTTAAACCAAATTGCTCGGCCAACTGATAACCAAAAGGCGTGGCACCCAGCTTGGGCATAGACAAGCCGCCGGTGGCCACCACTAATGATTGGCAGGTGTAAGTATCGCTGGCCGTGGCCACGCTAAAGCCTTCGGCCTCGCTCGCATCATCGTTACTCCTAAGCCGCTCAATCTGGCCAATTTGAGCGCGAGTGCTAATAGTCACACCGGCGTCTTTACATTCTTTTAGCAGCATATCGATAATATCTTGCGCCGACTCGTCGCAAAATAGCTGACCTAGGGTTTTCTCGTGATAGGGAATGGCGTGCTTTTCTACCATGCCAATAAAGTCCCACTGGGTGTAACGAGCCAGTGCCGATTTCACAAAGTGGGGGTTTTGGCAAAGGTAGGCGCTGGGCTCTATATGGTAGTTGGTAAAGTTACAGCGCCCGCCGCCCGACATTAAGATTTTGCCGCCAATGCGTTTTGCATGATCCAGCAACAAAACACGGCGCCCGCGCTTAGCCGCCTCTGCTGCACACATTAATCCGGCGGCGCCGGCTCCCAGTACTATCACATCCCAGCTTCTCATGTTTTTTCCACAAACCTAACAAAGGCGCTATTCTACCGCTCCCATGACGCTGCGGCTATGCCGAGAAACAAAGCCGGACGCTTTACGCCGTACGAGGTAAAATACACAACGTCAGGCATACCGCGTATGACGTATAGTGCATGACTACACCCCGAGGTAACAATCCGCTTATGAGTCTTTATGCCGACACCTTTTTACAGCTCAGCCAACTGCTGCAGCACGCTCGTCACGACTGGCAACATACGCCTTTCAGCTGTACCCAGCTGCCTTGGCCGGAATTAGCCACGGCGTTACAGGCACTCGATGAAGATGAGCTGGATACGCTGGATGCAGATGACGACGCGGCATTTGCTTGGTTGAGCAAGTACCGCTCCGAGCTATTGAGCGCAAGACAATTGCCATTGCCTGACCTTAAGCGGGCGCCCGATTACGCCACGCCGCGCTGGAGTAGTGGCATCGGCGGTCGAAAATGGGCGCAGATCAAAGACTTTGCCGCCAATATTCATGCCATTAACCACAAGATCGCAGACGTTACCCTTACTCAGCCGATATTAGAATGGTGTGCCGGTAAAGGGCACTTAGGTCGGCTCCTCGCCCAACAAGGTGCGCCCAAGGTGACCAGCCTAGAATGGGCACCAGACTTATGCGCCCAAGGCGAAGCATTAGCCAGCCAACTACAACTGCCCCATGAGTTTGTGTGTGCCAATGCCCTAAGCCCACAAGCTGCAGCTTTATTTCAGCCACCACAAATCGCGGTGGCTTTGCACGCCTGCGGCGAGCTGCACTTGCGCTTTCTTAAGCATGCGGCGGCGGCCGGCACTCAGCAACTGGCGGTGTCGCCTTGCTGTTATCACCTGATTACAGATGAGCATTATCAGCCACTCTCGCAAGTCGGCCAGCAGCACGACCTAAAATTAGATCGCCACAGCTTACGCCTGCCATTGCAGCAACAAATCACCGGCGGCGAGCGGGTGCGCCGCTTGCGCCACATCGAACTGACGTGGCGACTGGCCTTCGATGAGCTACAACAAACCCTCACGGCTGATACCAGCTATCTGCCTTTACCCAGCTTTCCTAAGCGACTGCTCAGCGGCGATTTTAGCGACTTCGTGCTGTGGGCCTGTGAGAAAAAATCACTCACCCCTCCTCATATTATCGACAGTGAGCATTGGCTGGCACTCGCAGCATCCCGTCGATTGCTCGTCAAACGCATCGAATTTGTGCGCCACCGTTACCGCTATTTACTGGAGTTATGGCTGCTACTGGATAAAGCCTTGTTTCTTGAGGAGCAAGGTTATCAGGTGCAGCTTGGCCTCTTTACTGATCTGCAGCACACGCCCCGTCGTTATCTGTTACAAGCCACCTTACCGGCCTAGCGGCTGGGCCTAAAGAGATCGCAATATGATCACGCAATACGGCCGCGTATTATGGTCGCATTTAGAGCTTAATTATCAATTACTGGCTTAACTATCATTAGCAGACTCGTGATGCAAAACACACAGGATTTCCCGTGGATAACAAAGTACGCATAGTGCCCCCTAATGCCTTCGAAATAGTCATGATGGTGCTGTCCATCATTTCAGTAGTGCTCATAATCCTGCATCAATTTGGCCCCTTTGAGGGCGATGAAAAAGAACTGCTGCTGAAACTCGATACCGGCATTTGCCTAGTGTTACTGAGTCACTTCTTTTACGGATTATTTAGCGCCCGCAATAAAAAACAGTTTTTAGCGACCCACTGGATTGATTTTATCGCCTCTATTCCGGCGATAGATATCTTCCGTTATGGCCGAATTTTTCAGGTGTTACGCGTACTGCGCATGCTGCGGGTGGCCAATCAGGTGATCCGCCATTTATTAAAACACAGCGAAAGCACCATGCTGGCCTCTATGCTGTTGATCTTGCTGGTGGTGCTCGGCGGCAGTGCCATTGCTATCTTAATGACGGAAGCGGGCAATCCTGGCTCTAATATCGAAACCGCAGAGGATGCCATCTGGTGGGCTTTGGTGACCATCTCTACCGTGGGTTACGGGGATTATTATCCGATCACCACAGCGGGGCGAGTAATTTCGGCGGTGGTGATTTTAACCGGTGTCTCTATTTTTGCCGGTATCTCGGGTCTGGTGGCGTCCAGTTTATTAACGCCCAAAGCTGAAGAGTCGGATCGTCAGCAACAAGCCAACGACACTCAACAGCGCCAAGAAGTAAAAGAGCACCTCTACAGCTTGCAGCAAGAAGTCACTCAATTAAGAGCTGAAATAGGTGCATTAACAGAAGCGCTTAAGAAACGTGAGGGATAAATACCGCCATACGTCTTAGGCTGTACGCCGTAAGGTAAGTACATAAACACCGCTTCTCTTAACGGCTCGCGTATGCCGTAAAGCGTACTGCTATCCCTTCTCAGACCATTAGACTAGCCGCTCGCCCTTGTGCTGGAGCCAATTTTTAGCCTATGCTGCCAAGGGTGTAATATTTCTAAGTAACTCACGTTTTATTTACTAATGGATTGATAGAGTTATGAAAAAGGAGAAGTGCCATGACAGAACCCTATAAATATAAGCATATATTGGCGGCCGTCGACATGACCGAAAGCAATCGTAAGGTGATTGCTAAGGCTGTGGATCGGGCGCGCGCCAATGATGCATTGCTGTCGGTGATCCACGTGGATGTGGACTTGAAAGACCTTTATACCGAGATGATTGATATCGACATCGATAACATTCAAGACCAAGTGGTGGCCGATGCTAAACAGCGGCTTGAAGAATACATAGGCGCTATCGACTACCCGATAGAGAAAAAGTTAGTGATTTGTGGCGATCTGGCACTTAAAGTCAATGAAGCTGTTGATGTACACGGCATTGATTTACTGATTTGCGGCCACGAACAGAGCTTTTGGAGCTTGCTCACCTCTTCTGCCCGCCAGCTGATGAACACGGTGCCCTGCGATCTGTTAGTGGTGCCCCTGCCCAAGAATAAAAAGTAATCCGCACTTTAAACCGCACTTAAGGCGATGGCCGCAAGCTGTCGCCTACTTCATTTAGTAACTCTCGAAACCAAATCAATGCCGGATCAAATTCAGTCAGCGGATGCTGAGCCAGCACATAGGTGCTGCGCAGTGGCTCGCTTAATTGATGCTGTTGCAGCGGATAAAAATGGCAAAAATCCCGCGCGATTAATTCCGGCACCATCGCCAAATACCGTCCGGTCGCCAACAGCTTAGGCAGTGCCTCAAAGCTTGGCACCCACACCGCAATCGGCCGTTCTAGACCTTTTTTCTTCAGCCAATTTTCTACCAAGGTCTGATTATGACCCCAAGTAGAAGTAGACACATGGCTCCAGCTCACCAGTTGCTCGGCGCTTAATCGCGTCGGCAAATCACTGCCCGCCGCCGACAAACACACCATGGCATTATCAAACCAAGGCTCTACCTTTAGCCGTGGCGATAAATGGTCACCACTGGCGAAGGCCACCACAAAGTCCATGCCGCCGCGCGACAAGGTATCTTCGTAATCAGAATGCACTAACTCAGTCACCGCTAAGCGACAGGCCGGCGCGCGCTGATGCAATAACTCCACCAATAATGGCACGGCACCGTGCTCAATGGAGGAAGGCACGGCGAGGCGAAAAGTGCGCGCCGACACTGCCGGATCAAAACTCGCAGATTGGCGTATGCCCTGCTCAAGCAACATCAGCGATTGGCGTACCGGTGCCGCCAGCGCCAGCGCTCTTTGCGTGGGCCGCATTTCTTTACGCGTCATCACAAATAAGGGATCGTCTAACGCTTGGCGCAAGCGAGCCAGCGCATGACTCACCGTAGACTGAGATAAATTGAGTTGTTCGGCGGCTCGGGTCACATTACGGCTGTGCATGAGTACATCAAACACCCGCAGTAGGTTGAGATCGAGCCGTTGGTATAAGTTATCCATCGATGTAGACCATAGCTTTATGCTGATAATTCATTTTTGACATGGGTTATCTGACCATAGAATGGCGTCGTTAAACAAGTTTATCGTCGGCGTGATGAAGTAATTCATCCAGCAGTTAGTTCAACAAGGTTCTGGGCACGGTGGCATCATGGGGGGTACTGCCTGTCTATTGTGGTTAGCGAATTATTCGAGGTAATTCGATAAGCGCAATAACAACAGAATAATGTCGGTCTGGCAGCGTGGATAATCACGCTGACAACTTATTAGGGTTTAAGCCCGAAAGTTCTGCGTGTGGTATTAACCACCTTGTTTAGGGACGTCATACTTTTTATGACACACCTTAAATGGTTCCCTGGCCGATGCTATGCATCGGCTTTTTTTATGCCTGTAAATCAGTGAAGGGATAGGTGTGAGGGGGGCAAACAAAGACCGACGGCGAGATCCTGATTTCCATCAGGAAGACGGCCAAATAACAAACACCGCCCTGTGCCGTCTTACCGGTACTGAATCAAGTTCAGCATGACGGCCCCGGTATCTCGCACTTAGACATCCCAACCAAAACCGAGATCCTGATGTGCATCAGGAAGACGGCATAAACAACAACACCGTCTTTTGTTTAGCTTGATGCTAGGCGCTGCCCACAGGGCGCTTTTTTGCTATTATTGCGCCTATCTTCACTTAATTTAGCCTAACTTCATGCCTTATCTCGTTGCCGTCACTCTCTTGTGGGCCTTTTCATTTAGCTTAATTGGCGTTTACCTAGCCGGTAGCGTAGACAGCTACTTCTCGGTAGTTAGCCGCGTGTTCTTGGCCACTTTGCTGTTTCTGCCGTTTTTATCCTGGCGCCAGCCGCCCCGCTTGGCGTTGGGTATTATGGCCTGTGGTGCGTTGCAGTTAGGCGTAATGTATTTATTTTACTATCAATCCTTTTTGCTGCTCAGCGTGCCAGAAGTGCTGATTTTTACGGTGCTCACGCCCATTTACGTGACCCTTATTTATGACTTGCTGCATCAACGCTTTAATCCAGGCTATTTGCTCACCGCCGCCCTAGCAGTATTAGGGGCCTTGGTGATCCGCTTTAATGGCCTGAGCCAAGATTACTGGTTGGGCTTTGCCGTGGTACAAGGCGCTAATCTCTGTTTTGCCCTCGGTCAGGTGGGTTACAAAGTATTGCTTGAACGCTATCAGCCTGCTGCACCGCAACATAAATTATTTGGCTACTTTTACCTAGGCGCATTAGCGATAGCCGTGCCCGCTTGGTGGTGGTTAGGCACGCCGGTTTACCCCACTACGAATTTGCAGTGGGGTATCTTGTTATGGTTAGGGTTAGGCGCCTCCGGTTTAGGTTATTTTTTGTGGAATAAAGGGGCGACTTTAGTTAATGCGGGTGCGCTGGCGATCATGAACAATGCTTTAGTTCCTGCGGGTTTAGTGGTAAATCTCTTGATCTGGAACCGAGATGCAGACCTATTACGCTTAAGCTTAGGCGGCGCCATCTTGTTAGCCTCATTGGCGCTCAATCAATGGTGGTTAAAACCTCATGTTTTGGTCACGGCCAGTGCTACCAAGCTCACAAAACCATAACTTCACCTTTAATACTAATAGCAATTAGCAGCCTTCTCCTTACACTGAACATCAGGGAATCGCATTAGGAGAAGACCATGTTTAATGCACTGCTTCTAGAACAATCAGGTAAAGACACCACAGCTCGCGTGCAGCGTCTTAAGCAAGAACAGCTCACTCAAGGTAATGTGCTCGTTAAGGTCGATTACTCGACTCTCAACTACAAAGATGCCTTGGCCATTACCGGCAAAGGGAAAATTGTTCGCCAATGGCCGCTGGTGCCCGGGATCGACTTTGCCGGCACCGTCTTGGCCTCTGAGCATCCGAACCACCACATTGGCGATGAAGTTATTCTCACCGGTTGGGGCGTTGGCGAACAATACTGGGGCGGTCTTGCAGAAAAAGCTCGCGTAAATGGCGATTGGCTAGTGCCTTTGCCAGGCCTAATGACCACAAAAAGAGCCATGGCCATCGGCTCGGCGGGCTTTACCGCCATGTTGGCACTGATGGCACTGGAAAAAGCCGGCGTAACTCCTGCTCAAGGGCCGGTATTAGTCACTGGCGCCAGCGGCGGTTTAGGCTCCATTGCCGTTCGCCTGCTGACCAAGGCTGGCTTTGAAGTACACGCCGAAACGGGCCGTATGCAAAACAGCGAGTGGCTACGCAGCTTAGGTGCTTGCGAGATAATAGATCGCACCACGCTGGATAAAGAGCCAGCACCATTAGAGTCGCAGCGTTGGGCCGGCGCCATAGATGCAGTAGGCGGACGTACTTTGGCCAGAATTTTAAGCCAAACTAAGATGCACGGCGCCGTGGCCGCCTGTGGTTTAGCCGGTGGCGTTAACCTAAACACTACCGTAATGCCCTTTATCTTACGCGGCATACAATTGCTGGGTATCGACTCAGTTTATGTACCAAAAGAGACCCGTATTCTGGCATGGCAACGACTGCAAGACAGCCTGCCCAAAGACTTTGAACAGGAAGCCGATACCTACACGCTGGAGCAAAGCGTAGCGGTCGCTCACGACCTGTTAACTGGTAAAGTGAAAGGAAGAGTGCTGATACAGCCTTAACCAATACTGTGAATCGTAAAAAGTGAGGTGTGAGGCGCAAAGCCTACACGCCTCACCATTCACACCGCACCGACTCGAGTAAACGCTCGGCTTTACGGCTGGCATTCAGCTTTAATCATGCCGTATTATTTTAAATACCCCGCCCTTGCTTTAAATACCTCTCTTATCTGTTATAAGATAACAAAAACTCCTCACGGGCATTATTATGAGCACTCCTGTTATCACCCACCTTGTAATGGGCTTTTTGGGCACGGGCAAAACCACGCTGCTGCGCCATTTATTAGCGAATAAGCCAGAGCATGAGCGTTGGGCTATTTTGGTGAACGAGTTTGGTGAAGTTGGCATAGATGGCGCCTTACTCACCGAACAAGGCGCCATGATCAAAGAAGTTCCCGGTGGTTGTTTATGTTGTGTGTCCGGTTTGCCGTTTCAAATTGGCTTAAATGCGCTGCTGCATAAAGCCAAGCCAGACCGCTTATTTATCGAACCCAGCGGTTTAGGTCACCCTAGCCAGATTTTAAAAACCCTCACCAATGAGCATTATCAAGACGTATTGCAGCTGGGCGCTACATTTTGCGTGGTAGATCCGCGCCAATGGGCACAAGCGCGTTATCAGGCCCACGAAACTTACCAAGATCAGTTGGCACTGGCAGATGTATTAGTACTGAACAAAGCCGACCTTAGCTCGCCCGAGCTGGTGGCCAACTTACAAGCCGCGATCAGCAAAGGCTTATTTGCCGATCAAGCAGCACAAGCATGCGTCACCGTTAGCCAAGGCCAGTTAGATGTTAATTGGTTGCAAGCAATCCACCACACAGGGCGCAAGGCAGCCTCGCCCGCCGCCCATGCCAATAACAGTGCCCGGCCTTTAATCGCCAAGTCAGAACCGCGACTAAGCCGCGCCCAGCCTTGGCGGCGTTACAGTAATCTGGGCCAAGATCATTACTCTGTGGGATGGCGCTTTTTAGATGAAGTGTGTTTTGATTTGCAGGCAGTGGAAGCCTTTTGCCGCTCACTTAAGGTGGCACGTCTTAAAGCGGTACTGCCCACCGCAGACGGCTGGCGCGCTTTTAATATGGTGGATGACCAACTCACTGTATATCGCATTGCCGCCCAAAATGAGGGCCGACTTGAGCTCATCGATCCCGAGCCATTACCTGCCCAGCAGTTACAAAAAGCGTTGTTAGCAACGATGACAAGATCGTGAATAGTGAGGGGTAAGGCGTGAGGAGAAATGCCAAGAATCGAGCCGCGCATCTATTACCGACTACGCCGTCTGAACAAGATTTACGTTCTTGTAGCCCGCCAACTTGTTCGGCGGCCAGCATAGCTGGGTATTGTATATCGTCTCTTCCAGCTGTGCTCTTAACGCGAGCATCATAAAACTGTCACCTGTTTGCCTTACCCTGCCAACATAAGAAACATATTAGGGTCTGGCTGATGAAAGTGTCTTTGTTTTCTTGGTTGTCTTCACTATTACTGATAGCGCTGGCGCTTATTTTGGCCGCCAGCCTGTATTTAGCCGATCAACGGCTGCGCCAAGGTGAGCAGGCGAGAGCCGAAGTAGAACAGCTGCGCCGTGTGGCTAACCTTGATTTATACCGCACTATTACCGCCTATTTAACGAGCGGTGATAACAGCCTGTTGACCACCGCTGAGCAACAACTCAGCACGCTCAATGCAGTGTTGGCTACCTATCCTAATGCACAAGCGGCACAAGACGCGGTGGCCCATCTTGAGCAACAAATTAGTCTGGATTTTAGAGCAGCGGGTAAGTTATCCGCGAACAGCCAACAGCTATTACAGCACGCCGAGCAAGAGCTCGCCGATCACTTACGGGCTTTGCTGCGCTATGCGGATCTTGAGCATGCAGACCTTGCTTACACAAACCTGTCTGCTATCAACCAAGACCAGCGGTTAAGCGAGCAATATCGTAGTCATGCCAGCGCCATGTTGGCAGCCCTGCCCAAGCTGATTCATTTACGCCAAGGCTATATAAATAGCCACAGCGAACCCCTTAAAGCGGCGCTCGACTTTCAGCTCAACGAACTTAATGAGCTGGCCGCCAAGCTTGATGCTCTACCCCTGCGTAATATTTATCTTGCAGCCGACGTCGACGAATTTGCACTACGCAAACCTAAGCCGGTAGAGGCAGGGGCAGATCCCAAGCGAGAATTATTGAGTCTACTGCGCCGCTACCCCAAAGAGTTGGAGAACACCGGCAATAATCTTGCCCTGCAAAGCCAAGCCGCCAGTGCGCTTAACACCAGTTTGAGCCACATTGAGCAGGCGTTAGATGGGCTGGTCGCCCAGCAAGAAACCCTGCGCTTAGCCCACTATCAACAATTAACGTTCTTGTTGTTTGGCCTGTGTATTACGCTGCTGCTATTTGCCTTGCTCAGCTATGGTTTTCAGCGCCAATTAGTCGTGAAACGACTGCATCAGCTCAGCGAGGCTTTTGCCCGCTTGCTGCACACCGGCCAGCTTACCCCGCTCGCCGTTACCCACCCCAACAGTGAGCTGGGCCAAATTGCCAATAGCTTTAATGGCTTGATCAACCAACTGCAACACCAGCAACAGGCAAGAGCCGAGCAACTGCGCCATGTGTCGGCGGCATTAGAGCACATGGTAGAAGAGGTGCTGGATATTCAACAGCATACCCAAACCACCGATCACACCATGAGCGGCAGTATACGCATGGTGGACGAGCTTAATAGCTTGGCACAGCAGATGCGCCAAGCCACCGACGATATAGCCCTTACGGCTCGGGATAACCTGCAAGCCATGGGCGTGAGTAAAGAAAAGGTAGAGCAGCTCGTGCACACCGCCAAAGAAAGTCAGCAGGCGGCAGATACCGGCCAGCGCGCACTGCGCAGTTTAACCACCTCAGTGGATGATGCGGCGGCCATTATTGGCGTGATCCAGCAAATTGCCGAGCAAACTAATCTATTGGCACTCAATGCGGCTATTGAGGCGGCGCGAGCCGGCGCCCACGGTCGTGGTTTTGCGGTGGTGGCTGATGAGGTGCGAAAATTATCGGGCAGCACCCAAGGTTCATTGAGTGAAATCAGCAATATTATGGAGCGATTGCGTCTGTCTAGCGATGAACTTAACCACACCATTAGCAACATGATGCACGCTGCACAAACTCAGCACGAACAGGCGCAAACCGTGCTGGCGGTCACCGAGCAGGTACGCACTACCTCGCAGGCGACCACGGTCGTGGCCGAACAGGGTGCCGGCCACGCAGACAGCCAAGCTGCTGAGCTGAATCGCTTTATGGGTTTAATGGACGAACTGAAACTCCAGTCGGCCCAAGTTTCAGAGCGGGCCGGCCAAGTAGTAGAGCGCATTCGCGGCCAAGCCAGCACCATTACCGAGATGCTGCGCTAAAGCCACGACCAAGCCGCGGTATTTATTATTTGGCCGTCTTCCTGATGCACATCAGGATCTCGTTTTGCTATTAGTACCTAAGTACGAGATACCGAGGCCGTCATGCCGGGCTAGACCCGGTATCGGTAAGACGGCATAGGGCAGTATTTGATGTTTGGCCGTCTTCCTGATGCACATCAGGATCTCGTTTTACTGTTAGTACCTAAGTACGAGATACCGAGGCGAGCTCGGTAAGACGGCATAGGGCGGTATTTATTATTTGGCCGTCTTCCTGATGCACATCAGGATCTCGCTTTTGCTATTAGTGCCTAAGTGCGAGATACCGAGGCGAGCTCGGTAAGACGGCATAGGGCAGCATTTGGTGTTTGGCCGTCTTCCTGATGCACATAAGGATCTCGTTTTTGCTGTTAGTGCCTAAGTGCGAGATACCGAGGCGAGCTCGGTAAGACGGCATAGGGCAGCATTTGATGTTTGGCCGTCTTCCTGATGCACATCAGGATCTCGCTTTTGATGTTAGTGCCTAAGTGCGAGATACCGAGGCCGTCATGCTGAACTTGATTCAGTACCGGCAAGACGGCATAGGGCAGTGTGTGATTTTTAGCTGGGCGCCGGGCGCTTAGCGCTCGGCGCTGCTGTTACAGCTTATTAATAGGTATTTTCAAAAAGGTATTACCTTGCTCATCCTTGGGCGGCATTTCGCCGGCGCGAATGTTCACCTGAATGGCGGGCAAGATCAGTCGTGGCATGCCTAAGGTGGCATCGCGTTTATCACGCATGGCCACAAAGCTTTGCTCATCTATGCCGTCGTGCACATGAATGTTCTCGGCTTTTTGCTTGGCAACGGTAGTGCGGTATTCATGCTGGCGATCATCTTTTGGGTAATCGTGACACACGTAAATCTCAGTCTCGGCGGGCAAGGCGAGTAAGCGTTTTATCGACTGATACAACTGCTGGCTGCTACCACCGGGAAAGTCACAGCGCGCCGTGCCCACGTCTGGCATAAACAAGGTATCACCCACAAACAGCGCCTGTTCATTTACTAAATAAGCTAAATCTGCAGGTGTATGGCCTGGGCTGTGTAGCACCCGTATCTGTAACTGACCGACGCTAAACTGCTGCTCATCCGCAAACAAGCCATCAAACTGGCTGCCATCGGCGTTAAATTCTGGCTCTAAGGCAAATACCTCGCGAAAAATGCTTTGTACTTGAGTAATTTGATCGCCAATGCCAATTTTGGCATTAAGCTGATCGCGCAAGAAAGGCGCGGCCGACAAGTGATCTGCATGAGCATGGGTTTCTAACACCCAATCGATAGTAAGCTTTTGTTCGCGCACAAAATCCAGCTGCTGTTGGGCCAGCTCAGTGCTGGTGCAGCCTGCAGCATAATCAAAATTTAATACAGAATCGATAATCACCCCGTGGCCGCCGGCTTGGTCGTACACCACATAGCTAAAGGTCTCGCTGTCTTTTTCTAGAAATGCTTTCACCTTAGGCTTAAGTGCATAGGGTTTAAGAGCTTGGGGTTTAACTGCTTGTGTCATGATGTTCCCTCTCCGTCTCTGCAATCCAGTGTCAACAATCAAATATTAGCATGATCTAAATTAAAGAATAGTGACAGCTGGAAGCGGGAAACTAAAAGTTACCTGATTTCCCACAAAGCTCAGCCATGTTTAGAGAACTCAGCACTAATTAATTCAATAGGTTACAGGGGTCTTCCCGTCTCATCCCTTGTAGGTGCCCGTCTCTTCGGCGAAGAGGACTTCGGCGCGGTTTTGGTTTTATTTCTAAACCTCACAAACAGCCAGCGGAGCTGGCCAGCCGAAGTCCTCTTTATTAAAGAGACGGGCTGCTACAAGTGCCAGACCCTTGGCCTTGGAGCCAACCGGGCAGTGAGAAAAAAAACCGAAACATTAGGCATAATGGCTGAGGTTCATACGTAATCAGGAAAAGTTAAAACAAAAATGCCGAAGCTAGGCTTCGGCAATGGTTAGGTTCTTAATCAAATTAGCGCGTTACTTTTTGCGGGGTGCGTTCGCGCCAATAAACCAGGCGTCTTTGTCGATAATGCGGCTGGCTTCGGTAAACAAGTCTGCTGTGTCTTCGTCACCCGCATCGCCGGCGGTATTAATTGCCTCGCGCAGAGTTTCGGCTACTTTTTTATAGCGATCGGTGAGCGCCCTAACATGTTCATCCACTGCGGTAATACCGGTGGGATAAGGTTTTAGTACCGTGTCTTTAGCAACGCGAGCCACTAGGCCGTTGGGCTCCCCTCCTAAAATCACCACTCGTTCGGCAATGCTATCCGAGACTTCGAGAATACGTGCTGTGGTTTCATCTAGCAGTTGATGCACGCCAATAAAGCCCGCACCTTGTAAGTTCCAATGACACTGCTTACCGGACAAAGTTAAGTCGATAACGTTGGCCAAGTTAGCATTGAGTAGTTCGATCATTTTCTTGGCAGTGTTATCGTCCAGTCCGCTTGCGTAACGTTCTCTCATTTTTACACTCCGTATTGAATAGTAGTGAATAACTTGATGTCGTTTGCTGCTCTACCTTTACTTAAACTGTAAGCCTTAAACTCTGATCGTTGACTCGTTACATGACTTATTTTGCACACATTTATACTAGCAGCTTAAAAACGCCTGTTAACCCCTAGCAAGAAAATTGTGTGAACCTTCTGTCAGACTCGGCCGCAGCCTTGTCCCTAGGTTTCACCTCACGCCTTTCGCCTCACCCTTCACGACTTACAGCGCCTGCTTCACATATAAATCGAAACGATTATTTTTGGTTTCTATTTGTGCCGAGGGCGGCACTTCATTTAAGAAGCCCGCATAGCTGGGCCGCTTTACCACGACTCGGGCGCGCGCCAGCTGCAAAGCTTGTGGCAGCAAGGCATCTGCGTCTAAGTCTGGCCCCACCAGTGAGTGAAACACGCGCATTTCTTTTTTCACCAAGGCGGCTTTTTTCTTGTGCGGAAACATAGGATCTAAATAGACCACATCTATGTCTTCACCGGTCAGTTCACTAATATCTGCCAAACTGATGCCGAGCGGTAATAGCTGCATGCGCTCACTCACCCAGTCACCAATTTCGGCATCAAGGGCGGCGCGGCGCAAACCATCGGCCAAAAGCGCGTGCACCACCGGATGGCGTTCACACAACCATACTTTGCAACCCAGAGAGGCCAACACAAAAGCATCTCGGCCTAAGCCTGCCGTGCCATCCACCACCGTCGGATTATGGGCTTTTTTTAAGCCCACCGCTTTGGCAATCGATTGCCCGCGACCACCACCAAATTTGCGCCTATGGGCCGCTGCACCTTCGGCTAAGTCCACAAATACGCCGCCTAATTTTGGCTCATCGAGCTTTTGCAGCTCAAGGCGGCCTTGGGTTAACACCAAGGCAAAGGGGGCGATAGCGCTGACGCCCGCCAGCGCCTCAGTGAGCCGCTCGGCCTCGGCGCTTAAAGCGTCATCTTCTAAAACAATCTGCAGTGGGATCAAAGGTGCTGTCATTAGCCTTACCATTAAAAACGGCTGGCACTGGGCCAGCCGTAAGCTGTGTTACATATTAATATGTAAAATCAAATCGGCCTGTTAAGCCGTTATGCCAGAGTGACGCAATAAGGCATCAATTTTTGGCTCGCGGCCGCGGAACTGCTTAAACAACTCCATCGGCTCTTTAGATCCGCCCTGCTCTAAAATGGCGTGCAAGAAATCACGGCCCGTTTTAGCGCAGAAGATGCCTTCTTCTTCAAAGCGCGAGAAAGCATCGCTGGACAATACTTCGGCCCACTTATAGCTGTAATAACCTGCCGCGTAACCACCAGCAAAAATATGGGCAAAGCCATGCTGAAAACGGTTAAAGCTTGGCGGCGGCAACACGGCCACGGACTTGCGCACTTCGTCCAAAATCGCCTGCACTTGGCCGGGCTTGGCACCGTCTGCACTCATGTGCAGCTTAAAGTCGAACAAGGCGAACTCTAACTGGCGCAACATCATGAGCGCCGAATGGTAGTTACGGCCCGCCAACATACGCTCTAGCAAGTCTGCCGGCAGCGGCTCACCGGTTTCATAATGGCCGGAGATAAAGGCCAAGGCCTCTGGCTGCCAGCACCAGTTTTCTAAGAACTGGCTCGGCAACTCAACGGCATCCCACGGCACGCCATTAATACCGGCCACGCCCGCCACTTCGACTTTGGTCAACATATGGTGAATACCATGACCAAACTCGTGGAACAGGGTTTCTACTTCGCCATGGGTAAACAGCGCCGGCTTATCGCCCACTGGGCCGTTAAAGTTACAAGTCAGGTAGGCCACCGGCTTTTGCAGGCTGCCATCTTCACGATAACGGCGACCCATGCAGTCGTCCATCCAAGCGCCGCCCCGCTTATTGGCGCGGGCATATAAGTCTAAGTAGAAACTGCCGCGCAGTTCGCCATCTTCGCCGCAAATATCGAAGAAGCGTACATCCGGGTGCCACACTTCTACGCCAAAGCGCTCGGTGACTTTCACGCCAAATAAACGTTTTACGGTTTCAAACAGGCCATGAATAACCTTGTTGGCCGGGAAGTACGGACGCAGCTCTTCATCAGAAATGGTGTATTTATGTTGTTTAAGTTTTTCGCCGTAATAAGTCACGTCCCAAGCATTCAGCTTATCTATGCCGTGATGCTCGCGGGCAAACTCGGTTAGCTCCGCTAAATCCGCCTGACCTTGCGGGTAAGAACGCGCGGCCAGTTGGTCTAAAAAGTCCAACACCTGTTGCTCGCTCTCGGCCATTTTGGTGGACAGCGATAATTGCGCGTAGTTTTCAAAACCCAGCAGCTCGGCTAATTCGTGCTTCAGCGCCAGCGTTTCTTCAATCACTTGGGTGTTATCAAACTCACCCGCATTTGGGCCTTGGTCTGAGGCACGGGTACTGTAAGCGCGATATAGCTCTTCACGCAAACTGGCATCGTCTGCATACATCATCACCGGCAGATAAGACGGAATATCCAGCGTAAACAGCCAGCCATCCAGCTCACGGGCTTCGGCTTGTGCCTTGGCAGCGGCTTGAGCCGACTCGGGCAAACCGGCCAACTGAGCGGCATCGGTAATCTGTTTGGTCCACGCTTGAGTGGCGTCTAACACTTGGTTAGAAAAACGCGAGCCTAAGTCAGACAAGCGAGATTTTATCTCACCAAAGCGCTGCTTTTGTGCCGACTCTAAGGCAATGCCCGATAAGCGAAAGTCACGCAGCGTGTTATTCACTTCTTTTTGCTGGGCCAAGCTTAATTTTTTAAAGTTATCGCGTTTGGCAAGGCTTTGGTACGCCTCAAACAAGCCTTGGTGTTGGCCCATCCAGGTGCTGTATTCCGATAACAAGGGCAAGCACTCTTCATAGGCAACGCGCAGTTCATCACTGTTTAACACGCTGTTTAAATGACTGGCCGGTGACCAAATGCGCGACAAGCGATCGCCCACTTCTTCTAATGGCGCGACTAGGTTATCCCAAGTGAAATTTTCATCATGCGCTAACACAGTTTCTACGCGCTTTTTGCAGTCGACAATAGCGTGCTCTAGCGCGGGCTTGATGTGCTCTGGCTTGATCTGGCTGAACGGCGGTAAGCCATCCATGGTCAGTAGCGGATTAGTCATTTGGGTACCTCTTGGTGTTTTGGCCATCGACTTGCTTAAAAGCAATCGAGGAATACCTCTAAGATGGTGATGCTGAGACCAATGTTCAAGCTTTTACTGGCCATAAAGGCTAAATTTCGCCGATAACGCTCAGATAGTGAGCATATTATTAGGCAAGTCTTAGTGTACAATCGGTGATGGCTTAGGCTGGTTCTCATTCTTGCCTCAGGTTTTCTTATCTTCTCTGTTAGGAGCATATACATGGCACAGCATTTTGATTACATCGCCATCGGTGGCGGTAGCGGCGGCATCGCCTCAGCAAACCGCGCCGCCATGCACGGTAAAAAAGTAGCCTTAATTGAAGCCAAAGACTTAGGCGGCACTTGCGTAAACGTGGGTTGCGTACCGAAAAAAGTCATGTGGTATGGCGCCCAAGTCGCCGATGCCATTAAGTTATATGCCAAGGATTATGGCTTTGAAATCGATCTTAAAGGCCACAGCTGGACCAAGCTGGTTGAAAGCCGCCAAGCCTATATTGGCCGTATTCATGACTCTTACGACCGCGTATTAGGCAATAACAAGATCACCGTGATCAAAGGCTTCGCCAGCTTTAAAGATGCCAACACAGTGGTCGTCAACGGTGAAGAATACACTGCCGATCACATTACTATCGCCACCGGTGGCGAGCCGGTTATCCCACAGATCCCGGGTGCCGAGCACGGCATTAACTCGGACGGTTTCTTTGCGCTAACCGAACAGCCAAAGCGCGTTGCGGTAGTGGGCGCCGGTTATATTGCGGTAGAGCTGGCCGGTGTAATGAATGCGCTGGGTTCAGAAACTCATTTATTAGTGCGCAAACACGCACCGCTGCGCGAGTTCGACCCCATTTTGGTTGAGACCTTGGTCGAAGCCATGGCCACCGAAGGTCCGAAACTGCACACGCAATCGACACCTAAAAGCGTTGAAAAGAATAGCGATGGCAGCTTAACGCTGCACTTAGAAAACGGCGAACGCATCACCGTTGATTGCCTGATCTGGGCCATTGGCCGTCGCCCGCTGACTGCTCAGCTGAACTTAGCCGCCGCTGGCGTAGAAACCGATGAGCGTGGCTACATCAAGGTCGATGAATATCAAAACACCAGCGCCAAAGGCGTGTACGCGGTGGGCGATAACATCGGTTATGTAGAGCTGACGCCGGTAGCCGTTAAGGCGGGTCGTTTATTGTCTGAGCGTTTATTCAATGGCCAAACCAAGGCCAAAATGGACTACAGCTTGATCCCAACCGTGGTATTTAGTCACCCGCCCATTGGCACGCTGGGTTTAACTGAGCCAGAAGCTAAAAAGCAATATGGCGACGACCAAGTGAAGGTTTACACCTCTACCTTTACCTCCATGTACACCGCCGTTACTGCGCACCGCCAGCCTTGTAAGATGAAGTTGGTCTGTGTGGGCGATAACGAAAAAGTAGTAGGCGTGCACGGCATCGGTTTTGGTATGGACGAAATCCTGCAAGGCTTCGCGGTCGCCGTGAAAATGGGCGCCACCAAAGAAGACTTCGACGCCTGTGTAGCGATACATCCTACGGGCGCTGAGGAATTCGTGACCATGCGCTAAGTCGTTAACAAGTAACGAGTTATAGCAAAAGGCCGAGCAATAGCTCGGCCTTTTTGTTGGTACACTAGTGCGGCTTAGCGCACTACTTTCCACTCGCCTGCTTTGTTTTTCTTAAAGCTAAATTCTTGCATATTGGTTTGTTGCATACCCATCACGGTAATAGTGGCTTCAACGGTACAGTTGTAAATATCGTTGGCTGCCTCTTCACAGCCTTGAGGCGTAATATTGTCAATTTTTGGCATCATGCCATCCATAGCGCCATCAAGGCCGACCCCTTTTAGGCCACCGGTAACTTGATCCATATCGCTTTGGATCTGCTCTTCCAGCGCCTTGCGCACTTCTGCATCTGAAGGCGCGCCACCGCACGCGGTCAGCACCGCCGCCAAACCAAAAACTAATCCGAGTTTGGTCACGCTTTTAACTGCTTTCATAATTATCCCTATATAGGCGCTTAAGCGTCCTGATGAAATCCATTAAACAACCAGCAAAAATATCGGTGTGTCATGGTATTGAGCAAAGGCAAAGAGCATAGGCACTTCATCACATGCATTCAACAGTTTGCCGCTCACGCAAGCGGCCGAGCACCCTGAACCTTGAGTCTTTAAGAATTTGCGCGCCATAGCGTTATTCACGCTCTATTCTCAGGCACAATAGGATTATTACCGCAATTCTTTGGAATGCTTGTGACTGATCAAAATTCAAACTTACAAACACTCTGGCTCTGCGAGACCGTACGACTGCGCGAAGAGCACACCGGCCAGTTGGAAGACAGCGAGGCTTGTCGCAAAGCCCGAGCCACTGAAGGTTCACTTAGCCAACGCTTGCAGGTGCGCGGCTTATTTTTAGCTAAGCGCGATGGCCTAGTTGCGGCACTGCAGCACTGGCTGCAAGGTGCCAAGCTGGCTTTATGGCTGCTGATTTTCAGCGCTATTTTATCGGGTGTAGTGTTAGCGAAAACCGCGCTCAGCGGTAACCCAGAGGCGATTAATATCTTTTGGGCTTTGTCCGGTTTAATCGGCTTAAACCTACTCAGCTTATTGGCTTGGTGTATCAGCCTAATTTTTGCTAAACAAAGCAGCTCACCGCTTAGCCACGCTTGGCTGTGGCTCAGTAATAAACTGGCGCGCGATGCCAAGGCGGCCCAGTTAGCCCCGGCATTATTAGTATTATTACAACGCCATAATCTATTACGCTGGGGCTTAGGCCGCTTGTTGCACGGCTGGTGGCTGATCACCTTAAGCAGCGCCCTATTCAGCTTAATTGCGCTGTTGGCCACCCGCAGATATGGCTTTGTGTGGGAGTCAACCATAGTGGCCAGCGACTCCTTTGTGATGCTGGTTAATCTATTGGGCCAGCCCGCGGCTTGGCTCGGTTTTGCGCTACCTAACAGTGAACTTATTCAACAAAGCGGCCTGCACGCTTTAGCCAGTGAACAAGCAAGACAAATGTGGGCCAGCTGGTTACTGGGCATGCTGTTAATTTACGGCGTGCTGCCGCGCCTCGCCTTTAGCTTATTGTGCGAATGGCGCTGGCGCCGTGGCGTTAAGCGCTTAGCATTCAATGCGGATGATGAAGTGTGGCAGCCGTTACATGAGCGCGTGCAACCCAGCAGCGAGCGCTTAGGCGTAGTAGATGCGGCACCCTCAGCGCTGCCCAGCACCACGGCAGGCTCACAATTAGCGGGGCACGACGCCGTGTTAGTTGCCATTGAACTGGATGACAGTATTAGCTGGCCGCCTGAACATTTAAAATCAGATCATCCTCAACATCTATTAGATGCTGGAGTGATAGATACCCGCGAGCAGCGCCGCCAACTGCTTGAGCAACTGAGCGCTCACCCGCCGGCACGGCTGCTGATCACCTGTAATCCGCAGCGCTCGGCAGATAGAGGCACCTTACATTTAATTGCCGAGCTATCACGCACGGCGTCAGCAACTCGGGTTTGGCTACTGGACATTGACGCGCCTGCTGAGCGGCTAGAAAACTGGCAACAACAGTTGGATGCATTAAAGATTGAACATAGCCGCACCGCCCCTTGGGCTTGGCTAGAACAAAAACTAGAGCAAGAGCGGGATCAAGAGTTAGAGCCAAAGGCGGGAGCAAGCGAATGACCAAGCAAACAGCACCCTTAACACTGGCGGTAGTTGGCCACACCAATGTGGGCAAAACCTCATTACTGCGCACCCTAACTCGGGACGTAGGCTTTGGCGCTATCTCCCATCGCCCCAGCACCACCCAGCACGTAGAAGGCGCACGCTTGTCGGTCGATGGCGAGGCGCTAATTGAACTTTACGACACGCCAGGCTTTGAAGATGCGATTGCGCTCTATGAATATATTGAGCAACTGCCCCAATTGGAGCAACGCCTAGATGGCCCAGAACAAGTGGAGCGCTTTTTAAATACCAGCGAAGCCCGCCAGCGCTTTGAGCAAGAAGCCAAAGTGTTACGTCAGCTCTTAAAATCCGATGCCGGCTTTTATGTAATTGATGCCCGCGAGCCAGTACTGGCTAAATATCGAGATGAACTGGCGATTTTAGCCATGTGCGGTAAACCCTTATTGCCGGTCTTAAATTTTGTAAACGCGCCTGAGCAACGCGAAGCCGCATGGCGCGAAGTACTGGCCCGCCTTGGCCTACACGCCGTAGTACGTTTCGACAGCGTGGCCCCGCCTGCCGATGGCGAGCAACGGCTTTATGAAAATTTAAGCTTGGTGCTGGATAGCCAACGCCCACGTTTACAGCGCTTAATTGACCATAACCAAGCCCAAGTAAAAGTGCGCCGCAAAGCCAGCCAACGCCTGATTGCCGAACTATTAGTAGACGTAGCTGCCGCACGGCGCAGCGTGCACCCAGACTTATTAGAAGAAGCCATTCAACAGCTACATAAAGATGTTCGCCAGCGTGAGCAACAATGCGTAGAAGCGTTATTAAAGCTGTATGCGTTTCGTAAAGACGATGCCGAGGCCCAAGATTTACCGCTAGAAGAAGGCCGCTGGGGCGAGGATTTATTTAACCCCGCCACCATGAAGCAGCTCGGCGTAAAAGTCGGCGGCGGCATGGCAGCCGGTGCCGCCACCGGTGCCGGCATAGACCTGTTTACCGGCGGGCTAAGCCTAGGTGCCGCCACCGTACTGGGCGCCGCCATCGGTGGCTTTACCCAAACCTTTCGTAACTACGGCGAGCGCATTAAAGGCAAATGGCGCGGCGAGCGCGAGCTCACGGTGAATGACGCCACACTGCGCCTCTTGGCCATTCGCCAACAGCGCTTACTTAATGCCCTAGAGCTACGGGGCCACGCCGCACAAGATCGCATTCAAATGGACACGCCATTAGAGCAGCAATGGCGCAAAGGCGAACTGGCTGAGCCGTTAATCACCGCCCGCGCCTACCCCGCATGGTCGAGTCTAAATGGCCGCAAGCCTAAGCTCGACCATGAGCGCACCAGCGAGATTGAAAGCCTGGCAGCGAGCTTGGCGAGACAAGACGCGAGTGATTAAATAGGAAAAGCAGTGGGTAAAAGACCGAGCAACTGCTCGGCCTTGGCTTTTTCTATTTGGCTTTCAGAAAGTCGGCTACTTCGAGCAGTATGAATTCGTTATCAGCGGCGGTATTCAACTGCCGACCGGTAGAGCCCGGCAAATTGTTGTCGTTGGCCACCATGATATGCCGATCATCTACCTTTACGACGTTTTCGATGGTAAAGAAGGGAAAGGTAAAAAGAGCACTCAAGTCTCGATTGGCTTGAGTATCTAACCGATTTTTATGATCGGGGTCAGCAATAGCCATGAGATCGATGTAACCCAGACGCTCGGCCCGACCCTGCTCGTCTAGATTAGATATATCGATCAGCACCACTCGCTTGTGTCTAGCAGGATGAGGGAAGCAATCGGGCTGGGCTTCGCCTTGACAGGCAAGGCTGGGGTCGCCTTCACCGTTGTCGCGTTCGATGACCAGTGCACGGTGGTTATCGATGAAGTTGAAGTCTCCAATGGCGGTGGCACCTTCTGCCAGCGGAAAACGGAAGCTGTCTCCGGTCCATTTTCCTTCTGTTGGATCGAATGCCATAACTTCGAGATCTCGGCCTAAAGGCTGCCCGTTAGTATCGAGTAGTGGCTTTTCTAGCATAGCCCACAGCAGCCCAGTGTCGGGTTGCAGCGCCAGACCTTCAAAGCCGCCGGAACGAGACACTTGCCAATCGCTGCCGACATTACTAAGGGCGTCTACGCCTGGGCTGTCAGGACTTTTCAATATGTTGCCATTCAGCAGAGAGGGATATACCTCACGCACGGTACCGTCCAGTCCGGCACGGATCAAATAGGGACCGAACTCTTCACCGATCCATATTTCTCCGTTAACGAGCTGAATGCTTTCAGGATCGAAATCTGCACCTGTCAGATAACGGGATTCGGTAGCTTCATAGGCGATACGAAAGGGAACCTTGAAGTCGGGATCTCGTAGAAAGAAAGTCTCTTTCACATCCACCTTTCCGGTATCGAAGTTCGGTGCCATAAGGTGGAAAAATAGTAACGCATCCGGACTGTTGGCCTTGGTACCAAAGCCGTTATCTGTCAATACATAAAAGGCTCCGTCTGGTCCTCTATCCATGGCGAATCCAGAAAACCCTTGCAATGGCTGACCAATAAAAGGACTAGCCAGCTCAGTATTACGCTTGCCGTGCAGGGCACCGGTGTTACCCAGACGACTCATGGCGCTATGGTTACGTTTGGCATCGATAAATTTACCGCTCAACCAAGCGTCTTGCGGAGCATCGGCTGGCGGTGTAATCAGTGAAAGGGCCGGTAGCCAGGCATGGCCAGCTAAGGTTGCGGTATATGCTTTTTCTTCTGCCTGAATTGCACCACTCAGGCCAAGTGTAGCCAGCAATAATGCTGTGGAAATGGGAGTTATTTTCATTTTATCTCCAGATGAAGTTGGAAAATCAAACTCATTGAAGCGTTAATTCAATACATACTGATGACAACCTAGTGACGATGCTATGATGCCCGCACTACTCTCTCTAACAAACAACCCATATTAGTTGATCACTGACTCGTTAACTGAGCCGATACATAACGACACCCGTCAACGGGAGTAACGCTGTGTTGAGGCATTAAAGCCGACAGCCGCATAGCGACCCGAGCCTACCCGCATGGTCGAGCTTAAATGGTCGCAAGCCCCACCAAGATCACGAGCGCACCAGCGCTATGAAAGCTTGGCAGCTAGTTTAGCTCGGCAAGATAACCGTGCTTAACGGATTTAAAAAAGCGTAGTAACTAACAAAAAGGCCGAGCAGCAGCTCGGCCTTTTTATGGATTAAAGGGATTAAATAACGGTTTTATTTGGGTTCTGCGGTAAAGGTCGGACGAAGGCCTGCTCCGGTGCCGCCTGTTGGTACCATCTGCGGGCAACTCGCTATTCCAATTTTTAACCGGAGCTACCTATGACAATGAGGCTTCATATGAGCGTCAACTTGATATGGCATCACAGGGGTCAGGTCTTTCTTTTCCCCCTGCCTCCCAATTAAAGTGTTTTGCTGCAGAAGGCAACAAGCAAGACTTGCCCCCAAATAACCCTTACCACAACGGACGAATGGGATGATTACTCATTCGAAATCAGAGAATGGCTACAGGATAAAGTCGCACCACTACTCGAGAATTAAAGTGACGCTGCATAACAGGCAAAATCAGGGTGTTACTCTGTAGGAATTGGGAAAAGTAGGAAGTCAAATTCTTTCTCATTGACCCTTGGTTCATGAATAACATAACCGCCCTCGGCAATATTCATCTTTGTGAGATCAGCCGCACCAAACTCAATACGATCTTTCGGCTTGTTCATATTAGGCCTACGAACTTTGAGTTGACCATTTTCGTTAACCTTAATTGCGACAGCCCCATTTGCACTATCAAAAAATAGATCTGCTCTCATACCTGCTACGTAATCTAGGCCTAATTTTTCCATTATTTCAATGCCAGAACGCCCTATCCTAAGTTTTGCTTGTGTCACCTCACCTTTCTCATTTTTGTAAGCACGAAAACTAGCATGAGCCCCTAGAGGAGACTTGCGAGCGGAAGCGAGAAATTTAACAAAAGCCATAAAACACACCTCAATATAAAATTGAAAGGATCATTGATCAATGAAACAAAAATGTCAACAAACACTTTGTGCAGAACTTTAAGTTATAAAATGCTGAATTTTAAGAGAAACACAAGGTGGGAAAGGAGAGCAAGAATAACAAGGAGAACTAGGAGAGCTAGGAGAGCTAGGAGAACTAGGAGAACTAGGAGAACTAGGAGAACTAGGAGAGCTAGGAGAGTAAAGAGAACAAGAATCACAGGGTTAGGTCTTTTGCCTAGTCGAATATGAAAAAATGAGGGCATGTTCAAAAGGGATGCCTGCTTTATTGGGGGAAGATCACTAGCTTCGCTTGGCGGCTTAGCTCACCTCTAAGCATTCGCGTTAAACGATCCTAGCCGAGCATTTACTCGGCTTTTTTGTTTGTGCTTCCCACCGATAATATCATACCGATGAGAGAGGCTGCTGGGATAACCTCAGCCGACCATCATATGCCAGGGATCTCATGTGTGAGCCCAGATGGGGCTAGCTTGTTTCGCCGTGACGAACTGTTTTAGCCTAATCGAACATCCAGTGAATGTTCGCAGTAGGCTAAAACTGTGAGTGTCATATCCCACGGCGTGTCGGAGGAGGTTACCCAGTTGCCTATTTATACGCGCACAATCGCGAACGAATGCAGCAATAAAAAGGCCGAGCATCAGCTCGGCCTTTAGTTTTTAGATCTCACCGGCAACACCATATCGACGAGAGAGGCAGCAGGGATTGCTGGAGCCGACCGTCAAATGCCAGGGACGGCATTTGCCGAGCGCCGCATGGATGCGGGTTAAGCGCGTCGGCGTAAGCAACCCTGCTGCCTCTTTATACACTCCGAGCTACAGAATTCAGTGCACAAAAAGGCCGAGCATCAGCTCAGCCTTTATTTTTAGATACGCACCAAGCCAAAAACAGTGTCTGCCTTTAGCTTGTTTAGTCGTAACTATTCAGCTTGTTTTTAGAAAATAAATACATATAAAACAAATAGTTAAATTTTTAACGCTATAGGAAATGCTGAATTCGACTCATTTTCATACATTACGGAACGCAAAACACACAATATGTAGTGTTTCTTTAGCTCTTAACCACTATGGGTATATGCTGAATAGTTACGTTTAGTCTTTTTCTTCCAGCTTAAAGCTTACCGCTTCCGGCTGGGATCCTATACTTCAACTGATGTTCCGTATCAGTTAGGAGAACTTGTTATGCCGGCCAAACGACTACAACAATACCTAGATCAACAGGGGGTCAAATATCGGGTGATTACCCACTCGCCGGCTTTTACCGCACAAGATGTGGCCGAAGTCGCCCATATACCGGGCAGCGTAATGGCCAAAGTAGTGATCGTGACCCTAGATGGCCAGATGACCATGATCCTGGTTCCCGCCCCCAAAATGATCCATACCGACACCCTCGCCCAAGCCCTGTCGGCGCAGAAAGTGACCCTTCTGCATGAACACGACTTTCGCGAGAAGTTTCCCGACTGCCAAGTCGGTGCTCTGCCTCCCTTTGGCAACCTCTATCAAATGCCGGTCTATATCGACACCGAACTCGCTCACCAGAAAGAAATCGTCTTTAGTGCCGGTAGCTACCGTGAACTGTTTAGCCTGCCCATAAAAGACTACCTAAAACTGGTTCAGCCCAAACAGTTTGCCGACTAGCCCAGGCGTGTGCCGCACCCAACAAAAAGCCGAGCATCAGCTCGGCTTTTTTAATCTTTAACTTACAGCGTAAAGCGTACCGCTTACAGCTTTGCTCAAGTTTAGTGGTGATGGCCACCTTCGCCGTGGGCGTGACCGTGGGCAATTTCTTCTTCGGTTGCGGCACGTACGCTGACTACTTCTAGATCAAAAATCAGGGTTAAGCCGGCTAATGGATGGTTCATGTCTACGTCTGCCATAAACTTACCTACTTTAGCTACTGTGACCTGACGCTCTCCTTGTTCAGTATGAACCGTGGCCATCATGCCCGCTTTCCAATTTTTGGCACCGTATAAATGCTTAACCGGTACGCGCTGGATTAGGTCGTCTTTACGCTCGCCGTAGGCATCTTCTGGTGCCAAGGTGATGCTAAAGCTGTCGCCTTCGTTCTTACCCGTTAACGCTGCTTCTATGCCTTCCAACATACCTTTATGACCATGCAAATAGGCCAGCGGCGTGTTGCCGACGTTGGTGTCCAACGTATCACCTTCTTCGCTTTTTAAGGTGTAGTTAAACTGTACGACTGTGTTGTCTGCAACTTGCATCGGAGATCTCATTAGTTAGGTAATAAATTTAGGCCGAAATAGTAACAGATGGCAAAGCACGATTCACGACCAAGGCGTTGCCGTGATGAGTAATGTGTAAAAAGTGCAGCGGACAAACCAAAGAAAGATACGAGTGCGAGGCTCATTAAGTTTTGCTGCGCAAAACCGGCCGACAGAAGTGGCCTCAACAAAAGATGATGCTGCGCACACCAAATTGAGCACTTTCTGCCTTTAAGATACACTGCTTGTCACAATGGTTAGTTAAGAAGCTGGGTCGTATGTCAAATTCGCAGGACAATGTCCGTATTATCAAGAAATATCCTAATCGTCGCCTGTATGACAGCTACACCAGTAGTCATGTCACTTTGGTGGACATTCGCCGACTCGTGCAAGAGCAAGAACCTTTTCAAGTGGTGGACGCCAAAAGCGGTGAGGACATTACCCGCAGTATTTTGCTGCAGATCATTCAAGAAGCCGAGAGTGATGGCAATCCGATTTTTTCTAGCACCATGCTAAAAAACATCATCTGCTTTTATGGCCCTTTTCAAGGTGTGCTGGGCAGCTACTTGGACGAAAGCATTCAGTCAGTGATCGACATTCAATCACAAACCGGCTCTCAGTCTTCACAAGCCTGGACCGAATTTATGCAAGGCCAAGCGCCCATCATGCAAGATATGATGCGCCAATACGTTGAGCAGTCGCGCGACTTATATATGAACACCCAAAACATGTTTGGTCTGTTTGGCGGCTTTGCGGGCAGTAATGACGCCAGTAAGAAGTCTGACTCTAGCTCAGATACGGCTTCTGCTTCTAAACCAGAAAATTCAGATCCAAAAAAAGGCGATAAGGAGTAATCCTTATCGCCTAAGCAGTTACCGCTATTACTGAAGATTAATAGCGGAGATTATTAGTTACTTTGTAGTGGCGTTACGTGCGCCTTTAGTTTGCTGCTCTGCTGCTGCTTTAGCAGTAGCAAGATTCTTTTCAGTAGCTTGAGCTACTTCACGAGCGGCTTTCTCAGACTGCTCAGTTGCCTGCTTTACTGCGTTTTCAGCAATAGTAGCGGCTTCTTTAGATGCAGTTTGTGCTTGGCCAAATACTTGGTTGGCGTTAGCTACGGCTGATTTTAACGCCGTTACTGCTTGCTCGCTGCCTGCTGGTGCTTGACCGACCAACTTCTCAACTGCTTCATTGATCTGCTCATTACCTTTAGCAACTTGCTGGTCAGCAAACTGGCTTACTTGCTGCTGGCTGTCAGTTAATACTGCCAACACTTCGCGGTTGAAGT
The DNA here is from genome assembly GCF_033807535.1 of Oceanisphaera sp. IT1-181. Classification (NCBI taxonomy): domain Bacteria; kingdom Pseudomonadati; phylum Pseudomonadota; class Gammaproteobacteria; order Aeromonadales; family Aeromonadaceae; genus Oceanisphaera; species Oceanisphaera sp. IT1-181. Next base: position 3,362,012 of record NZ_CP136856.1, read on the forward strand.
TCAGTTGCTGGTCTAAAACAGCAGTAGGGCTCAGGAATTCGTTTTGCAGTTCAGCAAAATCTTTGATGTCGCGTACTGCGAACAATTTGTTAGCAAACGCAAATTGGCTGCTTACTAACTGAGTGAATGCATCTTGCTGCAGCTTGCCCAGTTTAGTGGCGTTAGCAATTAAGTGGTTGGTTAAGTTCTGTGCTACTTGCAAATTTTCTTGTGAGGTGGCTTGCAGCTGTTCAGTGTTGAATAAAGACATTGGGTATCTCCTAAAGAATTGGGGGGCTTAATTGCCTGATACGCCTGTAAGAAAACTTCATCACTTACTTTCTTAGCTTAAGGCGTGGAGTTATTGTGCACCGCACAAAAAGGATTGGCAAGTATTCTTTTGTGCGCTGCACAAAAAAGGTGTGCCCGACTATCAACCGTAAGCGTTGAACCCCCGCAGACTCTTAACTTACTACTGTTAAGTTCCGCCTTTATGTCGGCGCCCTACTCTATGTATCTATGTAAAGAGTATTGGGTAAAGAGTATTAGGCGCGGTTTCGCCTACGACAAAATGCGAGAGCAAGCGTTCGCCTACACAAAAGCGAGTGAAGGGTGAGGTGTAAAGTGTGGAGGGAACAAACATAGGCCAAAGTAAACTCCTGATGTATCTCAAAGAAACAACAAGGTGCGATGTTCTGATTTCTCGCCCGCTTCACTCTTCCCGCTTTACCCTTCACGGTGTCAAAGCCGCCTACCTTCCTGCTACGCAAGGCTCGCAGCTTAAGCGCGAGACAATATAAGCGTCTATTCTGATCGCTGACGGCTGAAAACTAGCAGCAGTCCAAAGAACCAAGGTTAGCAGTAAGTAGATAAAGCGCTAACGAACTATAAAATTTAATGAGTAAATTGTTCACACAGTTGTAATCAAAAACAGTAGAGAATGTTTATTTCGTCATATTATTGCTATGATATGTGACGTAGGTTTTGTTTACCCTCTGTTTAAGTGCTCAATTTGTGATCCTCCTCAGCGCTATCGGCACTAGCTGGTAACGTAAAAGTGCGACCTTATTGATGTAAGACAGACCGAGTCACAAGACGCTGCTATAGAATCAACAGAATGGTCATGCAAACTGTGCTGATTTACCCCTTGGACGTTTTAGCAATTCCACATGGTAAAAATGATTTCCATAAATTAGTTGATCGTCACAGTATTTTTTGTATGATCACGATATGAGTTACTGAGCTATCAACCGTTCTCACCAGACGGAGCCAGTAATCATTACCCTTGGATAAACAACAATGGTGCCGAGAGCACCTCAGATGAATGGATACCGATTATGGCTAAAATGAAAGCAATCGAGGCAGTTGCCAAAATCCTTGAGCTTGAAGGTGTAACTAAAGCCTTTGGCGTTCCCGGCGCCGCAATTAACCCTTTCTACGCAGCACTGCGTGGCTTAGGTTCAATTGAACACGTACTGGCTCGCCACGTTGAAGGCGCGTCACACATGGCTGAAGGCTACACTCGTGCAAACCCAGGCAATATCGGCCTGTGTATTGGTACTTCTGGCCCTGCCGGTACCGATATGATCACCGGTTTGTACTCAGCGATGGCTGACTCGATTCCAATTTTGTGCATCACTGGCCAAGCGCCACGTGCTCGCATGCACAAAGAAGACTTCCAAGCTGTAGACATTGAGTCTATCGCTAAGCCAGTAACTAAGTGGGCTATCTGCGTAATGGAACCCGCTCAGTTGATCGGTACTTTCCAGCAGGCATTCCACATCATGCGTTCTGGTCGTCCTGGCCCAGTTCTTATCGACATGCCGTTCGACGTACAGATGGCTGAGATTGAATTTGACGCTGAAGCATACGTACCCATGATCCCGTACAAGCCAGCTGCTACTCGTATCCAAATCGAGAAAGCGCTGACCATGCTGAACGAGTCTGACAAGCCGCTGTTGGTATCTGGTGGTGGTGTTATCAACGCCAACGCAGACAAGCAACTGACTGAGTTTGCTGAACTGGTAAACGTTCCAGTAATTCCTACTTTGATGGGTTGGGGCACTATTCCTGACGACCACGAGTTGATGGCGGGTATGTGTGGTCTGCAGACTTCACACCGTTACGGCAACGCTACTATGCTGGCATCTGACTTCGTGTTGGGTATCGGTAACCGCTTTGCTAACCGTCACACCGGTTCGGTTGAGGTTTACACCAAGGGCCGTAAGTTCGTCCACGTAGACATTGAGCCTACGCAGATTGGTCGCGTATTCTGCCCAGATCTGGGTATCGTATCTTGCGCCGGCGCTGCTTTGGATCTGTTCTTAGAAGTTGCTAAAGAATGGAAAGCGGCAGGCAAGCTGAAAGATCGTTCTGCTTGGGTTGCTGAGTGTAAAGCACGCAAGAGCACCATGCAGCGCAAGACCAACTTCGACAACGTTCCAGTTAAACCACAGCGTGTTTACCAGGAAATGAACAAAGTCTTTGGCCGCGATACTACTTATGTATCCACCATTGGTTTGTCACAGATTGCTGCGGCTCAGTTCCTGCACGTATACAGCGCACGTAACTGGATCAACTGTGGTCAGGCTGGCCCTCTGGGTTGGACTATTCCTGCTGCTCTGGGTGTGGTTGCTGCAGATAAGTCTCGCAACGTGGTAGCTATCTCTGGTGACTACGACTTCCAGTTCATGATCGAAGAATTGGCCGTTGGCGCGCAGTTTAAACTGCCGTACATCCACGTACTGGTAAACAACTCTTATCTGGGTCTGATCCGTCAGGCACAGCGTGGCTTCGACATGGACTTCTGTGTTCAGTTGTCTTTCGAAAACATCAACTCTCCTGAGCTGGGCGAGTACGGTGTTGACCACGTTAAGGTTGTTGAAGGTCTGGGCTGTAAAGCAATCCGTGTTTACAAGCCAGAAGAAATCGCTCCTGCACTGGAAGAAGCCAAGAAGTTGATGGCTCAGTACTCTGTACCAGTAGTAGTTGAAGTGATCCTTGAGCGTGTAACCAACGTTTCTATGGGCGTTGAAATTGACGCAGTTAACGAGTTTGAAGAATTAGCAGAAAAAGGCATCGATGCCCCTACTGCGACTATCTCTCTGCTTGATTAATTAATACCTTAAAGCCCAGCCACTCGGCTGGGCTTATTTTTGCCCCCTATTAATGAAGGACATTGTTATGCCTAAATTAGCTGCCAACTTGTCTATGCTGTTTACCGAAGTGGCCTTTATGGACCGCTTTGAAGCCGCCGCTAAGGCTGGCTTTAAGGGTGTAGAATATCTGTTCCCTTATGCTGAAACTGCACAAGACATCAAAGCCAAACTTGATGCCAATGGTCTGACTCAGGTGTTGTTTAACCTACCAGCCGGTAACTGGGACGGCGGCGAGCGCGGCATTGCTTGCCATCCTGACCGTGTTGAAGAGTTTCAAGCCGGTGTTGATAAGGCGATTGAATACGCCAAAGTGCTGGGCAACACCCAGATCAACTGTTTGGCCGGTATTCAGCAAGCGGGTGTATCTTACGACCAAGCTGAAGCGACCTTTGTTGCTAACCTGAAATTTGCTGCTGACAAATTGGAAGCAGCCGGTATCAAGTTGGTAATGGAAGCGATTAACACTATCGATATTCCAGGCTTCTTCTTGAACACCACCACCCAAGCACAGTCTATCCGCGAAAAAGTGGGTAGCGCTAACCTGTATCTGCAGTATGACATTTACCACATGCAGATCATGGAAGGCGACTTGGCTCGTACTATTAAAAACAACTTGGGCAACATCAACCACGTACAGTTGGCTGATAACCCAGGTCGTAACGAGCCAGGCACCGGTGAGATCAACTACGAGTTCTTGTTTAAATACTTGGACGAAGTAGGCTACGACGGTTGGATTGGCTGCGAATATAAGCCAGCTACCACCACCGAAGCCGGTCTGACTTGGTTGAAGAACTACGCCAGCCTGAACTAAATTTTGACTGTGCTGCACTGCGGCATGGCAATTCTTAAAGGTATGAAACGCCGCAGCTTATTGCGCGGCGTTGACTAACCCCACAAGTTAACAAGGAATTTACGATGAAAATAGGTTTTATTGGTACCGGTATCATGGGCAAGCCCATGGCGGTGAACCTGCAAAAAGCAGGTTACACACTGTATTTCTCTGAGCACTTCAACAAGGCTCCTGCCGATTTGTTGGGTGACAAAGGTATTGCTTTAGCAACACCTAAAGCGGTTGCAGAAGCTGCAGACGTTATCATCACCATGGTGCCAGATACCCCACAGGTTGAAGACGTACTGTTTGGTGAGAACGGCGTAGCCGAAGGTCTGTCTGCTGGCAAAATCGTAGTAGACATGTCTTCTATCTCTCCGATTGCTACCAAAGTTATCGCTAAGCGCGTTAACGAAACGGGTGCCGACTACTTAGACGCTCCAGTATCTGGCGGCGAAGTGGGTGCGATCAACGCAACGCTGACCATCATGGTTGGTGGCGAGCAGTCAGTATTCGATAAGATCAATCCTTTGTTCGAAATCATGGGTAAGAACATTACTCTGGTAGGCGGTAACGGTGACGGTCAGACTACTAAAGTAGCGAACCAAATCATTGTTGCACTGAACATTGAAGCCGTTGCAGAAGCCTTGGTATTCGCTTCTAAAGCCGGCGCCGATCCTGCCAAGGTGCGTGAAGCACTGATGGGCGGTTTCGCTTCTTCTAAGATTTTAGAAGTGCACGGCGAGCGTATGGTTAAGGGTACTTTTGAACCTGGTTTCCGTATCGCTTTACACCAGAAAGACCTGAACTTGGCTCTGACTGGCGCACGTGAACTGGGTGTTTCTCTGCCTAACACTGCTGGCGCACAAGAGTTGTTCAACACTTGTAACGCTTTGGGCGGTGCTGGTTGGGACCACTCTGGTTTGATCAAGGCGCTTGAGCACTTGGCAAACCACAACATTCGCGGCGAGTGATTTCGCTGTCTGTCCGCAAACCTTAGGTGAGCGGGCAATTAAGAATCGGGGCAGGCAAAGATAAGTACGAGCTTTCACTCAGGGGGCTTTGTGTAAGATCTTAATTATCGCTGTGCTGCCCCACCTTCTTAAAGCTAGAAGCATCAAAGCACAGCGCTCAGCTGTTAGTTAACATATTCTCACCTCGTATTACCCTCATTATAATCCAGCTTTATTCCTGCTCCACCTCTCCAGTAACACCAAGATTCAAACAGAACCTCGATTTAATACTCCCCCCAATCCGCTGTATACCTGGCATTAACGACAAAAATGTTTGTTATTTAAATGTTTACGCCCTTTTTCCTCTTTCATAGATCTCCCTCTAATACCACTGCTCACATTCAGATATACAAACTTGGTTACAAATCACAAAGAAAAGTTACCAACCTATGGATACTTTGTTAACAAAGTAGTATTAATACTCGCGAGTCCGCGAGCAAGTTTTCTATGTACGCTGATGAATGAGTTAAGGATGATGATTTTTAGCAGCCTTCTTAACGTTAAACAGGTTTACTACTGCGCTTAATGCAGGGAAAAATACTATGACAACACCCACTTCTCAGATAGACCAGCAGCCGCAAAAAACCGGCACCAAGAGTAAAAAATCGTTCGAGATGCCACATATTTATGTCATCTTATTTGTGTTTAGCGCAATCGCTGCTGTCTTAACCTATATCGTACCTGCGGGCCAGTATGAGCGCGTACCAGGACCCAACGGCCGTACCACTATCGATCCCAACTCTTATCAGGTGATCGAATCTACCCCTGTCGGACTGGTCGACTTTATGACATCCATTCCCAAGGGATTGATCGATGCGGGCGCGGTGGTATTCTTCACCTTTATGATCGGCGGCATGTTTATGGTGCTGCGCCGCACCGGCATCATAGAAATTGGCGTCGATAAGCTCACCCGCCGCTTTGCCAGCAACACCATAGTGATTATTCCGGTATTGATGACCACGTTCGCGGTGATCGCCACGCTTATCGGCACCCAAGAGCTCGCCTTAGTCTATGTGCCCGTTATCCTGCCGTTGATGATAGCGCTGCGCTTTGACTCAATCACCGCAGCCGGTGTCGCACTCGTTGCTACTACAGCAGGCTTTACCACCGGTATACTTAATCCCATTAATACTGGGTTAGGCCAACAGCTCGCTGACCTGCCTGTTTACTCAGGTATGCTATTACGCGCCGTGGCTTTTGTTCTTATCTTGCTGGTCGGTATCTTCTATGTCACCCGCTATGCGCTCAAGGTACGCAATAATCCAGCACTGAGTCTGATGGGCGACGATGCCAAGGAACAAACAAAACGTGACCGTTACCTGCACAGTGCCAGCGAGCAGTCACTCACCGCCACCACTCGTCAGAAATGGGCTTCTTTGGCCGCTCTCAGCTTCTTTGGTCTGCTAGTATGGGGAGTCATGACACGCGGCTGGTTTATGATGGAAATGGCCGGTCTCTTTATCATCATGGGTGTGGTTGTAGGCCTGATTGCCGGTCTTAAAACTGAAGATATCTGTGATGGATTTAATGAGGGATTTAGAGACGTATTAGTCGGCGCCATGATTTGTGGCATCGCTCGGGCAATAGCTGTGGTGTTAGAAGATGGCCAGATCATGGATACCTTGGTTTATAGCTTAGGTAACTTAGTGGGTGGCTTTCCGGCTATGTTCTCTGCTATTGGTATGTTCTTCGCCCAGCTTGGCTTAAATTTTGTCATTCCTTCGGGCAGCGGCCAAGCCCTAGTCACTATGCCAATCATGGCCCCGTTATCGGATCTAGTGGGTGTAACTCGCCAGACTGCAGTACTGGCGTTCCAGTTAGGCGACGGACTTGGAAATATTTTATATCCAACCTCCGGTTACTTTATGGCAACTCTAGCTCTGGCCGGCGTGTCATGGAATAAATGGGTAAAGTTCTTTTTACCGCTGTTCGCAGTCTGGATTATGATTTCTATGGGCTTTCTGATTTTTGCTCAAGTCACCCAATGGGTTGGCTAACAATTCCAGCTCTTATCTAGGCCTCCTACGGGAGGCCTTTTTCGTTATTCCTACCTGATAAACCACAACAAATTCGCCCATAAGTCGACAGTACAAATCGACGCCAAAGGTCATAGCGGCGATTTCGCTCGAAGCAGCTCACCATTTCTACTATAATCATGCGCTTCAAATTTCCCCGCGCTCCGGCCGGGTGGGTAAACGCAGTCAAGAGGGTATGACCTAGTTGATAAAAACGCCGTACTATCTCATCGATAAAGCCGCACTTTTGCGCAATATGGAAAAGATCGCCTATGTGCGTGAGCATTCCGGCGCCAAAGCACTGTTGGCCTTAAAATGCTTTGCTACCTGGTCGGTGTTCGACTTAATGAGCCAATACATGGACGGGACTACCTCGTCTTCGCTCAATGAAGTCAAACTCGGCAAGCTAAAATTTCCCGGTGAAACCCATGCCTATAGCGTGGCCTACTCCGACGACGAAATTGCAGAAGTTCTGGCCCACAGCGATAAAATTATTTTTAACTCTATTGGCCAGCTCACCCGCTTTGCCGATGAGTCTGCCAATCATGTGCGCGGTTTACGTTTAAACCCCGGTGTGTCTAGCTCCGCCTTTTTAATTGCCGACCCTTCTCGCCCCTACAGCCGTTTAGGCGAGTGGAACGCGGACGAAATTAGCCCAGTGCTGGAGCAAATCTCAGGTTTTATGATCCACAACAACTGCGAGAACAATGATTTTTCCTTGTTCGATCATATGTTAAGCGACATAGAAGCTAAGTTTGGTGACTTGCTCAAGCATCCTAATATCACTTGGGTGAGCTTAGGCGGCGGCATTCACTTTACCGGCGAGGGTTATCCGCTTGATCACTTCTGCGCCCGCCTTAAGGCCTTTAGTGAATGCTACGGCGTGCAAGTTTACTTAGAGCCCGGTGAAGCCTCCATTACCCAGACCACCTCACTGGAAGTCACGGTATTGGATACCCTCTATAATGGTAAACAGTTGGCCATCGTCGACAGCTCCATTGAAGCGCACATGCTGGATCTGCTGATTTATCGCGAGACCGCAAAAATGGCGCCCAATAACGGCACCCATGAATACATGATCTGCGGCAAATCCTGTTTGGCCGGCGATATTTTTGGTGAGTTTAACTTTGAGCAGCCGCTTAAAGTAGGTGATCGACTGTCGTTTATCGACGCGGCCGGCTACACCATGGTGAAGAAAAACTGGTTTAATGGCGTCAATATGCCCGCCATTGCTATACGTCAGCTCGACGGACAAGTTGAGTTGGTTAAGGAGTTCGGTTTCAACGACTTTGTGAACAGCCTCTCCTGAGGCATGAATCAACTATAACAGAGCCTTTTAAGGAGGCGGTTAGAGGAAAAAAATGAAAAGAAACGTTCTGATTATTGGTGCCGGTGGTGTCGCCCAAGTTGTTGCTCATAAATGTGCGCAATATAATGATGTTCTGGGTAACATCCACATCGCCTCACGCACGGTCGAGAAGTGTCAACAAATTGTCGACAGCGTACAGGAAAAGGGCAGCTTAAAAACTGCCGGCGACTTGCAAGCTCACGCATTGGATGCATTGGATATTGAAGCAACCAAGGCGTTAATTAGCAAAACACAGTCGCAAATGGTGATCAATGTCGGTTCGCCTTTCATTAATATGTCGGTCCTACAGGCATGCATCGAAACCGGTGCTGCTTATATGGATACGGCTATTCACGAAGATCCCGATAAAATCTGCGAAAACCCACCTTGGTACGCCAACTATGAGTGGAAACGCAAGCAGCTGTGTGCCGATAACGGCATAACTGCCATTCTGGGTGTGGGTTTTGACCCAGGCATGGTGAACACCTATGCCGCCGCCGCAGTAAAAGAAGACTACTTCGACCGCGTTGAATCTATCGATATTATCGATATTAACGCTGGCCACCACGGCCATTATTTTGCCACCAACTTTGATCCAGAAATTAACTTTCGTGAATTTACCGGTCGTGTCTGGACTTGGCAGAATAATGCTTGGGTAAAGAACAAGATGTTCGAAGTGAAGCGCACCGACGACTTACCCGTAGTCGGCATGCAAACCAGCTATATGACTGGCCACGACGAAATTCATTCTTTGTCTCACCACCTAGACGTACCAAATGTGCGTTTTTGGATGGGCTTTGGCGAGCACTATATAAATGTGTTTAACGTGCTCAACAGCCTAGGTTTATTATCTGAGCAACCGGTTACCACTGCCGAAGGCCTAGAAGTAGTGCCGCTCAAGGTGGTGAAAGCCATCTTGCCAGATCCAGCTTCCTTGGCGCCTAACTACACGGGTAAAACCTGTATTGGTGACTTGGTAAAAGGTCAGAAAGACGGTAAAGACAAAGAAATATTCATCTATAACATCAGCGACCACGAAGCCGCCTATCAAGAAGTGGGCAGCCAAGGTATTTCTTATACCGCCGGCGTACCACCGGTGGCTGCCGCCATCTTAATCGCTACCGGCGAATGGGATGTATCGCGCATGGTCAACGTTGAAGAGCTGCCGCACCGCCCGTTCATTAACCTACTTAATGACATGGGCATGCCCACGCGCATTAAAGACGAACACGGCGATCGCCCACTGAGCTTCTAAGCCTAGGCTTTTAGCGTAATAAGCGAACAGCAAAAAGGCCAGCCCCTAGGGGCTGGCCTTTTTTATTGGCTTTGTAGAGGCCGATTTATCTGGCCGGTTTTGCGCAGCAAAACGTCTCGCAGCGGTCGAATACCCTTATAAGAATACCTGATTACCCACAAAGCTCAGCCATGTTTCAGTGAACTCAGCACCAATGAATTCAATAGGTTACAAAGAGGTGCCGCCTCTTCGGTAAAGAATATAAGGCCCAGTTTGGTGTTTTGGTTTAAATCTAAACCTCAGTAACAGCCAGCAGAGCTGGCCTGCCGAATAAATTGGGCAGCTACAAAGAACAAACCTAAACAGGGTGCATTATGGCTAAGGTTCATACGTAATCAGGTAAGAATAAGACGCTTCTACGGCTTGAGGTTTTTCTTCCCGCTCTCAGCTGCAAGCTTACCGCTTCCCTTTCGGTGTTTTACCACCAATGGCCTCGGTCACTTCTTGGGCGGCATCTACTACCAGCTGACTTAAGTGCACTAAGCGCTCGCGCTTTACTCGTACGGCGGGGCCAGAAATTGAGATTGCCGCGACTGCTTCGCCGTATTCGTTATAAATATTGGCGGCAATACAGCGCAAACCCTCAAACTGCTCTTCGTCGTCTAATGAATAGCCTTGTTGCTTAATATACTGCAACTCGGTGGCGAACTGTTCGGCACTGGTGATGGTGTGCTCGGTAAAAGCCACCATGTTGGTCTGCTTGATTAACGCCATGGCATCTTTAATTGGCACCACAGATAACAATGCCTTACCCACCCCAGAAGCATGCAACGGTGAACTGCTACCTAATGACACCACCATGCGCATGGTTTGCGGTGACTCCACCTGCCCCACATAGACGACTCTGCCTTGCTCTAAAATAGCGAGGTTAGAGGTTTCGCCGGTGTCGGCCACTAAACGCTTCATAAAGGGCCGCGACTGGGCAATTACATCACGCTTTTTCAGATAGGCGTTACCTACCGCAAAGGCTTTTACGCCGATGCTCCACAAGCCTTGGGTGTCATCCACATCTACAAAGTCGTGGCTGCGCAAGCTGTTCAGTAAGCGGTGCGTCGTGGAAGGTGCTAGCCCTAGGCTATTGGCGACTTCGGTGAGTGACATTCCCATATCAGAGGCGGCCAAGCACTCAAGTAGCAATAAGGCACGCGAAAGCGACTGCACTTGAGTAGCGCTAGTCGGCTTGCTGGCTTTTGTTTTTTTAGGCATTACTTCTTCGGTCATGATATTGCCATGATCTACAGAGACTTATGGCCATTGTATGGCTATTTAGCCGCGAAGTCCTGTTTGTGTTTAAAGGACGGTGAGGCGTGAGGAAGAAAGCGGGTTAAAGCCAGATATCTCTTTTGTAGGCGCCAATTTATTCGGCGCGGTTTTGATCGATATTTAAAACCATCGACCGCTGGTTCTCACATTGTGCCGCAGGGGCAACTCTTTGGCCGCGACACTAGAAAGCAGAGCAAAATACCTTAAAACTATCCTGCTTCGCAGGACCGCCGAATAAATTGGCGGCTACAAAAGATGGTGAGGAGATGCACAACCAAGCTGTGCTTTCGTGTATGTCTGTAATTTTAGTAAATCGCAGACGAAAAAAAACCAGCTACTTGAGCTGGCTTCTTAATTGGTCGGCGTTGCAGGATTCGAACCTAAGAAAAACTATCCTGCTGCGCAGGACCGCCGAATAAATTGGCGGCTACAAAAGACGGCTCGGCGTTTTGAGTGCCAAAACGCAGACGAAAAAAAACCAGCTACTTGAGCTGGCTTCTTAATTGGTCGGCGTTGCAGGATTCGAACCTGCGACCCTCTGGTCCCAAACCAGATGCGCTACCAAGCTGCGCTAAACGCCGTAAAACTGTGCTACTAAACTTTAAATCAACCGTGCTTATTGCTCACGTCTGACTTTTAATTGGTCGGCGTTGCAGGATTCGAACCTGCGACCCTCTGGTCCCAAACCAGATGCGCTACCAAGCTGCGCTAAACGCCGAAATTTCTTCTTTACTCTTAAGGTCTAAGCCTTACTTTTTACCGCTCTGCATTGTACTCCGTTAGAGTACAATTACAACTTATTGAAGTAGTGGTGCGAAGGGGGGGACTTGAACCCCCACACCCGAAGGCACTAACACCTGAAGCTAGCGCGTCTACCAATTCCGCCACCCTCGCACATTTCTTTACTACTTCCAGGCCGTAACCTGAAACTGGGGTGACTGACGGGGCTCGAACCCGCGACAACCGGAATCACAATCCGGGACTCTACCAACTGAGCTACAATCACCATTAAACCTGACTAACTTTCTTTTTGCTTCGGCTTAGTCTACCAAGCTTTTTATTCTGATACTAGATTGTCTTCATGTACTAGATGGCGCGCCCGACAGGATTTGAACCTGTGACCTCTGCCTCCGGAGGGCAGCGCTCTATCCAGCTGAGCTACGGGCGCTCACATTCGGACGACGCAGATATTAAGACTCCGCCCTCTTCTTGTCCAGCACTATTTCATAATAAAGCCTTAGGTGGTGATTTTGTGGCCAAGCTGCTGCTTTTCTCTGCTAGGCCGCGAATATGCGACGCATCTGCACTGCGTTGAGCGATTGACTTACCAAAGAAAAGACCTAAAATCTCCCAAAATGAATGAACGTTCATTCATGCACTTTTTATACTGCAAGCGGTGATCATAATGCCCGATAAACGCGAACGTATTTTAAGCTCAGCGGAGGCTTTGATTGCCCAACGCGGCTTTCACGGTATTTCGATGCAACAAGTGGCGAAACGCGCCAATGTTGCGACCGGTACTATCTATCGCTATTTTTCTGATAAAGAAACCTTATTACGCTGTGTACACGAAGAACGATTACGTGATGCGGCAACCGCTATACTGCAAAATGTCGATGCCGAAGAGCCCAGTTACGCTCAGTTTCGCCAGCTCTGGCTCAACACCATGCACTATCTGCAAGCGAGCCCCGATAGCCTGTGTTATCGGGTGCAGTATGAAGCTTCTCCGTTGTTTAACCGAGAAGAAGAAAGGCAAATGGATGAACGCTACTTTAAGCCAGTCCATGAGTTTTTCGAGTGTGGTCGAGTCAAAGGGCTGTTTCGCGATTTGCCCGCTGAGTTACTCGGCTTTTTAGCTCTTGAAAATCTTATGTTACTGATCCAAAAGTGCACCAAAGGCTGTATTGAGCTCAATGATGATATATATGAACAGCTGCTTGATGCGAGCTGGAACGCCATTCTTAAACGTTAATATCTTATAAAAGTTGCGGGAGTAGACTAATGAAAAAATGGACATTGTCCATGTTGTTGCTGGTAGTGCTTATTTTCGGCAGCGTCATCGGCTTTAACTTATTTAAACAAAAGATGATGGGCGAATACTTCGCCAATATGCCGGTGCCTAGCTTTCCGGTGACCACCACTGAAATTACCCCCAAAGATTGGACGCCGCGTATTGCTGCCATCGGTTTTATTGAGCCGATCCAAGGCATCAATATCAGCAACGAAGCGACGGGTATCGTGCGCGCCATTCATTTTGAGTCCGGCCAAAAAGTTAAAGCCGGTGATATTTTGCTCGAATTGGATGCCGACGTAGAAAAAGCCAACCTGCGCAGTACTCAAGGCCGCGTGCCCTCGGTACAGGCCAACTTGAAGCGAACCCGCCAGCTGCTTGCCCGTGGCTCGGTTTCTCAAGGCCAGTTAGATGATGCTCAAGCTAATTATCAAGAGCTAATCGGCCAAGTAGACTCGCTGAAAGCGATCATTGCTCGTCGTACCATACGCGCCCCCTTCGATGGCGTTATGGGTATTCGTAATGCTTATCTAGGTCAGTATCTGAATGCAGGTTCCGATATCGCACGTTTAGAAGACAGCAGCCAGTTCCGCATTCGCTTTACCATTCCGCAAACCCGTATCGCCGATATTGCCGTGGGTCAGTCGTTGAATATTTTTGTCGATGCCTACCCAACCACACCATTTGAAGGTGAGATCACCGCCATTGAGCCGCAAGTTAATCCAGAATCCGGTGTGGTGCAGGTGCAAGCCAGTATTCCTAACCAAGATGGTAAGTTGCGTTCAGGCATGTTTGCCAAATTAGATGTACAGCTGCCCGCTCAAACCGCGCAGATTTTGGTGCCCCAGCAAGCCATTAACTTCACCCTCTACGGCCAAACTGTGTATGTAGTTGAAGAGCAGCAGCCAGAAGCAGGCAAAGACGCTAAGAAAGACGCCGAGCCGGTGCTGGTGGCAAAACAACGAGTAGTCGAAGTGGCCGAGCGTGAGGATGATTATGCCCGCGTGGTTAAAGGCCTGAAAGCTGGCGAAGTGATCGTGACCTCGGGTCAGGTGCGTTTGTCTAACGGCAGTCATGTGAAGCCAGTAGAAAACGATGCGCTGGACACCCCAGCGTCAGCGCCCCAGCTGTAAGCGGAGAATCTGATGCGTTTTACTGATATTTTTATTAAACGACCGGTGCTGGCGATATCGATAAGCTTGCTTATCGTGCTGCTCGGGTTGCAAGCGCTGCAAAAAATGCAGGTGCGTGAATACCCAGAAATGACCAATACCGTGATCACCGTGAGTACCGGTTACTTCGGTGCCAGCTCCGATCTGATTCAGGGCTTTATTACTCAGCCGCTAGAGCAAGCCATTGCTCAGGCCGATAATATCGACTTTATGAGTTCGAGCAGTCGTAACGGCAGCTCAAGCATTACCGTGCAAATGAAGCTGAACACCGACTCTAATGCAGCCCTCGCGGATATTTTAGCCAGGGTGAACTCGGTACGATCCCAGCTGCCGCGCGAGGCAGAAGATCCCAGCCTGGAAATGACTACCGGTGCTTCTACTTCCATCATGTATATCGCCTTTAGTAGTGACGAGCTGAGTGCCCCTCAGATCAACGACTATTTAGAGCGCGTAATACGGCCGCAGTTTTACTCGGTAGATGGGGTGGCCAAGATCAACCTATTTGGTGGTGCTAAATTTGCACTGCGTATTTGGTTAGATCCGCTGCGCATGGCGGCGCACAAGCTCACCGCGCCGGAAGTATTGTCGGTATTACAAGCGAACAACTACCAAGCAGCGGCCGGTCAGGTCACTGGCTACTTCATGGTTTACAACAGTGATATCAACACCCAAATAGAAAACCCCGAACAGCTAGAATCCTTGGTGGTCGCCACCCGCGATGATGCGGTGGTGCGCCTGCGCGATATTGCTCAGGTGTCACTGGAAAGAAGTCATGACGTAGTACGCGCGCTGGCAGACGGTCAATCTGCAGTCGTTATCGGTGTTGACCCTACGCCTTCAGCTAACCCGCTGAGCGTGGCAGAAAACGTGCGTAACATGTTGCCTGAGCTTGAAAGCAACATGCCTGACACCATCAAAATGAAGCTTTTGTACGACGCCACCGAAGCCATTAATGAGTCAATCAGTGAGGTTATTAAAACCATACTGGAAGCGTCATTAATCGTTGTTATCGTGATTACCCTGTTCTTAGGCTCGTTTCGTGCGGTGCTTATTCCGATCATCACCATTCCGTTATCACTGATTGGCGTGGCGATCTTGATGAGCGCGTTTGGCTTTAGTATCAACCTGATGACACTGCTGGCCATGGTACTGGCCATCGGCTTGGTGGTGGATGACGCCATCGTAGTGGTCGAAAACGTCGATCGGCATATTAAGGCTGGCGAAGAACCCTATCGGGCCGCCATTATTGGTACCCGTGAGATAGCCGTGCCGGTTATTACCATGACCATCACCTTGGCGGCCGTGTATGCGCCCATCGCCTTGATGGACGGTGTTACTGGCTCACTCTTTAAAGAGTTTGCGTTAACACTGGCGGGAGCGGTATTTATCTCAGGGATAGTGGCGTTAACGCTGTCTCCTATGATGTGCTCTAAGTTATTAAAGCCACACACCAACCCCAACCGTTTTGAGCGTGGTGTAGAAACCACCCTCGATAAGCTGACCCACAACTATTCCCGCATGTTAGATGCGGTGTTGGCGAAGCGTGCGGTGGTGATTGCCTTTGCCGTGTTAGTATTCGCCTCTATGCCGGTGTTGTTTAGCTTTATCCCCAGTGAGCTGGCGCCAAGTGAAGATAAAGGCGCCTTCTTGATGATGGCCAAAGCGCCTAACTCGGCCAACCTGGATTACATCGAAAACAATATGCTTAAGGCAGTGGATGTGCTCAATAAAGAAGATGGCCTAGCCACCTCTTTGACCATCGCCGGTGTACCGAACGCTAACCAAGGTTTGGCGGTGGCGGTACTTAAGCCATGGAGCCAGCGTGACGGCCAAAAAGCCGTTATCGACCGACTGACTCCGGGGCTGCAAGCCATTCCTGCGGTAGCGATCAGTGCCTTTGAGTTTCCTGAATTACCGGGTGCCTCTAGCGGCTTGCCGGTGCAATATGTGCTGACCACGCCTAACTCGTTTGAAAGCCTGTATGAAGTGGCGGCGGATGTGCTGCAAAAAATCAGCAAAAGCCCGCTGTTCGTCTATAGCGAGCTGGACTTGGCCTTTGACTCGGGCACCATGAAAATCAAGGTGAACCGAGATAAGGCCGGTGCTTATGGCATCACCATGCAAGACATCGCCATTACGCTGTCGACCATGATGAGTGATGGCTACGTAAACCGCGTGGACTTAGATGGTCGCAGCTATGAGGTGATCCCACAGGTGTATCGTAAAGATCGCCTTAATCCGGACTCAATCAATGATTACTATGTGCGCGCGCAAAATGGCGACATGATGCCGCTGTCAAACTTAGTGTCGATCACCATGGAAGCACAGCCTCGTTCTTTGCCGCACTATAACCAGCTGAACTCGGCAACCATAGGTGGCGTACTTACGCCGGGTGTCTCCATGGGTGATGCCATTAACTTCTTAGAGCAAGAAGTGTCGGCCAATCTGCCTAAAGGCTACAGCCACGACTACTTAGGTGGCGCTCGTCAGTTTGTTACCGAAGGTAGCGCGCTGTACATGACCTTCTTACTGGCCTTGTTTATCATCTTCTTGGTGTTGGCATCGCAGTTTGAAAGTGTGCGTGACCCACTGGTGATCATGGTATCGGTACCGCTGGCCATTTCTGGCGCCCTAATTGCCTTGGCGTGGGGGCTCGCCACCATGAATATTTATACTCAGGTGGGGCTAATAACCTTGGTCGGTGTTATCACCAAGCACGGTATCTTGATGTGTGAAGTGGCCAAAGAAGAACAGCTCGCCGGCGCCAGCCGTCACGATGCCATTCGCATCGCGGCACGCATTCGGTTACGCGCCATCTTGATGACCACAGCCGCAATGGTTGCCGGCTTAGTACCGCTGCTATTTGCAGTGGGCGCCGGTGCTATCTCACGCTTTGGTATGGGTATCGTTATCGTATCGGGCTTGAGTATTGGTACGCTGTTTACGCTGTTTGTGTTGCCGGTGATTTACACCTTCTTGGCTTCACAGCACAAGCCGCTGCCGGTGTTTGATGAAAACCAAGCACCCAAAATGGTGGATAGCCACTAATTTTTAATAGAAGACGATAGACAAAAGGGCTGCGTTTGCAGCCCTTTTTTATTGGCTTATAAAAGCCGAGCACAAGATGCTAAGCTGCCCTGTTATCTTAGATTAGCGATTATTTTACCTAACGCAGAGCTCAGCGTTGGCATCTAACAAGTAAATCAAGGAGCAACCACATGCTGGGAATAATATTATTAGGGTTAGCCATCGCCGCCGTCTTGCTGATGGTGAACCAGGGCCGCAGCCACCATGATATTGCACAACGCGTTGCGCAGTTAGAAGCACAAAACTTGCAGCTGCACGAACGAGTACAAGTATTGGAAGAATTGGTGTTAGAGAAAGAAAAACAACGCCCTTTTGATACGCTTGAATAGCCGCTTGATAGCAACAGATACATACCAACAGATAGATACAAACTGACAGACACAAACAAGCAGCCATGAAAAATCAAAAAAAAGCCTACCTTTACGGCCTAGGTGCCGTCGCCTGCTGGTCTACCGTGGCTACCGCCTTTAAGCTCTCGCTGGGCTACTTTTCGCCGGCGCAGTTACTGCTGGTGGCTACCGTGACTTCGTCGCTGTTATTGCTGGGCATAGTCGCTTGGCAAGGCAAGCTGCCCTTGTTGGCCAAAAGCTTAAAAGCCCATCCGGGCTATTACCTCTTGCTGGGGCTGATTAACCCTACCCTCTATTATCTGGTGTTGTTTCAGGCCTACGATCGGCTGCCAGCGCAACAGGCACAAACACTTAATTACACTTGGGCGATTACCCTCACCCTGCTGGCAGTGCCCTTCTTAGGGCAAACCATCCGCAAGCAAGACTGGGTAGCCATACTGCTGGGCTATTTAGGCGCCATGGTGATTGCCACCAAAGGTAACTTACTCAGTCTCGACTTTGAGGATCCGCTGGGGGTGGCGTTGGCGTTATTTTCTACGCTACTGTGGGCCGGTTATTGGATTTTAAATACCCGCCATCAAGGCGATGCATTAGTCAGCCTCACCTTGAGCTTCTTGCTGGCCTTGCCGTTAGTGGTGGCCGCCACCGCTTTGTGGTCGGATTTTCAGTTAACCGCTTGGCAAGGTTGGTTGGGTGCGATTTATGTTGGCTTGTTCGAGATGGGCATCGCCTTCGTGCTTTGGCTGCTGGCGCTGCGCCATGCAGAGCACACAGCGCGGATCTCGAACTTAATTTTTATCTCGCCGTTCGCCTCGTTATTGCTGTTACGTTTTTTAGTGGGCGAAGAAATTTATCCCGCCACTCTAGTCGGCCTCATGATGATAGTGGCCGCGCTGCTTATCCAGCAGGTCAAAACTAAACCATGAAGAGATTAAAGATTTTTCGCAACGGAAGAACACGGAATCCACGGAAAAATAGAGATCAGATCTGAAAGAGATCTTGATGGTAAGAGCCGAAATTAGACCCAAGCAAAAGTGACAAGCGAAACAGGGTGCATTATGGCTGAGGTTCTTACGTAATCAGGTACTTTGTAGTCTTGCGCTTTCCTGATTACCCACAAAGCTCAGCCATGTTTCAGAAAACTCAGCACCAATGAATTCAATAGGTTACAGGTAGGTACCGCCTCTTCGGTGAAGAATATGAGGCTCAGTTTGGTATTTCGACCTTGTAGGGGCCAATTTATTCGGCCCGGTTTGGTGTTTGGGTTTAAATCTAAACCTCAGTAACAGCCAGCAAAGCTGGCCAGCCGAATGAATTGGCTGCTACAAAACCCAGACCATTTGACCTTGGAGCCAGACCGGCAGCTACAAAAGAACAAACTGAAACAGGGCGCATAATAGCTGAGGTTCATAAGTAATCAGGTGCGCTTTAGCTGCAAGTTCTGCGAAGCAGAATAGTTTTAAAATACATTCTCGCTGAGACGGGACCGCCGAAGTCCTCTTTATTAAAGAGACGGGCGGGCTACAAAATATCGCCCTATGGTGCGACGCAAGCCTTACCGCTGTGATTTAGGTTTTGCTATAGTCTGTAGCTGACCGCCGATAGCTCACCGTCGCCTTATGCTTAACTAACGGTTAGCCAAGGCGCCTCACCGCCATTACTGCATTCTCATTAAGGAGCCCTAATGCCACACGTTCAGCGCCTCGCAGCGATTCGCCACTCCATGGCCGCCCAAAATCTGCAGGCCTTTATTGTGCCCCACGATGACGAACATCTGGGTGAATATATACCGCCCTACGCGGAGCGTTTGGCGTGGCTGACCGGCTTTACGGGCTCCGCCGGTGCTTGCGTGCTGTTAGCCGAACAGGCCGCCTTGTTTGTGGATGGGCGCTATACAGTGCAAGTGCGCCAGCAAGCTCCCGCTAGCTTATTTAATTATCATCATCTTATTAGCGAGCCCTATCTCGACTGGCTACTCAGCCAACTGCGTAACGGAGATAGCGTGGGCTTTGACTCGCATTTGCACAGCCAGCAATGGTATGAAAATGCCGAGCCTAAGCTGGCGGCGAAAGGCATATCGCTGGTGCCAGTAAGCGAAAACTTAATTGATGCTCAGTGGCACGACCGCCCGCAACCCAGCGTTAATCCGGCACTCTTGCTTAGCCAAGACTACAGCGGCCAACACAGCGAAGCTAAGCGCAGCCGTATCGCCCAAGATTTAGCAGCAGCGAACCTAGACGCGCAATTATTCACCCAAGCCGAGCCCATTAACTGGCTACTGAATATCCGCGGTCGCGATATCGACTGCTTGCCGGTGGTGCTGAGTTTTGCTTTGTTGCATCAAAATGGCAGCGTGCAATTATTTGCCGATCCCGCTAAGTTTGCTGATTTAGACTTAAGCGCCCACAGTGGCTCCGATGTCACCTTGCATCCGGTAGCCGAACTCACAGCGGCGCTAACAGCATTGGGCAATAAAAGCGCACGGGTGCAGCTTGATCCGACCACCGCTAACGCTTGGAGCGCACTTACTTTAAGCGAAGCGGGCGCCGAGTTAGCCTATGCTGATGACCCTTGCATGCTGCCTAAAGCCTGCAAAAACCCAGTAGAAGTCAACGGCAGTCGCGCCGCCCATCTGCGTGATGGTGCCGCCATGTGCCGTTTCTTGGCTTGGTTGGATGCGCGCGTTAGCCAAGCTAACCCCGAGCTTGAAGACGAAGGCAGTTTGGCCGATAAGCTCGAGCAGTTTCGTGCCGCTAACGATGAATTTGTAGAGCCCAGCTTTAGTACTATCTCTGCCTTAGGCCCCAATGCCGCCATGTGTCATTATCGTCATGATAACGGTACGCCGCGCCGCTTAGGCCAAGATGCTATTTACTTAGTGGACTCTGGCGGCCAGTATCTGGATGGCACCACCGATATTACCCGCACCGTGGCGGTCGGCCAGCCAGATGCGGAAATGAAGAAGCTGTTTACACTGGTGCTGCGCGGCCATATGGACTTAGCGGCCGCACGTTTTCCGGCCGGCACTTGTGGTCAGCAGCTTGATGTATTAGCACGCCAACCCTTGTGGCAAGAAGGCTATAACTTCGATCACGGCACCGGCCATGGGGTGGGCCATTACTTAAGCGTGCACGAAGGCCCGCAGCGTATTTCACCCAAAGGCAGCCAAACCGCACTGACTACCGGCATGATAGTGTCTAACGAGCCCGGTTATTATCGGGAAGACGCCTTTGGTATTCGTTGTGAAAATCTACAAGTGGTGCAGCCAGCCAACATAGGCGGGGATATTCCAATGTTCGCCTTTGAAACGCTGACCTTTGTGCCCTTCGACCGTCGTTTAGTGGATACTGCTTGGCTTGAGCCTAAGCATCTTGATTGGCTTAATCAGTATCACGCCCAAGTGTGGGCTAAAATTAGCCCGCAATTAAGCGGGACAGATCTGATTTGGCTGGAGCAGGCAACGCGAGCCCTATAAAGTGAGCACGCTGTCATTTGCCGCCGTTTGCTAAAATTCGCTAAACTGCCCGCGTATATTGTCGCTTGAGTATGATCTTAAGCGACAATTCATTAACCGGATCTACTTATGCCATTAGCTCAACATTACCGCTCCTTACTGCACCGCCTGCCTAGCTTGGCGGTGGATGCAGACCAAATACAAGTTTTGTATTCGGCGCAAAGCTTTAAGCAAAGGTTGTTGGAACTTATTGCAGCCGCGCAACAGCGTATTTATCTGGTTGCCCTGTATTTACAAGATGATGCGGCCGGCCGAGAGATTTTGACCGCGCTGTATGAAGCCAAACAAGCCAATCCGGCGTTAGATATTTGTTTATTTGTGGACTTTCACCGCGCCCAACGGGGCCTGATTGGTCATAAAGGCCAAGGTGGCAACCACAAGATGTACCAAGAATTTGCCGACCGCTATTCGCAGTCGATTAATATTTACGGCGTGCCGGTTAAAGGTCGCGAAGTGCTGGGTGTGCTGCATCTCAAGGGATTTATCTTTGACGATACGCTGCTCTATTCTGGCGCCAGCCTCAACGACATTTACCTGCACCAGCAAGAGCGCTATCGCTTCGACCGTTATCATCAACTCAACGATGCGGCACTGGCCGATACCATGATTGATTACATGACGCGGCTGTTTATGGATAATCCGGCGGTACCTTCACTGCTTGAAGCGCATATTCCCTCGGCACGCCAGTTGCGCTCGGTACTCCGCCAATTTAAGCCGCAAATGAAGCGTGCTCAGTATCAGTTTACTGACGAACCTCGCCAAACCGGTCAAGTGTCGGTCACGCCGCTCGCGGGCTTGGGTAAAAGAGGCAATCATCTCAACCGCGCCATCCGCACCCTACTGCGCAGCAGCGAGCAACAGCTGTTCATTTGTACGCCTTATTTCAACTTACCTAAACCGCTGGCCAAAGATGTGCGCACCTTATTAAAGAAAGGCGTGACCGTGACCTTGGTGATTGGTGATAAAACTGCCAACGACTTTTACATCTCTCCCGATGAGCCGTTTCGCACCATAGGCGGGCTGCCGTATTTATACGAAACCAATCTGCGCCGCTTTGCTCGTGCCCACCAAACCTCTATTTATCAAGGCAAGCTGAACATCATGCTGTGGAGCCACGAGCGCAACTCGTATCACCTTAAGGGCATGTTTGTAGACGACGACTTGGCCATGATCACCGGCAATAACCTCAACCCCCGCGCTTGGGGCCTAGATTTAGAAAATGGCCTGTTATTACAAGATCCCGAGCGGTTGTTGCAGCCCTGCTTTGAGGAAGAAAAAAACAATATTCTCAAACACTGCAAGCGCATTGAGCATTTCTCACAAATCGAGGAAATGGCCGATTACCCAGTACCGGTACAACGACTGCTAAAACGCGTACAACGCACCCGTGCGAATGTGTTGTTGAAGAGACTGCTTTAAACACAGCGCCCGGCGCCCAGCTCAACACCAAACAAAACGCCGCATTCCCAGAGTTCGGCGTTTTGTTGTTTTTGTTGTCTTCCTGATGACCATCAGGATCTCGCTTTGGATCTTAGTGACTTGAGCTATTTGCCACGGAAGGCACGGACAAAACAAGGAAAAATAGTGATCAGATCTGAAAGTGATTCTAGGAGTAAGAGCCAAACACCCCAGCTCATCTAAGATAGAGCTCTTACAAATCATAAGATCTTGTTACTTGTCGACCTTATCCCATCTTAATTTTTCCATGATGCTCGTAAACAAAGAGGGTGTTCTTCCGTGGCAAAAAGTCTTTAATCCCTAGTATCAGCTTTAGCTTGGTACTTATCTTTATGCCGTCTTCCTGACGCACGTCAGGATCTCGCACTATTTTTTAACTTACGGCATACCGCGACTCGAAGCGGCCTATTTTTATCCAAGAAAAATTCATTTTTCGTCTTAATCTTAATTTTTCGGTGGATTTCGTGGATTCCGTGGCAAAAAGTCTTTAATCCCTAGCTAGGCGCTCGGCGCTGCTGTTACTCCCTTTTTAATCAAGCCTTTGCTATTCTCTGTACATATTTACAGGTGAGGCCGTTATGAATCTGGACAAGATGTCTCTCAGTCTGCTCAAGGGCGTAGGCGACAAGATGTTAGAAAAACTGCAACGGCTCAACTTGAGCACGGTGCAGGATTTGCTGTTTCATCTGCCGCTGCGCTATGAAGACCGCACCCGCGTGCATGCCATTGGCGACTTAATGCCCGGCATGCATGTGTCGGTGATCGGTGAAATCGTCGACAGCAATATTAGCTATGGCCGTAAACGCATGCTGTTATGCCGCATGCGTGATGACAGCGGCAGTCTAACGCTGCGCTTTTTTAATTTTGCCGCCGCCCAAATGAATAACCTCACCGCTGGCACCAAAATTCGCGCCTTTGGCGAAATTCGTCCCGGCCAGCATGGCCTTGAGATTATCCATCCGGAATACAGCCTGCAGTTAGGCGACCAACAAATCGCTGGTGAAGCCAACTTAACGCCAGTGTATGGTGCTACCGAAGGCTTGCGCCAAATTACCCTGCGCCAACTCACCGACCAAGCGCTGGCGCTACTTGCGCAAACGCCATTACAAGAATGGCTACCCAGCGGCTTATACGACAAACAAGTGAGCTTAAACACGGCGTTACAGCTGTTGCATCGCCCACCGGCAGACGTGGATTTATTTACCCTAGAGCAAGGCAGCCATCCTGCTCAGCAACGGCTGATCATGGAAGAGCTGCTTGCCCATAATTTGTCGGTACTTAAAGTTCGCGAGCAAAGCCAAGCCCATCAGGCGCGCGGCTTACATTATCCTCAACAACTCATTAATGACTTTTTAGCGCAACTGCCCTTTACACCCACCGGTGCCCAGCAGCGAGTCGTGGCAGACATTGCCGCCGACTTAGCTAAGCAGGTGCCCATGATGCGCCTCGTACAAGGCGATGTAGGCTCAGGTAAAACTCTGGTGGCGGCACTCGCCGCACTGCACGTCATCGGCAATCAAGGCCAAGTGGCGTTAATGGCACCTACCGAATTATTAGCCGAACAACACGCCAATAACTTCGCCGCTTGGCTAGCACCGTTAGGTATTCAAGTGGGTTGGTTGGCAGGCAAGGTAAAAGGCAAGGCGCGCGCCGAGCAACTGGCGCGACTGGCCAGTGGCGAAGTGGGCATGATAGTCGGCACCCACGCACTGTTTCAGGAAGAAGTGCAGTTTAATGCACTGGAATTAGTGATTATCGACGAACAACATCGTTTTGGTGTGCATCAGCGTTTGGCACTGCGTGAAAAAGGCAGCCAAGGGGAGTTTTACCCCCACCAATTGATCATGACCGCCACCCCCATTCCGCGCACTTTGGCCATGACCGCCTATGCGGATTTGGATACGTCCATTATCGATGAACTGCCGCCGGGCCGAACTCCAGTAAAAACCGTGGCCATGCCGGATACCCGCCGTGAAGAAATCGTCGCACGGGTGCGAGAAGTCTGCCGCGAGCAAGGCCGCCAAGCTTATTGGGTGTGTACCTTAATTGAAGAGTCCGATGTACTGGAGTGCCAAGCAGCAGAAGACACCGCCACCGAGCTCACCGCACAGTTACCCCAGCTAAAAGTAGGCCTAGTGCATGGCAGCATGAAGCCCGCAGAAAAACTAACGGTAATGGCGGACTTTAAAGCCGGTAACTTAGATTTATTGGTGGCGACTACGGTAATAGAAGTGGGCGTAGACGTGCCTAATGCCTCTTTGATGATCATCGAAAACCCCGAGCGCTTAGGTTTAGCCCAACTGCACCAATTACGCGGCCGCGTCGGCCGCGGTGCCGTTGCCTCCCATTGTGTGCTCTTGTATCACGCGCCTCTTACCAAAACCGCCGGCCAGCGCTTAGGTGTATTACGCGACACCAACGACGGCTTTATTATTGCCCAAAAAGACTTAGAAATTCGCGGCCCCGGCGAGCTATTAGGCACCAAACAAACTGGCCTTGCGGACTTAAAGATTGCCGACCTCATCCGCGACCAACATCTATTACCCGAAGTACAACGCATCGCCCGTTATTTAGCGGACAAGCATCCAGAAGCCACAGCACCGCTGATCCGCCGCTGGCTAGGCGAGCGCGAGCATTATGGGAAGGTTTAACTGCAGCGCCGGGCGCCCAGCGCCTAGCTAAAGACAAAATCTAAAGCAAAGAGCTATTTTTGCCACGGAATACACGGAAGAACACGGAAAAATAGAGATTAAATCTGAAAGGGATTTTGATGGTAAAGGCTAAGATTAAGACCTTGTAGAAGCCGCTTTAGCCGGCTGGTTTTGCGCAGCAAAACTAAACCAAGAGATTAAAGATGATCTGCAACGGAATCCGCAGAACCAACGGGAAAAATAGAGATCAGATCTGAAAGGGATCTTGATGGTAAGAGCCGAGACTAGACACATGCAAAAGTGACAGGTGAAACAGAGACCGAATATACAGGCTGGTTTGGGTTTTGTAGGCGAACGCTTGCTCTCGCATTTCGCCGTAGGCGGAACGAGTTAAAAACCTAACAAAGAGGCGTATTTGTTGGAATGGGTAAAGCAGTCGGGCAGAGCGCACACTCGTAAAAAGAATGATTAATGCATTCCACAGACTTTAACAATCTCAGCGTAAATTCTAACTACCGATAGTTACGGCCATTATGTTTAATGGCCGTATGTCACTACAGGTAATACGGAGTTATGTTTAAGGAATCAGCGCACCATCTCCTTGGCGCGCTGACAGATTGCCGTTTTGCCGTTACCCTGGCACCTCAAAACTCAATTTTGCACAGGTGAAAACCTATTATGCGCGTTGACCAACTGTGCCTGCTGCTCGATAACGGCGATTTGTAGAACTTGCTGCCATCGAAGAAGTTAGGACTCTAGCGCACACGCTTATAGCATTGCTTTGTTTCCCACATGCCTGCTGGCTAGGTATGATGTAAGTCTCGGTTTCTAAAGGGATGCTGCATGAAAAAGCTGGCCAAATATCTGCTACTTACCTTGCTTGTGTTACTGCTCGCCGGTTGGTTGTTGTTGACGCTGTTTGATGCTAATCGCCTTAAGCAGCCCGTGCTGGCTTGGCTTAACGAGCACACCGACCTCGATGCATCCATAGGTGATATCACCTTTAACCCGCTGCATCCTTATACCTTGCTGGCTGAAGATGTGCGCTTAGGCGACTGGTTTAATGCGCGCCAAGTGTATGTGCAGCTGGCCACGCTTTCGCCGCTGTCCGGCCAAACTCGCATTGCCACCCTAGACCTTATTGATGCCAAACTGCTGCTGGATGACGCCATAGCGCTGCAGTTGCCAGATAACTTGGCCAATATTCACGTCGCCGAGTTCACCACCAAAAACTTGAGCCTAGACTGGCAAGGTTGGCAGGCGAAAGGTACCGATCTTACGCTGCATGATTGGCAGCCAAGGCTGGATGGCAATTGGCAGTGGGGTGCGGATGTGAATATAAGCGGCCAAGCACGCCAGCTTACTCAGCCAAATCTAGAGATGGCGCAACTGACTTTTCATGGCCAAGTACGCCAACAACAGCTGCAATTAACTGAAATAAAAAGCCGCTTATTTGATGGCATATTTGAGTCCAACGTAGTCGTAAACTGGCCCGAGCAACAGCTGACCTTAAACTCCCCGCAATTTAGTCATAACCAACTGCAGTTTGAACAACTGCCAGAACCTGCCTCCGGCTGGAGCTTACAGATCAATAAAGCTCAGCTCGAAAAAGTGAGCATCACTAGCCCTTACCTCACCAGTAATAATATCAGTGGTGAGCTGCGCTATTTTGAGTGGGCGGCAGGCCAGTTACCCGATGCCAGTGGCCAGTGGCAGGCCGATGAAGCCGTGCTGGATTGGCTGCGCCTTGATAAGCACCAAGGTGAGTTACTCAGCAGTCAAAAGCAGCTGAGCCTCAATATTAATGGTCAAGCCTATGAAGGCAGCGTGACCAGCGAGCTGCGCTGGCACCCAGAACAAGGCCGACTCGATATTGACTCTTTAGCGATGCAAAATAATAAGTTTGTGTGGCAAGCAGACATGAAATGGCCGCTACCAGAAGTGCGGTTGCATAAGCTGGACATCAGTAATGGTGAGCTATTATCGCTGGACCCAAACTTGCCGCTTTCTGTAACCGGTGGCGAGCTGTTTGTTAATGATATCGCTTGGTCGGCGGGCCAATGGCGACCTTTAAGTAAGCAAGCGCGAGCGGAAGCCAATTGGAATGAAATTGCCTTTAACAGCTTAATTGCCCGCCAAGGCAAGGCGAAGGCCAAGTTAGATGATACCCATCTGTGGCTAACGGAACTCAGCAGTGATGCACTAGAGGGCCAAGTCACGTTGAGCGGCAAGCTGGGTTTGTACCCGCCTTACGCGATTGACGCCGAGCTTAAAGGCCAAGAGTTAGCCTTGCGCCCGGTAAGCCGTTGGCTAAAGGCAGATCGTAACTTTTCAGGCAAGGTTGAGATTAATGCCGAGCTTAAAGGCGAGATACAAAATAGAAAAACTTGGCAGGGGCAAGTGGCCCTGAGCGGCCAAGAGGTGTTCGTCGAAAAATTGGGGCTAGATAATTGGCTCAGCCAACGACTGCGTGAAGATTATGCCCAGGTTAAAAGCGTAGATGCGCAACTGGCGGCGCTGGATTTAAACCAAGGCGACAGTTTTATTTATCAACTCGAACTTAAAGGACCCATTAACAACGGCCGTTGGCGCCTTGATGGCAGCGCGCTACAAAGTGTCCGCTATTTATTGGCCTTGCGCGGCGAGGTCGACTTAGCCGGCGGCTGGCAACTGGAGGTGGGTGCAGTTAATGATAAAGGCTGTCGCGAGCTGGCCATTGAACTGAGCGAAAGCTGGCGCGCGCCCAAGCTGACGATTCATCAACCCAAACTCGTTAGCCCTTGTAAGCCTTGGTATCAAGGTGGCGTGCCCTACCCTAAATCCGGTTTGTCTGGGAGCATATTAGAAGGTGTACGGGCGTTGCAGATGGGTGAAGAAGAGTAAAGATAGCGGTACGTTTTACGCCGTACGCTGTCCGTAAAGGCCAATGACAAAAGGCTTTCTCTGTTCTGATGTCGTGGCCAAAATGATTTACATCTATGGTGTAATGCGAGAACAAGTGTTCGCCTACAAAAAACACCGCTTTACCCCCTTAATAATGAAAGCAAAGGGCCATGTTATTTTTTTAACGTACGGCGTAAGGCGTGAAACGTATCGCTGCCCTTCGGGCGCTAATGCGGCAAAACCACGTAGCGGCCGTTAAAGATGGCGGCCACTTGGTCGCCGCTATACAAGGTCACCTTTAGCTCGATACGTACTCTCTCGCCGGCTTGTAGCGGGATCAGCTGCTCGCGCAGTCGACCAGTTACTTCGGCGGTGGGTTCATCCCACACCGGCTTGGAGTATTTAATATCACCACTACCCTGCACTATGTCGCCGCTTAAGCCAAATTCTTGCATTTGCAACCAGATAAGTCCCCAGCCAGTGAGCACGCATTGGCTGTAAATACTGCCGGCAAACATGGAGTCATGTAGGTTGAGATTCGCAGTCAGATTGGCCTTGGTCTTAAAGCGGGTACCGGTATATTGGATAATCTTAATGCCCATTTTCTCGGTGATCGGAATACGCTTATGCCACTCGCGCTGTAAATCGTCACACAATTCTGGGCAGTGGCGAATTTGATGAATCGATGTCAGGGCTTTGATCATCTGTCGATGAGGGATTTTGCCAAAACTAATGGGGCCTTCGCCAACCACGGTAAAACCGCAGCGGCTATAAAAAGACACGGCTTCTTCCCGGGCGTTCATCACTAAACGCCGTGCGCCTTGCTGGCGCGCTACCTGCTCTAACGCCTGCACCATGCGCGTGCCCAAGCCGTGGTCGCGATTATCGGATACCACCGCCATAAAACGAATTTGTGCTTCGTCGCCACTCACATACAGCCGACCCACAGCCACTAGTTTGCCTTGGTAATCGACCATCATGCGATGATGCGCATATTCATCAAACTCATCGCGCTCTGAGCCTTTGGGCTGTTGCCAGGGCTTGCGCAGTAATTGCCAACGCAGCTGATAATACGCCTCGAGTTCCGCTTCCGTTTGCGGGGTGACCACACGATACATGGTCTGCTCCTATGTATATAAATATGAGTGCGAATATGAATGTTGATTTAACTACCAGTCACACAGGCGAAACCTAGCCAAAGATTCAATTTAAGCTAGAGATGGAAAATCGTTAGCAATTAACACGCATCAGAGATTAAACCTGTAGCCAAAAGGTGACAGGGCCATCGTTGACTAAGCTCACTTGCATGTCGGCCGCAAAACGGCCAGTTTCGGTCGTCATGCCTTGTGCGCGAGCGGCCTGCACAAAATACTGATACCAATGCTCAGCATCTTGATGGCTGGCACCGTTAGAAAAGCTAGGTCGCAAGCCGGTATTGGTGTCGGCGGCCAAGGTGAATTGCGATACTACCAACAAGCTGCCGCCCACTTGGCTGACATTTAAATTCATTTTATCGTCGGCATCAGCAAACACCCGATAAGCCAAGACTTTGCGCACTAATTTATCGGCCTTGGCTTGGTCGTCACCCTTCTCAACGCCGAGCAAGACTAATAGCCCTGGCCCAATAGTGCCCACAGCTTCACTTTCAACTGTGACTGACGCCGAACTCACTCGCTGAATAAGCGCTATCATGCTTTCGCCAACTCCCTTGCCATCTGATCTGTGGCTTTTACTAAGGCGTCTATAATACTCGGTTCAAAAGCGGAATGTCCGGCTCCGGGTACAATTTGCAGATTTAATTCAGGCCAATGTTCGGCTAATTCTAGCGCCGCCGCAGGCTTACAAATCATGTCATAACGCCCGTGGATTAACACAGCGGGCAGGCCGCGTAATTTCTCCACTTGGCGAATGATGTGATTTTCTTCAATGAAACAATGATTGATAAAATAATGGCTCTCAATTCTGGCCAGTGCCAAGGCATCGTGGGCTTGGCCGTAATGCTCTATTGCGTCTATACGCGGCTGTAACGTTGAGATACGCCCTTCCCAAATTGCCCACGCCCGCGCTGCATTGAGCCGCGCCAGTTCGTTACTGCTGGTGAGCAAGCGATAATAATGAGTGAGTAAGTGGCGCGTCTCACCGTCAAGGGGAGTCAGAAAGTCTTGGTAATAATCGGCAAACACTTGCGCCGCGCCGCCTTCCGGCTGATACAGCCAGTTAAGATCTTGCTCACGCGCCAAAAACAGCCCGCGCAGCACTAAGCCCCGCACTCGATCTCTATGCTCAATGGCATAACAAAGCGCCAAGGTCGCGCCCCAAGAGCCGCCAAATACCAACCACGACTCCACGCCTAAGGTAGTACGGATCTGCTCCATATCGGCGATTAGCGCTTGCGTGTGGTTATCCGCTAATTCGGCGTGAGGTTGTGACTGACCGGCGCCGCGCTGATCAAACAAGATAATGCGATAGCTTTCAGGATCAAAAAAGCGTCTGTGCTCGCCACTGGTGCCCGCTCCTGGCCCGCCGTGCACTAACAGCACCGGAATACCCAACGGATTGCCGCTCTCTTCTACATAAAGGGTATGGCGATCAGAAACTTTAAGTTGATGCTGCTGATAAGGGGTGATACTCGGATATAAGCTGCGCATTAATCCTCCTCCGCCGCGGCGGCTTCTGGGTTTAAATCCTCGAAGCGCTTGCCTAGCAAACGCTCAAATTCGCCTAAGCCTGCGGTAATTTCAGCGCCCAGCAAGGCCACCATCCAGCTCAAATAGACCCACACAAAAATAATAGGAATGGTAGCTAAGGTGCCATAAATCGCTTCGTAAGACGGGAACTGCACTATGTAAAAAGCAAAGGCCCGCTTGGCAATTTCAAATAAGATACCCGCCACTAAAGCGCCACAAATGGCGTGAGTGAAACGCACCCGAATATTGGGCACCACCATGTAAAACACCACAAACATGCCGGTCGATAAGAAAAACGGCAACACAGACAACAAGTATGAGCTTAAGCCTAATACATCGTCATTAAATACTTGAATGGTAGTGATATAAGAGGTCAGCACTAGGCTAGCACCCACCAAGATAGGGCCTAATGTGAGGATCATCCAATAAGTAGCAAAGGCGACGGAGGCGCGGCGTTTATCGGTAACCCGCCAGATATAATTGAAGTTTTGATCGATAGCCGAAATCAACAGCATGGCGGTAAAAGCCAAGGCTGCCACGCCAATGGCGGTGGTTTTAGAGGCGTTATCGACGAAGCTTTGAATTTTTTCTTGTACTACGTCACCGGCGGCCGGCACGAAGTTAGTAAAAATAAAATGCTGTATGGTTGCTCGCAGCTCTTCAAACATAGGAAAGGCCGACATCATGGCAAACACCACCGCAAGCATGGGTACCAAAGACAATAAGGTGATGTAGGCCAAATATCCCGCCGTGACTTTGAGTCGATCATCCTCAATTCGGCGCCACATGAAACAGCCAAACTCTCGGCCGTGATCGCGAAGGAAATGCAGCCGATGCAGTAAGTGCGCGATAAGTTGACGCATAAGGTCCTCAAGGCTTCCGTAAATGTTTCTTATTGTGGCAAATTAACCATCACGAGTGCCAGTCGGATATGATTTACCGACAAATCTACTTCACAAAACTAGTCTTAAAGTACTGAAAGACAGCAAAGGCCGGCGTGTTTTGTGTTTATGCCGTCTTCCTGATGAAAATCAGGATCTCGTTTTTGATATTAGTGCCTAAGTGCGAGATACCGAGGCGAGCTCGGTAAGACGGCATAGGGCGGTATTTTTGTATTTAAGCCGTCTTCCTGATGCACATCAGGATCTCGTTTTTGATGCTAATACCTAAGTGCGAGATATGGTCGCAAGTCCGGTAGGCTGCAAGGGGCGGTGCTTGTCTTTAACTTACGGCGTTAAACGTATGGCGTACCGCTGCCCTTCGGGCATAAAAAAGGGCGCCCTTAGGCGCCCTTCTATTTAGCTGATATTAGTCGAGATTAATCGCGACCAGAGCGCTTACGCTCGTTTTCAGTCAAACCGCGCTTACGAATACGTAAGTGGTTTGGCGTTACTTCAACCAGCTCGTCATCACTGATGAATTCCAGTGATTGCTCAAGGGTCATCTTGATAGGCGTAACCAGGGTCAGCGCTTCATCAGTACCAGAAGCACGAACGTTGGTCAGCTGCTTACCTTTGATGCAGTTAACAGTCAGGTCGTTAGCACGGCTGTGAATACCGATTACCATGCCTTCGTACACTTCGGTAGCGTGGTCGATAAACAAACGGCCACGTTCCTGAATGTTAAACAGTGAGTAGGCAGAAGCCTTGCCCATACCGTTAGAAATCAGTACGCCGTTAGTACGAGCACCAATGGTACCGCCTTTGTGCGGGCCGTAATGGTCGAAGCTGTGGTTCAACAAACCAGAACCTGAAGTCAGGGTCATAAATTCAGTTTGGAAACCGATCAAGCCACGTGCTGGGATAGTAAAGTCGATACGTACGCGACCCTTACCATCTGGCACCATGTTGGTCAGTTCAGCTTTACGCTCGCCCAACTTCTCCATGACGGAGCCTTGGTTGCCTTCTTCGATATCTACGGTCAGGTTCTCGAAAGGTTCTAACTTAACGCCGTTTTCTGTTTTCAAGATTACTTCTGGGCGAGATACTGCCAGCTCGAAGCCTTCACGACGC
This sequence comes from Oceanisphaera sp. IT1-181, assembly GCF_033807535.1. Classification (NCBI taxonomy): domain Bacteria; kingdom Pseudomonadati; phylum Pseudomonadota; class Gammaproteobacteria; order Aeromonadales; family Aeromonadaceae; genus Oceanisphaera; species Oceanisphaera sp. IT1-181. Next base: position 3,394,736 of record NZ_CP136856.1, read on the forward strand.
ATGTTTTCGATCAAGATGCCCAAGTGCAGCTCACCACGGCCAGATACGCGGAACTTATCTGGATCTGAACCTTGCTCAACGCGCAATGCTACGTTGTGTACCAGCTCTGAGTCCAAACGCTCCTTGATGTTACGTGAAGTAACATACTTGCCGTCTTTACCAGCAAACGGTGAGTTATTCACCTGGAAGGTCATGGTTACGGTAGGCTCATCTACAGACAATGGCGGCAAGGCTTCAACAGCGCCCACAGCACATACGGTGTCAGAGATTTTCAGCTCGCCCAAACCAGTAATGGCGATGATGTCACCGGCAGTACCTTCAGTGGTTTCGGTACGTTGCAGGCCTAAGTAGCCCATCACTAAGCCGACTTTACCGTTACGGGTCTTGCCATCGGCACCAATAATGGTGACCTGCTGGTTAGGCCTAACGGTACCGCGCTTGATACGACCAATGCCGATAACGCCTACATAAGAGGAGTAATCGATCTGAGAGATCTGCATCTGCAGCGTACCGTCTTGGTTCGCATCAGGAACCGGTACTTGGTCAACAACAGTTTGGAACAGCGTGGTCATGTCTGGCTCAGGCGCGTCCACATCTAAAGAAGCCCAACCGTTGATGCCAGAAGCATAAATGACTTGGAAGTCCAGCTGATCGTCGGTGGCACCTAAGTTATCGAACAAGTCGAAAATTTGGTCCAATACCCAGTCAGGACGAGCGCCTGGCTTATCAACTTTGTTGATGATAACGATTGGCTTTAGGCCTTGAGCAAACGCTTTTTGAGTTACAAAACGCGTTTGTGGCATTGGGCCTTCTTGGGCGTCAACCAGCAACAATACGGAATCAACCATAGACAGTACGCGCTCCACTTCACCACCGAAGTCGGCGTGTCCTGGGGTGTCTACTATGTTGATGCGGTATTCTTGAGCATCAGTAGGAGAAGTCCAACGAATCGCGGTGTTCTTGGCAAGAATGGTAATGCCGCGTTCCCGCTCGATGTCGTTGGAGTCCATGACTCGGTCTTCTGCTTCGCCGCGGCTCTCTAGGGTTCCAGATTGCTGCAACAGCTTGTCTACCAGAGTAGTCTTACCATGGTCAACGTGAGCTATGATTGCGATATTACGTAAATTTTCTAACATTCCTGCCTCAAAATACCGAAAGTGGGTAAAAAATGGTCTGTCATTTTACTCGGCTAGTGCTGATCTACCTAGAAGTATCGAAAATTACTCTAAGCTCGCTTTCCAAGTGACGTCGAATACACCATGATGGGCTGCGCCTAACACAGTGCACTGAGAAGATCCGCTACGCACCAATATGGTGCAGAAATAGCATTAGGCTAGCTCCCACTAGGTTTGCTAATCCAAGCTACTCAACAGCGTAATGACAAATATTGGGTCTTAATATCTAATGTTTGGTCTTATAAAACCAACGTTTGGCTTTATATAATAAGCTTTGACAATGTGGCATAGATTTCGCTTGTTCAGTGCATAAGTAACGTTTAACTCGTGCTAAGCACTGAATTAGGCCGTATTTTTTGGCCATAGCTTCGTTTATAGCTGGCAACGGATCATGAGTCGATTCTACCCATGGTCCACCATAAGATGATTATTTTTGGAGGTCGAAATCCATGTCAATAGACACTGTAATGGACATGATAAAGGAACACGATGTTAAATTCATCGATTTACGCTTTACCGACATCAAAGGTAAGGAACAGCATATCAGCTTTCCGGTCGGGCAGGTAAACGACGATTTCTTTGAAGAAGGAAAAATGTTCGATGGTTCCTCTATGGCAGCATGGAAAACCATTCATGAGTCAGACATGGTATTAATGCCCGACCCAAGCTCAGCGGTCATGGATCCTTTTACCGATGACTCCACGCTGATTATCCGTTGCGACATTCTTGAGCCAGGCACCATGCTCGGCTACGACCGTGACCCGCGCTCTATTGCCCGCCGCGCCGAAGAATATCTTACCGCCACCGGCATCGCCGATACGGTATTAATTGGCCCAGAGCCAGAATTCTTCTTATTCGATGACGTGCGTTTTCATACCGATATGTCTGGCAGCTTCTTTAAAGTTGACGACGTTGAAGCCAAATGGAATTCAGGTCGTGAATACGCGGGCGGCAATAAAGGCCACCGCCCAGGCGTGAAAGGCGGCTACTTCCCAGTAGCGCCTATCGACTCATCTCAAGATATTCGCTCTGCCATGTGCTTAGTGATGGAAGAAATGGGCTTAGTGGTTGAAGCACACCACCATGAAGTAGCCACCGCCGGCCAGAACGAGATTGCCTGTAAATTTAATAGCCTAACGCTAAAAGCCGATGAAATTCAAATCTACAAATACGTAGTGCATAACGTGGCCCATGCCTTTAATAAAACCGCCACTTTTATGCCTAAGCCATTGGTGGGCGATAACGGCTCTGGCATGCACGTGCATCAGTCGCTGGCCAGAAACGGCGTTAACCTGTTTGCCGGCGACTTATACGGCGGCTTATCAGAAATGGCCTTGTTCTATATCGGCGGCATCATTAAACATGCTCGCGCGCTTAACGCCATTACCAACCCTTCCACTAACTCTTATAAGCGTTTGGTACCTGGCTTTGAAGCGCCGGTAATGCTGGCTTATTCGGCTCGTAACCGCTCGGCGTCCATTCGTATTCCTTTGGTAAACTCGCCAAAAGCACGCCGCATTGAGACTCGCTTTCCGGATCCGGCCGCCAACCCTTACTTGTGCTTTGCCGCACTATTAATGGCAGGCTTAGACGGCATTCAAAATAAGATTCATCCAGGCGATGCCATGGATAAAGACTTGTATGACTTGCCACCAGAAGAAGCAGCCGAAATTCCAACTGTGGCTACTTCATTAGATAATGCATTGGATTGCCTAAACGAAGACCGTGAGTTCTTAACTCGTGGCGGCGTATTCAGCGATGAGTTTATCGATGCCTTTATTAAACTAAAGCGCGCCGAAGCCCAGACCGTTAACATGGCCGTGCACCCGCTGGAATATGAGCTGTACTATTCTGTATAGACAAAGCTGGAAGCAGTAAGCTTTAAGCCGTCAGTTAAAGATAAAACCAAAACAAACCCCGAGCCAAAAGCTCGGGGTTTTTTATTTGATTGATTGTTGTCCGTTAAGCAAAACCTATCCTGCTGCGCAGGACCGCCGAATAAATTGGCGGCTACAAAAGACAATGTTTTCTGTAGTGTGCCAATTTATTCGGCACGGTTTGGCTTTAGGGCTAAAAGCGAGATACCAGAGCAAGTCCGGTATGACTCTCTTAGCTCGTAATCTCATGTCGAGTAGAAGGAAACAGATTCAAGATCTTATGCACTAAATACACACAGCACAGGGTGATTAAGATGGCGATGGTCATGGAGCTCATGCGGTATAAGGCGCTGTAGACTAAGTCATGCTCTGGTGAGATATATTGGCCGAACAAGATACCGGTGGTGGTGAGTCCGGCGAAGCCGATACCGGATACGCCTTCTTTAACGTGCCAGCGGGCAAACACCATGGCGCACAGCCAAAACGACAGGCTAAGCAGCACTAGATTATGATAATGACTGTATAAGAACACCTGTGTTAATAAGCCCAGTGCGCAGCCTAATAAGGTACCAATGCAGCGCATGCGCCCAGACTCCACTGCCCCCATAAAGCTCATTGGGAATAGTATTAATACGGTCGCCACTTGCGCCGACAGTGAGTCCACTAAGTCCACCGATTGAAATACCGTAAAGCTTACGGTGGCCACAATAGCGCCGAGCAAGGCCTGATGGCGGATCTGGTTATTGCTCTTAGCCGGTGCCGCCCGTGTCACCAATGGCTCTTTATTGGGCAAGAAGGCGTAGCCAATATAAGCCAGAGCCACCGACAATACCGAAGCAGTAATGTTCATGATGGCCATGTCGGTGAGACTAAAGTGCTCGTAACTGGAAAAATGCAGCATGATACTTAAACTGACGCAGCCTGAAGCACCAAATAACATCAGTGGGCCTTTGGCCATCAATAAAAAACGACCTAAAAACAGACAAAATACCACCACGGTAAAGGCCGGTGGCCAGTTATGCAGCAGGCTGGGCAAGATCATGATTTCCAGCGAGGTCAGCAAAGAAGAAGCAATAAACTGCAGCGCGATAAAGCGATTTAACACCGGTATCATGCCTAACAGCAACATGGGATACACGGTAAAAAATACGCCAAAGTTCCAGTTCAGCAACTTACTAATTAATAAGCCGGCGGCACTGGCAAAGGCGACGCGCAAGCAGATGCGCAACTTATCTTGGGTTAATTCCATCACTGACTCTCCGCTAAGCGCTTAAGTTTTGCTGCACAAAACCGGCCGGCTAAAGCGGCCTCTTCAAAATCAGTGTGATGTTGTTGGTTTTGGAATTTAATGCTCACGCTTAACTCTTGTTTAATAAAGGTAACGCAATACGCTGACCACGCGCGCTTGCATCACGGCCAAGCCATTAAAAATAAAGTTATCCGTGGGGTACAACTGCACCGTAGCTTTGGCGCCGGTAGCTAATTCAGGCCAAGCCTCGTCAAGTTCGATATTGGTGCGCAGGCGCTGCGCATCACGTACCCAGCGGTCCGAACTGACGGTTTGCGCCAATAAGCCATCTGCCGATTCTTGGCCTTCCCGCACGCCGCTTTCGATACTGAGCACATGCCCCTTAAATACTTGGCCAGGCAGTGCATCAAAAATAACATCCGCAGGCGTGCCAGCTTTTACGTGACGGAGGCTTTTTTCTCGTAAATCCGCAGTCACCCAGCCTTGATCAGAGATCAGCGCCATCAGCGGTTGGCCCGCAGTGGCATGCTGGCCTTGGCGTAACTGTAAGTTACCAATGCGCCCGGGCGTTTCTGCGCGCACTTGCGTGCGATCCAAGTCAACGCGCGCCTGACTCAAGGCCACTTCGGCTTGTTGTACCATGATGCTGGCCACCGCCTGCCCCTGCTCCACTTCTTGTTGACGGGCTCTGGACACGGCGCTAGCTTCTCGCGCTAAGCTAACTTTGGTGTTGGCCTGCTCCAGTTGCTGCTTTGACATATGACCCAGCTTGAATAAGCGCGCAATGCGCGCCGCTTCACGGCTCTGCTCTTTGGCTTGCAGCTCACTTTGATGCAGCTCAGCTTTAATTTCGGCAAGACCAGACTGAGTTTTTTGCTGCTCAGATTTAGCTTGGGCGAGCGCTAATTCACTGCGCTTGGCCGCTAAGGCATAATCACTGTCATCCAGTGAAAACAACACCTGACCCGGCTCTACTTGCTGGTTATTCACCACATGTACTTGATTTACTTGGCCGGATACCCGTGACGATACGGGTATTACGTAGCGCTGAATGCGCGCTTCCGTGGTCATAGGAAAATAATTATCGGCTATCACAAAATAGCCAAACAGCACAAAAAATGCGCTTAATGCGATTTTTACCCAACGGCTAAAACTTTGTTCTGGTGTCATTCGTACCTCAATTAGCCTTTGTGATTTGTTAGCCGGTGCAAGTTGCCATTAATATGCTCGACCATGCGCGTGAACTCTTTGATTTCTTGTGCGCTTAAGCCCGCTAATACCTGTGCTCGCGTGTCGTCCAGTATCAAATCCATTTCCGTCACCAGCTCGCTGGCGGTATCAGTTAAATGCACGGTTTTACCGCGTCTGTCATTTTCACAGGGGCGACGCTCCACCAAGCTTAAGCTCTCTAAGCCATCGAGGGTGCGTACTAACGAAGGACTTTCTACGCCCACCAAGCGCGCCAGCTGATGCTGCTGCATACCATCTTCATATTTTAGATGACTCAGCGTAATCCAGCGGCTTTGGGTGAGGCCTAATGGCTTTAGTCGTTCATCATTTACCCAGCGCCACTGTCGTACTAAGCAAGAAAGCGCCATGCCTAAAGTTTTCATCGCCACCTCCAAATTAGTTAGCCTGCTAATTATATTGCTGCTATCTATATCAGACAAACTTTTTATTCCCTGTTTCAATATGCTGTTTCAATATGGAGCACCGTCAGGCAACCTGTTAAATTTCAGCAAGCGCTGATTTCAGCAACCGCTAATTCCAGTAATACCCGAGCGACAGCGTTCGCCGATCCGCGTTAGAATGGCGCACCAAACTGGTGCAACAACTAACACTCTCCTCGACGAGTACTGAATAAGAGTGCTGAAAATACGCTTATGGCCATAATGTCAGATCCCCCCTCCAGCAAACTATCATCCGCATTAACGCTAGAAACCAGAGCCCTGTTAGACAATCTGCTCACCGGCGTGTTAGTCGTGGACGCTCAATTGCAGGTACTTTTCGCTAATACCGCCGCCGAACAATTGCTGCCGCTGAGTAAACGTCGCTTACAAGGTGGGGCTGTGTATCTGCATGATGAAGACGCGGCCTTAGATATTTCGCTGGATTTAGCACGTATTCGCCACTGCATAAGTCTTGAACAAGGTTTTACTGACAGCGAAGTGCAACTCACCATTGAAGGTCTGTCCCGCTGGGTAGAGGTGAGTGTTACGCCCTTGCCGGCGGCTTTTATTTGCACGCCCCCGATTTGTAAACCCTCAGCCGATCACCCAATCGCGGAACAGACCGCTCAGCCAGCCTTGAGCCAAGGCCTAGCCTTGGTTGAAATTCATCTGATCGATCAGCAAAAGAAAATCAGCCAAGAATTGCAGCAACGCACGCAACAACAAGTGGCCCGCGAGCTGGTGCGTGGGCTGGCCCATGAAATAAAAAATCCACTCGGCGGCTTGCGGGGCGCGGCGCAATTATTAGAGCGTGAATTAGAGCAAGAGCTAGGCCGTGGGGATCTGAAAGAATTTACCCAGCTGATCATCGCTCAGGCGGATCGCTTATCTAACTTAGTTGACCGGTTATTAGGCCCGCAGCGTATAGGCCAGCGCCAAGCGGTGAACCTGCACGCAGTATTAGAGCGGGTGCGCCAATTAGTGGCCCTAGAATTACCCGCCGCCATTACCTTAGTTCGCGATTATGATCCCAGCATTCCCGAGCTAGAAGTCGAGCCCGAGCAACTGGAGCAGGCGCTGCTTAATATAGTGCGCAACGCCGCTCAAGCATTAACTGAGCAAGCCGAGTTTTCCACAGGGCAAATTTTGTTAAAAACCCGCACCGCGCATCAGGTCATGTTACAAGGACAGCGCTATCGACTGGCCGCCACCATTCACATTATTGATAACGGCCCCGGCATCGCAGAGATCTTGCGTGACACCTTGTTCTACCCCATGGTGACGGGGCGCCAAGGCGGTACTGGTTTAGGGTTATCGCTGGCTCAAGATATTATTCAGCAACATAATGGCCGCATCGAAAGTCACAGTCGGCCCGGCCATACGGAATTTATTATTTACCTGCCACTGAAGCACTAATTTAGACACTCATTTAGGCAAGAAGAGAACTCATGACAGCACAAGTGTGGATAGTAGATGACGACAGCGCCATTCGTTGGGTATTGGAGCGCGCCATGGCTAACGCCAATCTGAGCTACCAAAGCTTTAGTGATGGCCACAGTTTATTAGCCGCCCTTGAACAGGCCGTACTCAAACAAGCGCCGCCGCAAGTGGTGGTGTCTGATATTCGTATGCCTGAATTGGACGGCTTGGCGCTATTAACGCGTATTCATCAGCAAGTGCCGGCCTTACCGGTGATCATCATGACCGCCCATTCGGACTTAGACAGTGCAGTACAGGCTTATCAGCATGGCGCCTTCGAATACCTGCCCAAGCCCTTTGATATCGACCACGCGCTGACCTTAGTACATAGAGCCATCATTCATGGCCAAGAGCAGCAGGCACCAAGTGCTGCGCAAACCATCAGCCGCACACCGCAAATCATCGGCGAAGCTCCCGCCATGCAAGCGGTGTTTCGGGCCATAGGTCGGCTGGCCCGCTCTTCGATTGCGGTGTTAATCAACGGCCAAAGCGGTACCGGTAAAGAGTTGGTGGCCAAGGCGCTGCACAAGCATAGCCCGCGCGCCAAGCAGCCTTTTATTGCGCTGAATATGGCGGCGATTCCTAAAGACTTGATTGAATCAGAATTATTCGGCCATGAAAAAGGCGCCTTTACCGGTGCCAATAGTATTCGCCAAGGGCGCTTTGAGCAGGCCAACGGCGGCACCTTGTTTCTCGATGAGATTGGCGACATGCCATTAGAAGTACAAACGCGACTGCTGCGCGTATTGGCGGACGGTCAATTTTATCGGGTCGGCGGCCAGCAAGCACTGACTGTCGATGTACGCATTATTGCCGCTACCCATCAAGACTTAGAGCTCAAAGTCAGTGCGGGGGATTTTAGAGAAGACTTATTTCATCGACTGAATGTGATCCGCATCTTGATGCCCGCACTCTTTGAGCGTGCACAAGATATTCCGCAGCTGGCCGCACACTTTTTAGCCCAAGCCGCCAATGAGCTGAGCGTGGAAGCAAAAAGCCTGCATCCCGACACAGTAGCGTATCTGCAAACGCTACCTTGGCCGGGTAATGTGCGCCAGTTAGAAAACGTCTGCCGTTGGCTAACGGTGATGGCCTCAGGCCAAGAAGTGCTCGTCGGCGACTTGCCCGAAGAATTACAAGCCAACGCACCGCCTGCATTGCCAGCCACGCATCCTGTTTCTCAAGCCGACACACAAACCAACCAAGTCCCCGATTGGCGCTTACACTTACAGCTATGGGCCGAGCAAGAATTTAGCCAAGGCCGAGAGGCATTGTTAACGGACGTACTACCGGAAGTGGAGCAAATCTTGCTGGATTGTGCGCTTGCGCATAGCCATGGTCATAAGCAAGCCGCCGCCAAACTACTGGGCTGGGGTCGCAACACGCTGACGCGAAAGCTCAAAGAATAAGCAGAGTTACACGCTATAAGCTGTACGCGATACGTCAAAGAAAACACCAAACTTTCAAGAGCCGAACGTAAGGCGTGGAACGTAAGACGTTTACGCTATTTAAGGAGCCGCTATTATGATTGACGACCGCTTGCCGTTATTAGATTTGCATCGGCATTTAGACGGTAATATTCGCCCGAATACCATTCTAGAGCTGGGTCAACGCTTTAAGATGCAGCTGCCCGCCAATACGCTGGCGGGCCTGCGCCCTCATGTGCAGGTGCAAGATAATGCACCGGATTTATTATCGTTTCTGGCCAAGCTCGACTGGGGCGTGAAAGTGTTAGGCAATTACGATGCGTGTCGGCGCGTAGCCTATGAAAATATCGAGGACTTAAGCCAGGCCGGCATTCATTATGCGGAGCTGCGCTTTAGCCCAAGTTATATGGCCATGCATCACGAGCTAGACCCACAAGGCGTGGTGGAAGCCGTGCTCGATGGCGTAGCGGCGGGCAGTCGTGACTTTGGTATTCCCGTAAACCTAATCGGCATTATGAGCCGCACCTTTGGCCAAGCCGCTTGTGAACAAGAGCTGGCGGCCTGCTTGGCCTATAAAGACAGACTCGTGGCCATGGACTTAGCCGGCGATGAGTTGGGTTTTCCTGGGGAGTTATTCGTGGCGCATTTTAAACGAGTGCGTGATGCGGGCCTGCGCGTGACCGTGCATGCCGGCGAAGCCGCCGGCAGCAGCAGTATCTGGCAAGCCATTAAAGAATTAGGTGCTGAGCGCATCGGCCACGGCGTAAACGCCATAGAGGATGAAGCTTTGCTCGATTATTTAGCCGAGCACGATATCGGCATCGAATCCTGCCTCACCTCTAATCTGCAAACCAGTACCATAACGGATTTGAGCGTCCATCCCATTCATACCTTTTTAGCCCGCGATATTAGAGTCTGTTTAAATACCGACGACCCAGCAGTGCAAGGCATAGAGCTGCGCCATGAATACAGCACCGCAGCTAAAGCCGCGGGCTTAACCCCCGCACATATTCGCCGTTGCCAAGAAAATGGCCTCGCAATGGCGTTTATGAGTGTCGAGCAAAGAGCCAGCCTGACGGCAGCCGTAAATTAAGAACCGCGGTAAGCTGTACGCTTTACGCCGTCCGTTAAAGCTAACCGCCAAGCACACCGTCTTCCTGACGAAAGTAAGCATCTCGGTTTGGTTTTAGGGCTAAGATCGAAATACTGGAGCCAGCCGGTAAGACAGCACAAAAAAGCACAGCGCTGTTGGCTCTGTGCTTTTGCTTACGGCTTACGGCGTATCGCGTATCGCGTATCGCGTACAGCCTGCTCTTAAATCACTCTCGAGAACTGTTGCATTCTGGCTTGGCGGCGTAGATGTACGTCAAAGCACATGCAGATATTGCGGATCAATAGCTCGCCCTTGAGCGTCACTTTAATGCCGGTGTCGCTGAGCGTGACCAATTCATCGTCGATAAAGGTTTGCAGCAAGATTAAATCGTCGGCGAAGTAATCGGTAAACTTGATGTTGTACTCTACCTCTAACGGGGCAAAGTCCAGCTCGAAGTTACAGATTAAGGTTTTGATTAAATCGCGGCGCAAGCAGTCATCTTCATCTAAGGCGTAACCCACGGTTTGGGCATGGCCGAGCGCAGACAGCTGGCTGTAATACTCTTTTAAGTCTTTTTTATTCTGTGAGTAGGCATCGCCAATCATGCTGATCGCCGACACCCCTAAACCTAATAAATCACAGTCGCCTTGAGTGGTGTAACCCTGAAAGTTACGGTGCAATTTACCTTCGCGCTGGGCGATGGCCAAGCTATCGTCAGGCAGTGCGAAGTGATCCATGCCGATAAACTGATAACCCTGTTCAGTCAAAAAGTGAATGCTTTGCTCAAGCATCAGCAGTTTGTTGGCAGGGCTGGGCATATCCGCTTCATTCAATTTGCGCTGGGCAGCAAAGCGGCTCGGAATATGGGCGTAGTTAAATACCGATAAGCGAGCGGGTTTGAGCGCAACTATTTCTTTTAAGGTGTGTTGAAAGCTTTGGGGGGTTTGCAGCGGCAAGCCGTAAATTAAGTCGAGGTTAGTAGAGCGAAAGCCTAACTCGGCGGCGCGCAGCACCAGCGCCTTAATAAAGTCGTTATCTTGGTCTCGATTGACCACTTGCTGCACCGCTTTATTAAAATCTTGTACGCCTAAGCTGATGCGATTAAAACCCACCTCTTTGAGCACATCTAGCAAGCTCAGCTCAATTTTACGCGGATCGATTTCGATGCTGTATTCGCCTTGCTCGGCAAAGTTGAAATGCTCGCGTAACAGGCTATTTAAGCGGCGAATTTGCGGCTCAGTTAAAAAGGTGGGTGTGCCACCGCCCCAGTGCAGTTGGGTCACGGTACGATCAGCAAACAAGGGAGCTAGGTGCTTGATCTCTAGCTCTAAGTAGTCGAGATAAGGATCAGCTTTGCTCTGATGGCGAGTAATAACTTTATTGCAGCCGCAGTAATAGCAGAGCTTATGACAAAACGGGATATGCACATATAAAGATAAGGGGCGCTCGGGATAACGGCCGGCGGCCACTTCCAGCTCTGGCATGCCAAAGTCGCTATTAAACTCCAGCGCCGTGGGATACGAAGTATAACGCGGCCCAGAGTAATTATATTTTTCGATCAGCGCCTGATCCCAAGCAATTTGTGCGGTCATCAACTCTCCCCGGCCTAAGCGCCGGGCAGTGTTAGCCCCGACAGCTGCTTTGCCTCAGTTTTAATTTGTGCTGCCAGCTCTAGTTCAAAACCGGCGCGTTGTATATCTAGGCGCATAATTTCATTGCGCTTATAATTTTTTCGAGCCTCATGCGTAGGCATGTCTTTTACTTTTTCATACAGCTCATACAGGGCCGGATATTCCCGCTCAAAATCGCGCGGCTGACTAAACTGCAGCGCGTTCAGCAGGTTGGTTAAACGAATGGCGCCTTCCGACTGATTGCATTGCTCTTGGCTCACGGCCAGCGCTATGGTGTTAATGCTTTCTAGAATGCGCTCATTACGCGCACTCACGGCTTGAGTTTGGCGCAAGGTTTGTGACTTCACCTGTGCCAATAGCTTGCCCGCATAAATACCCAAGGCCAAGATGATAACGCCGCCCATTAGGGCGGCAATTAACCAAACAGAGATCATGACTTATCTTCCTTATCCTCATATTGCGCAGGATCAAACTCTGCATCCATAAAACGCGACCATAAGTCATCGCCTTCCTCGGACTCTTCATCTTCGTCGTCCAGCAAACCCAGTTGCTCAAGCAGCTGCTGATGGCGAGCCAGTCTTTTGTCCAACCAGCTGGCATCGGCTTTATTAAGCTTCTTTCCTGCATCTACTTGATCCAACAAACCATTTAAACGGTCGTCGTTCTCGAGTTGCTCTAATTCTTGCTCAGGCGTTAGCTCGGGCAGCTCGGCATCGTCTAATACTTCAACTTTGGCGACCTTAGTTTGTTCAGCTGCGGCTTTGTTCGCTGCCTTGGCCGCTTTTTTAGCCGCCGCTGCTTGCAGCTGCTCAACCGTCGGCTCATTAGCTACACCCAAAGTCACCGGCTTTTTCGAACCGTGTCGTGGATCTTTTGGCGCCTGTTTTTCGCCTGCATGTGAGCTTTGCTCTGGCACGTTCTGGCGTGAACCGGCCGCTAAGCCTTTACGTTTAGCTTTGCGCTGGCGCTCTTTGCTCTGCTCTGCAGTTTCCCGATTATCCTTACGGACTCCAACTGCACCCGGGCTACGGGCTTTTTTTATGCGTGTCATATCGACTCCGGTATATACAAAAGTTTTTACATCGATATCGATCAATTCGGTATCGTGCTATTCGATAGCGAGCCCCTCTGCGCGGGCACGCCAAGCTCTGAGTCTTGGCAAAAATCGCGGCAGTGGGAGCCTGTTTGTCGTGCCAATGAGCGTTGCTCACCAGCCTGTTTGGTCATCAAATCAGCCCGCGGCCAAGGCGCAGTAAAAGACCGCCAGTGCCCTGTCTAGCTATACATGCCAAGCTGAGCATGCTTTGTTAATATGTCTGATTAATATTAGTACAGAACATATGCTGCTTTTTACGTTCATCCCCCGCTATACGTTCATTCCCCGCTAATAGTCAGGATCGACAAAAATTAAGGCAAAGCCGGTGTCGCTTTGATCAGCGCGAGCGGCATCCTGCCAAAATAAAGGCGGTTCAGAATGAGAGCAAAGGAGGCAGTTCAGGTCGTGCAACTGGGCAGACATGGAGGAAACCAGAGCAAGCTGGGGGCACTTGGCCCCCAACACTGAGTATTAACGCAGACCAGATACGTATTGAGACAAAATTTCTATGTCTTGATCGGTCAACTTGGCCGCTATACTGCGCATCATGCCGTTCGGATCGTTGTTACGCTCGCCACTGCGAAACAGCTGTAACTGCTCGGCGATGTATTTAGGGTGCTGGCCAGATAAGCTAGGAAATTTAGCTGCTTCTAAGCCTTCGCCCCGTGGGCCGTGACAAGCGATACAGGCGGTAACGCCACGCTCGATATCACCACCTTGGTACAAAGCGGCGCCCTGTTCGATAACATCTTCAGGGGCTGCGTTTGGCGTAATGGCTTGGCTGGCGAAGTAAGCAGATAAGTCTGCTACGTCTTCTTCAGACAAAGACATGGCCATGCCGCCCATGATGGCGTTGGCGCGACCTTCACCACCGGTGGCAGCGGCCTTGTACTCAACTAATTGCTTAGCTAAGTAAGAGGCATGCTGACCCGACAGTTTAGGATACATATCGATGGGGCTGTTGCCATCAGGGCCATGACAAGCAGCACAAGTAGCTGACTTGGCTTTACCTGCTTCTACGTCGCCCTGAGCTTGGGCAACACCAACCACTCCGAGCATTAAGGCTAGCGTGAAAACAATTTTTTTCATGACGTTGCGACTTCTCGTTGTAAGAGCTTCCAGATCACATACCGACAAGGGCATGTTACAATGCGATTCAAAAAACGACACCATTCTACAATTATTTTGCAAGAAAGTAAGCAAAGCGGCACCAGAACCCAGAGGAATTCATATTGGATAACAAACAGATAAGTTTTAACAGCGCCCGCTTTATTACTAGTGCGCCTGATATTAACGAAATGCCCGCCGATACCGGCGTAGAAATTGCCTTTGCCGGCCGCTCAAACGCAGGTAAATCATCTGCCTTAAACACGATTACCCAGCAGAAAAGTCTGGCGCGCATCAGTAAAACGCCCGGTCGTACTCAGCTGATCAACGTGTTTGAGCTGAGCCCTGGTAAACGTTTAATCGACTTACCCGGCTACGGTTACGCCAAAGTACCACAAGAAATGAAGCTAAAGTGGCAGGCTGCTTTGTCTGTTTACTTACAAAAGCGTGACAGCTTAAAAGGTTTAGTGGTGCTCATGGATATTCGCCATCCATTAAAAGACATAGACCAGCAGCTGTTACAGTGGGCCTCTGAGAGTAATTTACCGGTACTAGCACTGCTCACTAAGAGCGACAAGCTCAAGCCCGGCCAGCGTAACTCGGAAGTATTACGCGTGCGCGAAGCAGTAAAAGTATTTGGCGGCGATATTCGTGTTGAATCTTTTAGCTCACTGAAAAGCTTAGGTGTAGACCGCGCTAAAGAAGTGCTTCACGCCTGGCTGAACGAAGACGATGCCGACTCTAACCAAGATGACATTGCCTAATGCGTCTCGACCGATTCTTAGCTGAAGCCACCGGCCTTACCCGTTCTGTAGTGAAAAAAGCCTTACACAGAGGCGAGGTCACCGTAGATGGTGAAGTAGTAAAAAAAAGCGACCAACAAATTAATGGTCAAGAAGTGCGTTTAGAGGGCCGTTTATTAGGCGAGCCTAAGGCGCGTTATGTGTTATTGCACAAACCGGTTGGCTATATCAGCGCCACCCAAGATGATGTTCATCCTTGTGTGTTACAGCTGTTGCCACCTGAGCTGTGCCGTGGCATTCAGTGCGCCGGCCGCTTAGACGTGGACACCACAGGGGCATTGTTGCTCACCGACGATGGCAAATGGTCCCACCGCTTGCGTGCGCCTAAGCATGGCTGCAAAAAGGTCTATCAAGTGGATTTAGCCGAGCCATTAGCTATAGACGTGGCAGCACAGTTTGCCGAGGGCATTATGCTGCACGGCGAAGACACGCCTACCTTACCCGCACAGCTTGAGACTATAACTCCCACCCGCGTGCTACTGACCATACAAGAAGGTAAGTACCATCAGGTGAAGCGCATGTTTGCTGCCGTTGGCAACTTTGTGGTGGGGTTGCACCGCCTACAAGTGGCCGAGATAGTGCTGGGTGATTTACCCGAGGGCCAATGGCGCTACCTTACTCCTGAGGAAGTGGCGTCGATTTAACCGCCAGTAAGGAGTGAAGTATAAAGAGTGAGGCGCAGGTGACGCCTCTATTCTATGCTTATCGACTTCATTACCTGCGTTGTTTTACGCTGTGCTCGCCTCATTAACACAGCGTAAGAAAAAGCCGAGCCCAGCAGGTTCGGCTTTTTTCTGCTCGTTTTACGCCTCACACCTCACCCTTTACTCCTCACAAGACTCAGGCACATCCAACCAAAAACAGGCACCTTGGCCGGGGACTGACTCATAATCCACGTGCCCCTGCATGCCTTCGATTAACTGGCGCGTAATGGCTAAGCCCAGACCGGTGCCACCTTTTTGGCGGCTGTCTGAGCTATCGGCTTGGGCAAACTTCTCAAAAATTCGATCTCTAAAGTTCAGCGGCACGCCCTCGCCTTGATCCTGCACTCGCACACGAAAATATCCCGCCCCACCCTGCTCGATAGCCACCGTCACACGTCCATCAAGGGGGGAAAACTTAATGGCATTGGCTTGTAAATTAGACAGCGCTTGTAAGAATCTGTCTTTATCAATCAATACCCGCGCGCCGGAGACCTCGGCTATTAGTGCCAGCGCCACGCCTCGCTCTTTACCTAAGGGCTGATTCATATTAATGGCCGCCTTAACCAGCGCGGTTAAATCATGGATTTGTAAATTAAAATGCATCTTACCGGCGGCTAATTTTTCAATATCAAGCAGATCGTTGATCAATAAATTTAAGCGCTGACTGTTGTGATAAGCCACCCGCAGTAATTTATCGACCTTAGGCGGTAAATCGCCCAACACCCCTTGCACCAGCAAGCCTAACGAGCCGGTGATCGAGGTTAAGGGAGTGCGCAATTCATGGCTGATGGTGGCCACAAATTCTTTTTGCAGTTGCTCAACTTTTTTCAGCTCAGAAATATCTTCCACCAAAGACCACAATAAAGTGCGGCCGTCGGCTTCGGTCATTAACACCCCTTGTTGGCGCACCGGAAAATGGCTGCCATCTTGGCGAACATATTCTTTTTCGTAGGGCGCGTAACGGCCGCTGGCTTGTAACTCTGCGCCAGCTTGCTGGTCTAGCGCTTGATACTCACGCGGCGTTAAGCGTCGAAAATCCAAACTCAGCAGCTGCGCTTTATCAAAGCCGGTGGCATCGAGCAACGCCTGATTCACATCAATAAACTCGCCACTGTAAAAATCATTGAGGGCAATGCCAATCGATGACAACTCAAACAAACTGCGCAACCGCTGCTCACTGGCCACTTGCGCTAACTGCGCTTGTTTCTCCGCTTGTACGTCCACTAAGTAGCCGTGCCAAATGATGCTGCCATCGTCGAGGCGTTCCGGTTGCGATCGCCCCTCTACCCAGCGCAAGCTGCCATCGGCTTGTTTGATGCGAAATTGCACATACCAAGTTCCCAGTTGTTGTTCAGACCGTAGGTTTGCCGCCAGCACCTTTGCCACATCGGGTTCATAGATGCAGTCAAAAACCTGACCGGCATCTTGCAGTACTTGCTCAGGTGTGACGCCATAAATATTTTTAATGCCACTGCTGCTGTAAGGAAAGCTAATATGGCCGTCGGGCCATTGTCGGTACTGAAACAACATACCGGGCATTTGGTCGAGCAACTTAGTTAAGCGCTCTTCATGCTGCTTGCTACTTAACATCTCGCCCAGCCAATGGGCCAGCAATCCTAAAAACATATAATCAGTATCATCAAAAGGCTGTGCGCGCGCCTGCGTATCCGAGAAGTTAAGGGTGCCAAATAACTGACCGTCTACTTCTAGGCGAATAGCCAAATAGCTTTCTAGCCCTAATTGTTGATAGCAGCCTTCATGCTTAAAAGCAGACTCACTCATGCGGGCAATGGCCAGCACGCCCGTTTGTTGTAATAACAGCTGGCAATAGGTTTGCTCCAGTACAAAGTGCAACCCGGAGCTAATGCCCACTGCTGGTGGTGCCGCCACCCAACGCACCACATACAGATCGCCGATAATCTCGCTGGCGATGCCAATATCAAGCCCTAAAAATTGGCAGCCGAGCGCCAGCGCCTGATTAATCTTGTCATCTAAGCTGCCATTGAGTTCAAACGCGATGCGATTAAGCAAAGCAAGCGCTTGGTTTTTACGCTCTAGCTGCACCAAGGCCAAGTGTTCGGCGGTAATATCCATGTGCGAGCCATACAATTTTAGTGCGTGGCCTTGTGCGTCTCGGCTTACCACCTGACCGCGGCTTTGCACCCAGATCCAATGGCCCGCCTTATGGCGCATGCGATACTTGTATTCATATTTAGGCTCAAGGCCCTCAAGGTAGCGCGCTAATAAATTCGCTAACTTAGGCTGGTCTTCCGGGTGCAAGCGACTGCGCCAGGTTTCTATATCGATGGGGATTAACTCGAATAGTTGATAACCTAGCATCTGCGCCCAGCGCTCATTAAATTCACACTCTTGAGTCTGCAGATCCCATTGCCAAGTGCCGACACTGGCGTTGGTAATCACCAACTGCGCTCTCGCTTCACTGGCCTCTAGTGCTTGGCTTAGCTCCAGTAATTGGCGTTGGCGGATCTGTTCTTCCACACAATCGGCCAATTCCCGTAATAACTGGGCATCTTGCTCACTAAAGGCTCGTGGTTGCTTGTCGATCACGCATAAGGTGCCCAGTCGGTAGCCATCATTAGTGCGTAAAGGTGCGCCCGCATAAAAGCGAATATAAGGGGCGTGCTGCACCAGCGGGTTATCGGCAAAGCGGGGATCGGCTAGTGTGTCTTCTACAATAAACACCGCTTCATCTAAGATGGCATGGCCGCAAAAAGATAAGTCACGGTGGGTTTCACGCACCTCTAACCCTTGGCGCGACTTAAACCACTGCCGCTCATGGTCAATCAAAGACACCAAGGCAATTTCGACGCCAAAGGTTTGCTGGGCAATCCGCGTAATGCGATCTAATCCCGCCTCAGGCGGGCTATCGAGCAGCCCAGTCTTTAACAGCGCTTGCAGTCGATGCCACTCATTAGCGGGGATCAGCGGTGGCTTCATGGCGCGGTTCCTTATCTGGGCTTAGGCCTGGGGTTGGAGCTAGAGCTGGGGTAAATTGCGGCAACTCCAGCCAAAAATGGGCGCCAGCACTGTTATAAAAACCGATTTTTCCTTGCATCAAGGTCACCAGATCTTTGCAGATGGTTAAGCCAAGGCCGGTGCCTTTACTGGCGCGCATGGTGCCATGCTCGGCTTGAGAAAAACGCTCAAATAAGTGCTGACTAAAATCGGCAGCTATGCCTAAACCTTGATCGCTCACGGTAATACGTAGTATCCCGCTTTTTACCGTTTCGGCACGCACAGTAACCCAGCCCTCGGGCGGCGAAAATTTAATGGCGTTGCTGGTCAGATTATCTAATATTTGCCGCAGGCGCAGCGGATCGACAAAGGCAGTTAATGAGTCCGCAACCTGCAGCCGTAGCTTCACCTTATAGCTGCTAGCCATGGGTTGGTTGGCGGCTACCGCTTCCGCTATTAGATCACTCATTTCTATCAGCACCGGCGCCAAAGTCATTTTTCCGCTACTGAGCTTATTAAAATCTAATAAATCATTGATGATCAGTTGCAAGCGCTCGCCATTACGCAAGGCAAGCTCCGCCAAATCATGCGCTTTCTCTGGCATGGGCCCTATCAACCCCGAGCCTAGTAATTTTAAGGCTCCATTGATGGAGGTAAGCGGGGTGCGCAATTCATGGCTGATCAC
The DNA here is from genome assembly GCF_033807535.1 of Oceanisphaera sp. IT1-181. NCBI lineage: Bacteria > Pseudomonadati > Pseudomonadota > Gammaproteobacteria > Aeromonadales > Aeromonadaceae > Oceanisphaera > Oceanisphaera sp. IT1-181. The sequence goes on from NZ_CP136856.1 coordinate 3,413,708, forward strand.
GGCCACAAAATCATTTTTCACTTCGCTCAGCGCTTTACGCTCGGCGGTCAGTTGATTAAAGGCTTGCGCTAACCGTGACACCTCGGTCACGCCCGCTTCTGATAAGGGCGTGCTATCACAACCTTCGCTAGCCATGTCGCGAATTTGACGGGTCATAGTTTCTAATGGCCGCATCAAGATCCATACCCGCCAAAAAGCCAGCGTAGACAGCACGACGCCGATTAGGATACTAATACCCGCAAAACGCACAAAAAAGGCTTTAGCGGGCGCGATAGCTCGGGCATAGGGCACGGCACTCACAAATACCCAATCCAACACTTCGAGTCGGGTATGAGCAAACACCCATTGCTGCGTGTTCAGCTCCACTATCCCCGCGCTAAAGCCAGAGAAAGCCGCGTCCACTAACGGATCGACTAAGGGTGCCGGCAAAGGCGCTAACTCAGTTTGTGGATCGCTATCCTCGCCGTTATAGGCGTACAGCTGATTATGAGTGTCAATAATCTTAAACTGCACACCCTCGCGCCGCGCTTGCCTGACGCTTTGCTTGGGCAAAAGTGAAGCGTGGGCCAAGTTAATCACCCCCACCAGCACACCCAGCAAGTCTCCTTCATCCGAGAGAATGGGCTGTAACATAAAGATTAACGGTTGGCCTGAGGTTTGACCGATCACAGGTGGGCTGATCACCACTTTTTTACTGGCGAGCACTTGCTGAACATGAGGTCGACTCGAGTAATCCATGCCGACTCGGCCAGGCTCAAACAGGCTCTCCGCTTGCGCCACCCCCTGTTTATCTAGCACTACAATGCCATCTGGAAACATGGCATAACCATTGATCTTGCGCTGGCGCGTAAGCTGATGGTTGAGCTCAGTCATAGAATGGAGGCGTTGGCCATTAGACAGCAGCACACTAATATGGGCTAATGTATTCAAGCGTAATGCCAGCAACTGCTCTACTTGCTCGGCGGCACGGGCGGTCATGGCCACTTGATTGGCACGTAACTGACGTTCAGTGCCATTCACTAACATATGATAAGCCGTGAGCAGTACCGCAAATATGGTCACAAAGGCGGCGGCTAAAATAATAATGACAATCTGTTTCTTGAGTGATAAGCGCATCCGACTTCTTCCTTGATGGTGCGTTGCAGCCGTTAGTGTATTACTTAACGTGATAACATTAAGCGATAAATACGGTGTTTAACGTATCAAGTTATTATTTTGCTCGCATACAAAACGGGCATCACGCTGCTGGCTGACTTATTTTGGCTGAGCAGCTGTTTACTGGAGGACACGCATGACGTCTGAAGTCACCGCTATCGACAACCGTCTTATGATGTTAAAAAAACGGTTTGCCGAGCGCACCACAGCTCAACTCACCGAGCTAGCGCCTAAGCTGGCTGATTGGCAAGGCGGCGTCTGTCATCCAGATGATCTGCAAGACCTCTATCATTTGTTGCATCGTTTAGCCGGCTCAAGCGGCACCTTTGGTTTTCATCAATTAGGCGAAGAAGCCAGCCAGTTAGAGCAGCTGATTAAAGAGGTGATACATACCGTTGAGCCGGCTCAGTTATCAACAGGCTGCCAGATAGAGCCAGCCGTTCTAACACGGCTAAGCCAATTATCGCAGCTGTTATTGGCAGCAGAGGCGCCCGCGTCTACTGCCATTAACTGGGATCTGGTGGAGCATACGGGTGAAAAAACTCAATTATTAGTGCTGGATGCCGGCTTGGCAGCGTTGGGCGAGGCCTTAATGACTTATGGCTTTAACGTGCGCCATTGTGAAAATTTACCGCAACACTGCACACAGTGCTGGCATCCGGCGAGCATTATCATCACTCCTGCTGCATTGTTAAGCCAAGTGGTGGCCTGGAATCAGCAACAAGCCCAAGCACAACACAAAGCGCCAGCCCCGATATTGTGCATCGGTCAAGATGACAGTTTTCAGGCGCGCTATGCCTTGGCCGCACAAGGTGCCGATGGCTTATTTATGCAACCGGTTGAGGTGCCTAAACTGGCCAAGCGCATCGAGCAACTTAAAGCCGAGCAACAACAGCATCATGCCAGTAAGGTATTACTGCTGGATGATGATCAAGAGCTCACCGAGCATTACCGCGTAGTGCTCACGCAGGCGGGTAAGAATGTCAAAGTGATGGCCCAGCCTGAGGGCTTATTGGCGGTGTTGGCAGAATTTCGCCCCGACATAGTGCTGTTAGATGTGCATATGCCGCCCTATTCAGGTGTCACCTTGGCGCGCATGATCCGCCTCGAGCCCGAATGGCTGAGTTTGCCGATTATTTATCTCTCGTCGGAGCAAGACCGCGACTTGCAAATTAACGCACTCGCCCAAGGCGCCGATGAATTTATCACTAAGCCGATTTCCGATGAGCAGCTGATCCGCACCGTGCGTACCCTCTGTTATCGCGCGCGCCAGCTCGCCAAGCTAGTATCCTGCGATGGCTTAACCGGCCTGCTTAATCATTCGCATATTAAACAAGCTCTCACTCATGAATACGCGCGCGTACAGCGCCTCGGCCACCACACTAGCATCGCTATTTTAGACTTAGATCATTTTAAACAGGTTAACGACCGCCATGGCCACGGCGTGGGCGACTTAGTAATCAAAGCATTGGCGCAAGTATTACAAAAGCGGCTGCGCACCACCGATCATTTAGGCCGCTACGGTGGCGAAGAATTTGTGATTATCTTACCGGACTGCAAACTGGCTCAATCGGAGCTAATGTTTAAGGATATTTGCCATCACTTCTCCCAGCTAAGTTTTATTGGCAGTGACGGCACCTTTCATGCCACCGTAAGCGTAGGGCTGGCTGAGCTCAATAACTTTAGCGGTGAAGAGCAAGCCCTGAATGCAGCAGACGACGCGCTTTATCAACAAAAGCAAGCCGGCAGAAATGGCGTCACCTGCTACCAGCACCCACGCTTGGGGCGAGACGAAAATTTAGCTCAGGATGGGGCTGATTAATCATGGATATTTTGCTGTTAGATGATGACCCTTTAGTCGCCGAGCTGATTGAGCTGGTGTTAGCTAATTTAGCGCCCCATGCTCAAGTGCAATACTGCAGCACTCTGGCAGAGGCCAAAGCCGCTTGGCAGCCTAGCATGCAACTGGTTATTTGCGAGTACCAGCTCACGGATGGTTCAGGCCTAGACTTGGTGAAGTTAGTGCGCAGCCAAGCGCCTGAGTTGCCGGTGGTCATGATCAGTGCCCATTCCGACCGCGAAGCCGTGATCGCGGCAGCGCGCTGTGGGGTAAGTGAATTTATTGCCAAGCCGCTAAACCTGCCCATGCTGCAGCAGCGACTAGAGCCGCTATTAGCTCGTCTAATTCAGCAACAGAGCCAAGCTAAGCTCACTGTTTGTTTAAACACTTGGTTAAGCCAAGCTTTAACCGGCAAGCTTACTTTACCCAGCGAGTTAGCGCTGGAAGCCCTATTGCCCTTGCTGGAGAGCAGTACTGAGTTATCAGCACAAGACTTGGCGCGCGCATGGAAAAATGAGATACCGCTTACCGCTCGCCTGCTGAATTTAGCCAATGGCGCCTCATTAAAGCGCAGTGGCCAACCCATAAGCCGCGTCGATGAGGCTATCAGTATCCTAGGGGTCGATATGGCATTGGCCACGGCCATGGCACTGGCGCTGGATATTCGCGGCTCGCTGCAAGATGCGAGATTACTAAAGCAAGCACAGCTTTATCACTCCACCGCCGAGCAAGTGGCCAGTCTCGCGCGCGCCATGGCAATGAGTGTGGGTTTAAGCAGCGCCAGTTGTTATACGGCTGGCCTCTTGAGTCGCGTCGGCGAATTAGCGGTGCTGCGTGCCCTGCAAGATTTTATTGCGCAAGGCGCCACACTCAATGATGAACAGCTGCCATTAGCAATTTCCGAGTGGAGCCCTAATTACGGCAACCAACTTAAGGTACAGTGGGGTTTGCCCTTACCCACTCGCGAGCTAATCGGTGCCATTCATCAAGCACCGACTCATGCCACACAACGACCTTTGTTGATCATGCACTTAGCTGCCTTAAGAGTAGCCTCTCGCCTAGACACCCCAGAAGCACTGCGCATGTTGCGCCAAGCGGGCTTAGATGTAGAAAAATGGTGGCCCAAAGCGGCAGAGGAAGCGAGCCACACTCAACCCAGCCAAGAGGCGCTTTCCTTATCCTCTGCTGCTAACAGGAACTAATATGCCTCACCCCGCCTTGAGCCGGATTTTGTACGTAGAAGACGATGCTGATATACGCGAGATAGCCCAATTGGCACTGGAAATGGTCGGTGGCTTCAAGATGTTATTGTGCGCCAGCGGCGATCAAGCATTAGCACAAGCGCCCGCCTTTGCGCCGCAGTTGATTTTGCTGGATGTGATGATGCCAGGTATGGACGGCCCGACCACGCTGACCGCCCTGCGCCAGCAACCGGAGCTGGCTCATATTCCCATCGCTTTTATGACCGCAAAAATTCAGCCCCAAGAAATTGCCGCCTACAAAGCCATGGGTGCTGCAGACGTGATCGCCAAACCCTTTGATCCCATGCTCTTACCCCAGCAAGTGACTGAAATTTGGTTGAGCAGTAAGTAGCGAGGCCATACGCCTTACGCGATACGTAAAGAGCCGAACCCTAAGGTTCGGCTTTTTTGTTTGGCTCTTTTCTTGTTTTAACGGATAACGTAACGCGTACGGCGTACAGCTGTCTTAATAAGTATCTTCATCATCCCTTCGTTTAGGCGCACTGCCTAAGCGGCGGGTTTTTAAGTCGTAGCGCTCTTTGATGACGTCTTTAATAGTGCCTTCCCACAACTCGATACCCACAAAATAACCGGCACGCGCCAAGACGTGGGCGGCGATGGGAGCAGTCACGAGTACAAACACCACCATGGCCAGGGCGCGCACCACTAAACTGGTGTCGGCGCTGTAAAACACCATATAGCCGCAAGCCATAAGACCTATACCTAAGGCGCCGGCTTTACTGGTGGCGTGCATGCGGGTTAATAAGTCCGGCATACGAATAATGCCAATCCCCGAGAGCAGCATTAAAAACGCGCCCAGTAGCAGCAATACGCTGGTAGCGATTTCAATCATCATTGAGTTGCGCTCCTCGCTCCAGATAACGGGCAAAGGCCACCGCCGTTAAAAACGACGTTAATGCCAGTACCAGTGCCACATCAATCAACGCGGGCACGCCATAACTGATGCTGTACAGCAAAATAAAGCCCACCGTCATGGAGGCAATCACTTCTAGCGCCACCACTCGGTCTGGTAGCGTGGGCCCGCGCAACAGGCGGATGGTGGCCAGCACTAAGCCGATACTTAAAAAAATAAAAGAGATGGTAATCGATATCTCGAGCATGGTTTACCTCAACAAATTCATTACTCTGGCTTCTAGTGACTTCAACTCTGCCAACTGAGCGCCTTCGTCATCCAGATACATCAAATGTACATACAGCACCTTGCGATCACTGGATACGTCCAGCGCCAAGGAGCCCGGCGTCACCGTAATCAAGTTAGCAAATAAGCTAATAGCGGCGTCGTCTTTTAAGTCCAAGGGAATAGCAATAACGCCCGGGCGCATCAAGTGCGTAGGCGTCAGCACGTCATAGGCCACGCGTGCGTTAGCCTTGGTTAAATCCCAAATGAAAAATAAGATAAAGCCGATGATATTGAGCGCCTTGCCAAAGTAGTTAGCAAATTCCGGCTTATCTCGCGCCACATAGGCCAACACCAAATAACTGAGCACCATGCCGGCCACCAAGTTAGTTATGCTGTAACTGCCCGATAACACGACCCAAAACAGGGCCAATAACATATTCCAGCCAAAGGCCTTCATGGGCGACTCCTAGCTTCAATAGGGCCTAATACGGCGTCAATGTAGCCGCTGGGCGTTAATAATTGGTCGGCGGTATCTAACGCTAATTGCACAAACCACTCGGCACCTAAACCTATGGTGAGCGTCATACCGGCCAGTACGGCGACCGGTAAATACAACAAATAGCGATTGGGGTCTTCGCCACCGCGCAGCGGTTTTGCTTCTTCTGGCAAAGGTTTCCAGAAGGCTTCGGCCCAAATTTTCACCATCGAATACAAGGTCAGTAAGCCCACCAATAAGGCGATACCCACCATCCACCAAGCGCCTTCTAATACACCGGCCTTGATCACCGTATATTTGGCGAAAAAGCCCGATAACGGCGGTATGCCCGCCAGCGACATGGCCGGAATTAAGAACAAGAGGGCCAGCCAAGGTGTGGCCCGATACAGTCCACCTAACTTCGATAACTCGTAGCTACCATGATAGCGATACATGATGCCGCTGATCAGAAACAGGTTCGTTTTCACGATTATATGGTGAAAAATATAGAAGACGCCGCCGGCGATGGCGAGCGGCGTAAATAACGCCAAACCCACTAACATATAGCCAATTTGGCTGACAATATGAAACGAGAGAATGCGCCGCACTTCAAACTGCGCCGCCGCCCCCAGTACCCCGGTGAGCATGGTAAAAATACCCATGCCCATCAAAATATGATGATGGGTTAAGCTGATATCTTGTACGAAAATCAGGCTAAAGACGCGATACAGCGCATACACACCCACCTTGGTGAGCAAGCCGGCAAACACCGCCGAAATCGCCACCGGTGGTGTGTGATAAGACGCCGGTAACCAGAAAAACAACGGAAAGGCCGCTGCCTTAATGCCAAAGGCCACCATAAACAGCATGGCAATCACCGTCACTAAACCCGGCTGTTCGCCGGTACCTAATTTGACGGCTAAGTCCGCCATGTTCAGCGTGCCCGCGTAACCGTAGAGCAAGCCCACTGCCGTTAAGAATAACGCCGAGGATAATAAGTTTAGGGTGACGTATTTGACCGCCCCTTCCATCTGCGCCCGCTCGCCGCCCAAGATCATCAAGCCAAACGAGGCAACCAACATGATCTCAAACCACACATAGAGGTTAAAGATATCGCCGGTTAAAAACGCGCCCGCCACGCCCGCTAACATCAAATGCAGCAGTGGATAATAACCGAAGGCTTCGTGCTTCTGGCTCATGGTCGCCAGCGAATAAACCGCCACACTTAAGCCCACAATGCCGGTCACCAACACCATAATGGCGCTCAGTAAATCCGCCACTAAGGTAATGCCGTAGGGTGCGGCCCAATCCCCCATGTAGGCGACCAAGATGCCTTGCTCGCGTACTTGGATAAACAGATAAATGCCCGCCAGCAACAGGCCTGTGCCCGATAACAAGGATAACCAGCGCTGTACGTTGCGCCATTGCCAACAGGCCAAGGTGAGGGCACCGGCCAGCATGGGAATAAAAATAGGTAGAACTATGGCTATATTCACGAGTCGGTGCTCTTCATTTCATTCATATCATCGGCTCCAATCACTTCATAAGCGCGGTGAATTAGCACCACGGCGAAGGCGAGAACCCCAAAACTAATCACGATGGCGGTTAAAATCAGCGCCTGCGGCAAAGGGTCTGCCATGGTCGTGGTGACACGCTCTAAGTGATCGGGGATCAAAGGCGGCGCGCCGCGCACCAAACCACCGGCGGTTAAAATCAGTAAATTGGCGGCGTTCGATAAAATCATCAGCCCGATCACCAATTTCACTATGCTGCGTCTGAGCATCATAAATAAGGCGGTGGCGTACAGGCCGCCAATCACGAATGCGAATAGGTTTTCCATTAATCCTCCGACTTATCTAGCGACAGTAAAATGGTCGACACCACGCCGATCACCACTAAATAGACACCGATATCGAACAATAAAGGCGTACTCACGCTTAACTCACCAATGCCTGGCACATAAAACGCGGCCCATTGGCTGGTTAAAAAAGGCTGACCTTTTAACAGCACGCCGACCATGCCGCTAACCAACGCCATGCACAGCCCCACGCCCATCAGATGCTGGCTTTCGACTTTTAGCAGCACACGGGTACTGCGCGCATCAAAGGCAAACAGGTGTAAGCCAAAGGCACACGATGCCACTAAGCCCGCAATAAAGCCGCCGCCGGGTTCGTTATGGCCGCGCAACAGTAAAAAAATGGAAAACAATAACAGCAGCGGCACCAGCATGCGGGTGGCGGTTTGTAGAATTATGGAAGTATCTGTTCTCATGATTTAGCCTCATCGCGAAGGCGGATCATGGCGTTCACGCCTATGGCCGCCAAGGCCAACACGAAGATTTCGCCTAAGGTATCGAGCGCCCTAAAGTCCACCAAGATCACGTTCACTATATTGCGACCATGGGCCAGCACGTAACTGTTAGCGGCCAGATAATCCGAGATACGCTCACCCGGCAGGGCAGTTTGATGCACGGTAAGCAGCATCATGGTTACCAGCACACCAAAGGCTGCGGCCACGACGGCATCTCGCCAGCGCACCACACGACCGGATAGCTCCTGAAAACGCGGTAAGCGGAATAACACCAGTACCAGCATGATCACGGTCAGGGTTTCTACCAAAATCTGGGTAATGGCTAAGTCTGGTGCGCTAAAGAACACGTAGACCATGGCCATCACAAAGCCTAACACACCAAGGGCCGCCACAGATCCTAAACGCAAGGTAGTGCCACAGGCATAGACCGCCGACACCATCATTAGCAGCACTATCACCACTTCATAAAAACGCACTCCTTCAAAGGATAAGGAGTAGACGAAGGCATCTTCAGACCAGAAGACGTAGGTTAATAAGCCAATGGTGGTCAGCAAGATAGTCAAAATATAATTGGCCATATAGCCGTTTTGCAGCACCCGCGTTTGCTTATCGGCAATCCACACTAGGCCTTGCATAATGTGTTCATAGCCACGCTCAGGCCCATAAGCCAAGAAATCGATGGCACTGCTTAACGGCTCGCGAACCTTATTCCAGTAGCAATATAAGAGTGCGCCGCACAATAACGCCACACCGCTCAGCAATAACGGAAGATTGAAACCGTGCCATAACGCCAGATCCAGCTCGACGCTAGCGCCGCCGTTAATGGCCGCGATTGACGCCTGTAATAATGGAGAAACCAAGCTGGGCATTAAGCCAAATAGCAGGCTAAGCAGCGCCAACACCGTGAAGCCTAAGCGCATCGACCAGTGCGCTTCTTCCGGTGTTCGGGGTGTGACTTTATAAGGGCCATAAAAGGGCTTAACGGCCACCAAGGCACTGGCCGCCACTATGCAAATAGCGGTAATCAAGCACAGCACAGTTAATAAAGCGGCCAGTTTAGTACTGCCTAAAGCACCACTAAACATCAGCTCCTTGGCGATAAAGCCAAACAAAGGCGGAATACCCGCCAATGACAGGGCGGCAAGAGTGGTAAACATCGCCGTGTGCGGCATATAGATGCGCAGGCCCGACAAGTCGCGTACATCTTTAGTGCCGGTGGAGTAATCCAAGGTGCCAGCGGCCATAAAGAGCGCGCCTTTATATAAGGCATGGGCCAGCAAGAATACCATGGCCGCTTCTAGCGCATGAGGCGTGCCGATGCCAATCAGCATGGTCAAAGTACCCAGCGCCATGACAGTCGAAAAGGCCAAGATACGTTTAAGATCGGTACTGCACACCGCCATAATGGCGCCCACCGTCATAGTCACGCCGCCAAATAACGACAGCGTAGTAGTCCAGACTTCATGGCCGGCCATCATGGGTTGTAAGCGCGCCATTAAATAAATGCCGGCTTTTACCATGGTCGCCGAGTGCAAGTAAGCACTCACCGGAGTGGGGGCCGCCATGGCATTAGGCAACCAAAAATGAAACGGCGTTTGTGCTGATTTAGTAAAGGCGCCCAGCAGTATCAAGCCCATCATGGCGATAAACAGCGGGTTGTCTTGTAATGAGGTGCCTTGGGCCAATAGCTCGCTGAGCTCAAAACTGCCGCCTATATGGCCCAGTAAAATCAAGCCGGTCATCAAGGCAAGACCACCCGCCACGGTAATAAAAAAGCCCTGCAAGGCGGCCTTGCGGGCTTTTTCTTGTTCGTGATTAAAGCCGATCAGCAAATAGGAGGTAAAGCTGGTCAGCTCCCAAAATACAAACATGGCAATCAAGTTGCTGGATAATACCAAGCCCAACATCGCCGCCATAAAGGCCAGCAAATACATCAATAACTTATGAATATCTCGGTGGCCTTGTAGATAACGGCCCGCATAAATAAAGATAAAAGTACCAATGCCGGTGATCAGCAAGGCAAACATCAGGCTTAGGCCATCGACCATTAAGCTCAGATTAATATTGAGACTGGGTATCCAAGAATAATGATAATGCAGCGTTTCGCCTGCGGTCACCGCCGGCCAAAACGTTAAAAAATAGCCAAACAATGCCGCCGGCAGTACCGACAGGCACCAACCAATCTTCGCGCCCATAATGCGAGACAGTTGTGGCACCAGAAAGGCTAAAATAAAGCCCGATAAAATGGCAACAAGCATAGGAAAATGCCTCCTTTCCTTGCCTGTTCAGGCAATAGAATAAGCTAAAAATAGGGAAGAGATAACACTGGGCAGAGGCTATAGTTAGAAGCTATTTCGATTATTTATCAATAAGCTTATCAATCAGTTAATCGATTATTTTTATATTATTATGGCGATCGATACTACAAGTCGACCTAGTAAAACGCAAGCAGGCCACAGTTTTTTCGCCCGCTTGATAACGTTAATTGAGAGATTGATCTAAGTATTCACCAACTCTATATGCAATAGCGATTCCAATATTTTATTTATGGTACAAGTCGGGTCGGGCCTATTTTGGTAGCGAAAAAATGCTCCACCGGACCTCGGCCTTGGCCGATACGCACTAAACTGCCAGCCAAAATCGCCTGATCGATATAGTGCTTAGCCCGCTCTACGGCTTCTTCTAAGCTAAAACCTTGACCTAAATAACTGGCCAGCGCCGCCGATAAAGTACAGCCAGTGCCGTGGGTATTCGCCGTCATAATGCGCGGCGTATCGAAGCAGCGCACTTGACCACCCATTAATAACCAGTCTGGGCTACGCGCTTCTTGTTGCAAGAAGCCGCCTTTGATTAATACCGCCTTACAATCCAACTGCTGTAAACCGGCAAATAAGGCTTCTACGTCAGACAAATACTCAGGAATCGCCACCCCCAATAAAGCCGCCGCTTCCGGTAAGTTAGGCGTGATCACATCCGCCAACGGCAGCAACTCGGTGCGCAAGCAATGCACCGCATCGTCCGCCAGCAACATGTCGCCATTGGCGGTCACCATCACAGGATCCACCACTAAATGCTGGGGCTGATAACGGCGCAACGCCGCCGCTACTGTGCGAATGGTTTCGCTATCACCGAGCATGCCTACTTTCACCGAAGTAATGGCCAAATCGCTGAATACCGCGTCTAATTGCGCTTGGATCATGGCTTGCGGCGTTGGGTGTACTGCGGTCACGCCTTGAGTATTTTGTGCAGTGAGGGCCGTTATCACAGAGCAGGCGTAACCGCCGGTGGCAGAAATGGCTTTAATATCCGCTTGAATACCCGCGCCACCGCTGCTGTCTGAGCCGGCAATGGTGAGGACTATTGGTTTTTGGTGATGTGGCTTTTGGTGATGAGGTTTTTGCTTATTTGCTGCATTAGCAGAGAACTGAGTGGACATTTATTAAGCTCCTTCGGGCGAAGGACTTGCAGGTAAAGTGGCACTTACCCGTTAGTTTCCTACGCCAGCATTAACTGGATCAGGTACAGCGGGTCCGGCATCTACCGTCTCAGCACTTAGGTTTTTGACCAAGGCTCCCCGACTAACAATGGTTGGATAATAGCGACCTACACCTTGAAAAGAAAGCCGTACGCTTTACGCCATACGCGGTAAGTCATACATAAAGAAACACCGAACCAACCGGCTCGGTGCTTTGTTGTTAACGTAACGCGTATAACGTACGGCGTGCAGCTGTCAGTTAATGCGCTTGATCCCAGTTATCGCCGTCGCCGGCTTCAACCAGTAATGGCACATCAATACTGGCCGCATGCTCCATGAGATCGCAGATCTGCTGTTTAAACTCTTCGACTTTATCTTCACGAATTTCAAACACCAACTCATCGTGTACTTGCATCAGCATGCGCACTTCACCGTCGGCTTGGCTCTTTAACCAAGCCGCGACCTTGATCATGGCTTTCTTGATGATATCGGCGGCGGTTCCCTGCATTGGCGCGTTGATCGCGGCACGTTCGGCGCCTTTACGGCGCGCACCGTTTTTAGCGTTGATCTCAGGCAAATATAAGCGACGACCAAACAAAGTCTCCACGTAGCCTTTATCTGCGGCCAGAGCGCGGGTGTCTTCCATGTATTTGAGCACGCCTGGGTAGCGCTCAAAGTAAATATCCATATAAGCCTGAGACTCATGGCGCGCAATACCTAACTGGCGAGACAAACCAAAGGCACTCATGCCATAAATCAAACCAAAGTTAATGGCCTTGGCCCGACGACGCTGCTCGGTAGTTACGCTGTCGAGCGCCACGCCAAACACTTCCGCCGCGGTGGCCTTGTGGATATCCAAGCCTTGGCCGAAGGCATCGAGCAGGCCTTTATCTTTGGAGAGGTGCGCCATGATGCGCAGTTCAATTTGCGAGTAATCCGCCGCCACCAACTTATAGCCTGGCTCGGCAATAAAAGCTTGGCGAATGCGCCGCCCTTCGGTCGTACGAATCGGAATATTTTGTAAGTTAGGATCCGAGGACGACAAGCGACCAGTCGCCGCATTGGCCTGATGATAGGAGGTATGAATGCGCCCACTGTGCTGATTCACCATCAATGGCAGCTTGTCCGTGTAAGTGGACTTGAGCTTGCTTAAGCCACGATATTCCATCAATAACTTAGGCAGCGGATAATCCAGCGCCAGCTCTTGCAGCACTTCTTCTGCCGTTGAAGGCGCGCCCTTAGGCGTCTTTTTCAAAATCGGCAGTGCCAGCTTGGTAAACAGGATTTCACCCAACTGCTTAGGCGAGCTTAAGTTAAAGGGTTCGCCCGCTAATTCATGAGCTTGTAGCTCTAGTTCTTTCAGACGCTTGGCAATTTCATCGCTTTGGATGGCCAGCAGCTTGCTGTCTATCTTAACGCCTGTGTACTCCATCTCAGCCAAAATCGGCACTAATGGCATTTCAATGTCGGTAAATACGCTTTGCAGCTCAGGCTCGGCGGCCAGTTGTTCGGCTAAATGATGGTGCAAGCGCAGCGTTATGTCTGCGTCTTCTGCCGCATAAAATGCCGCTTCTTCTAAGGGAATTTGATTAAACGTCAGCTGCTTAGCACCCTTGCCGGCAATGGCCTCAAAGGGCGTGGTGGCGTGATTTAAGAAGAAATTAGCCATGCTGTCCATGTCGTGACGCGTTTGTACCGAGTTCAGTACATAAGACTCCAACATGGTATCCAGCCCAATGCCACGCATCTGAATATCGTGATTTTTCAATACATTGGCATCGTACTTTAAATTCTGACCCAATTTAATCGGCAGCTCGGCTTCTAGCAGCGGCTTTAACGCCGCCAATACCACGGCTTCACTCAACTGCTCCGGCGCATCTAAATAATCATGGCCAAAGGGCACATAGGCCGCCTCTCCCGCCTCTACGGAAAACGACATGCCCACTATTCGTGCGTCGCGATAATTTAGGCTGGTGGTTTCGGTATCAAAGGCAAAATACGGTGCCTTGGCCAAGCGCCCTACCCAGTCTTGCAACTCGGCTTCGGTCAGAATGGTCTGATAATTCACGTCCATGGCCGGTGCCGCAGGCTTGGCGGATACCGCGGCAAGCTCTGGATCCAACTCGGCTAACAAATTACGAAATTCATATTCTTGATATAGCGCTTTTAGTGCTTCGGTATCCGGCGGGGTTTGCAGCAACTCGGCGGGGCCACAATGCAACTCCACATCGGTTTTAATGGTGGCCAAGGTATAAGATAAGTCCAAGATCTCTTTATGTTCGACAAACTTAGCGGCAAAGCTCTTAGATCCACGAAAGCCCAAATCCGCCACTTTATCGAGCTGAGCTGCAATCTGTTCAATCGAGCCCAAGCCCTGCAACAAGGCCAGCGCGGTTTTTTCACCTACGCCCGGCATGCCCGGAATGTTATCCACTTTATCGCCCACTAGCGCCAGCAGATCTATGATCAGCTCTGGCGGCACGCCAAACTTCTCGATCACACCATTGCGGTCCATAAACTCATTTTTCATGGTGTCCATTAACAGCACATGATCGGTGACCAACTGCGCCATGTCTTTATCGCCGGTGCTGATCACCACATCTAATTGCTGCTCGGTGGCTTGGCGCGCCAGCGTGCCGATCACGTCATCCGCTTCTACGCCAGACTCAATCAATAGCGGCAAGCCCATGGCTTTAATAATGTTGTGAATTGGTTCTATTTGGCTACGTAGATCGTCGGGCATGGAGGGCCGCTGTGCCTTATATTCCGAGTACAGATCGTCACGAAAGGTCTTACCTTTGGCATCAAACACCACTGTCACTTGCGAGTCGGGAAACTGCTTGTGCAGGCTGCGCAGCATATTAGTGACCACGCGAACTGCCCCACTGGGGCGGCCGTCACTGGTACGTAGATCCGCCTTTAAAGAGGCAAAATAGGCACGATAAAGATAAGAAGATCCATCAACTAGGATCAGAGGTTTACTGGGTAAGGCAGCCATGGTGTCGTTCTCGTTAATGCGTTACCTATTAGCATGCCACAGCCAGGCTGTTGACACCACGGCGAGCACTTTCTAGCCTGTGGATAAGTCTGTGCAAAGGCGATCTACACAAGATCTAGTCAAAAAACATTAGATCTTACTTATCAGACACTTAGAGAAAAATACTTGATCTGGCATTAAGATCTTGCAATGTGGAAATCTCTTTAGATGGCCTTGTGAATTATATGTAAGAGGTGAGGCGTAAATGGTGAGGTGCAAGATGATAAACATACTCAAACCTGCAAACTCAGTGTTTTACTGTTAGCTTTAGCCCTTCACTCTTTACACTTCTCTCCTCACGTTCACTTACAAGGAATAAGGTATGAAAAAAGTTGCCATTATTTTAAGCGGCTGCGGCGTGAATGACGGTTCTGAAATTCATGAAGCCGTGCTCTGCTTATTACACCTCACCAAACAGGGCGCGAGCTATCAATGCTTTGCGCCCGATAAACCCCAAGAGACTACCAATCATCTCACGGGAACATTAGACGCTGGCCAACAGCGCAATGTACTAACCGAAGCGGCGCGCATTGCTCGGGGCGAGATTAAACCGCTCACCGAGCTCAATGTGAGCGATTTTGATGCACTGCTGTTACCTGGCGGTTTTGGCGTGGCGAAAAACTTAAGTGACTTTGCCAGTCAAGGCACAGACATGCAGCTCGATGCCCAAGTGCAGGCGGCCTGCAAGTCGTTTGCCAGTGCCCGCAAACCCGCAGGCTACTGTTGCATAGCGCCCATCTTGATCCCGCGCGTTTATCCAGCTGGCGTGAAAGGCACTATCGGCACAGACACGGGCACCGCCGATGCTTTTATCGCCATGGGCGGCGAGCACATCGGCTGTGCGGTGACGGACGTAGTAGAGGATGCCCGTTATCAGGTGATCTCGACCCCCGCCTACATGCTAGCCAAAAACATTGCCGAGGCGGATATTGGTATCGGCAAACTAGTGAAACGCTTATTGGAGATGTAAGAGCAGCGCCCAGCACTAGGCGCCTAGCTAAGTTCAAAAGACTAGAAATGTTTTTGCCACGGAAGAACACGGAATCCACGGAAAAATTAAGATGATATAAACTCGACAAGTAATAAGATCCTATTATGGTAAGACCTCCCTTTCTTATGGCTTGGGGTGGCTCTTACCATAAAAATCACTTTCAGATCTGATCTCTATTTTTCCGTGTTCTTCCGTGGATTCCGTGGCGAAGAAGTCTCAATCGCATAAAAAAGGCCAGCATAAGCTGGCCTAAAAAACTCTGGAAGCAATGTGAGCAATGTGAGCAATGTCGTGCCTTCAAAAACTTATCTCCGCTTACCGCATAACTTAACCATAACTTAACCATAACTTAACGTCGCGGGGAACCACTCCTCGAAAGCAAAGTAACGATAACTATTATCATTACTGTTTGCAACTATCATTTACACTTTTTTCAATCCTGCTCGCCAGCGTCCCTAGCCGGTGCGGCTACTAGTTATGTCTCTACTACAATAAACAACACTGCTTTAGCTGAGATCTAGAGCTTATTGAGGAGGGAACCTTATGACTAAGCGCTGGCTATGGATAAGTTTATTAATGCCCAACCTACTGCTGGCAGGACAGCTGTTGGCCGCAGAGTCGAATACCGCGACTAAAGAAGCGATTGAAGCCGCTCATGAAGCAGAAAACGAAATTAAACAGGCAATCACAGCCGCCGCCGAGGCTTATCAAGCAGGCGAGCTGTCCCAGGCGGTGACGCAATTAGATTATTCCGCCACCTTAATCCGCCAACTACAAGCGGTTGAGCTGGGTAAGTTATTTCCTGAGCCTTTACCCGGCTGGCAAGCAGATAAGGTAGACAGCCAAGCGGGAGCCGCAGGGCTTTTTGGCGGTGGTATTAATGCCTCACGCAATTATCACAAAGGCGACCATCGTCTAGAGATAAGTATCATGAAAGACTCGCCGCTGCTGCAAACCATGGGCATGCTGTTTGCTAACCCCAGTATGGCGACCATGGGTGGCTACAAGATGAAGCGCATTCAAGGGCACACCGCCATGAGCAAAGCAGAAGATAACCACCAAGAGCTACAGATGATGATCGAAAACCGCATTTTGCTGCAGTTTAATGGCCGCAATATCAGCGAAGACGACCTCAAGGCTTATGCTGAAGCCGTCGACATTGAGGCCATCACTAAACTCTAAGTGCGACTGGCGCTAGTGGCTCGCTGCGCCTTGCTGTTTAGCTTCTTACTGTTTGTACCTTAAGACCGGTTTCACCAATAAACTTGCTGCTCAAGTACTTGAGCAGCAAGCCATAGGCTGGCACAAATAAGACCAAACTAAACAGCAGCTTAACTCCGTAATCTACCCAAGCAATCTCCACCCAATGTTGTGCCATAAAGGGATCGGGTGAGCGATAAAACGCCAAGCTAAAAAACACCAGCGTATCGACTAAATTGCCAAAAATAGTGGAGCAAGTGGGCGCTATCCACCAGGCTTTTACTTGGCGTAACCGGTTAAACACCGACACATCCATGATCTGGCCCAACACATAAGCCATAAAACTGGCCAGTGCGATGCGCGCCACAAACAAGTTGAACTCAGACAGCGCCGCTAGCCCTTGATATTTAGCCTCAAAAAACAATACCGACAACACATAAGAGCTGGCCAAGGCCGGCAGCATCACCAATAAAATAATGCGCCGCGCCATGGCCGCACCAAAGATGCGCACCGTCAGATCGGTCGCTAAATAAATAAAGGGAAAACTCAGTGCACCCCAAGTGGTGTGAAAACCAAACAGGGTAAAAGGCAACTGCACCAGATAGTTACTGGCGGCAATAATAGCGACGTGAAAGAAAGACAGCCGAAATAAGGCCGTATTGTACTGCTGAGGTGAAATAACCATGATAGACCTTTTTTATAATGGGGTTAGGGAACCCATTCCGAAAACGGCGCTTAGTATAACCAGCCGTGCGGCATTAACAAATGCTTTAATTTTAATCAGATTCGGAATGACGGCCGCTATACTAACGTTTTGCCACGCATTTGTCTTTACCTGAAAGTAAATTCCACACTCGTAGGCCAAACACATTCAAGCCTAAGCCCAGCATCACCAGTAACGCGCCCGCCCACTGGGCCGAGGTAAGTTGCTCATCCAACAACCATACTGCCGAGCTTAATCCCACTACGGGTACCAACAGTGAAAAAGGCGCCACCATACCGGTAGCATAGCGCTGTAATAAACGGCTCCAGAGGCCATATCCTAACAGGGTGGCGATAAAGGCGAGGTATGCCAAGGCGAGCAGTGTCTGTCTACTAATATGGCGCAAAGCATCTGCTATTTGCGCTGGGCCTTCTAGCCACAACGACAGTGCTAAAAAGGGCAAGGGTGGCACCAAGTTACCCCATACAATAAGACCAATTAAATTAACGCGACCTATTTTTTTAGTCACTATATTACCCAGTGCCCACATGGCCGATGCCGCCAGTGTTAGGCCTAAGCCCAGCATGGTCATGGTGCCGTCACCACCAAAGCCAATAATCGCCAAACCCGCCGCCGCCACCAACAAGCCCGCCAGATGCACAGGTTTAATCTTCTCGCCTAACAATAACGCGGCAAAAAACAGGCTAAAAAAGGCTTGGGATTGCAGTACCAGTGAAGCGAGTCCGGCCGGCATGCCATTGGCCATTGCGTAAAACAGAAAGGCAAACTGGCCTAATGAGATAGTACCGCCATAAGCAATCAGCCAACGCCAAGGAACCGCGGGCCGCTTAATCAACAGCACGGCAGGAAAGGCCACCAAGGTAAAACGCAGGGCTCCCAGCAACATAGGCGGCACATCATCTAAACCCGCGAGGATCACCACAAAGTTCATGCCCCACACGCCGATTACAACTAATGCCAACAGTACGTCTTTGGGTGCCATAGTGAGAACTCCTGTTAAGTCATATTGTCAGCTTTAGCCATCAGCCACAGAAAACACGGTATTGTGTAAGCTTGGCCCTTAACCGACAGCTACCGAAGGCCCGTTCCACTGCTCGGTTAGCCACGCCGCTACCTCTTGATCGGCGGCGCTAAAGGGCTGCAGCCAAGCGCAGTTTCCATAATGCTCAAAGCACAGCAATACGCGACTGCCTTCAAAGCCTAACAACCATTGCTGATAATCCGCACCCTGCTCACGTTCTATTAGCTGCAAATCTAATACGGTTATAAATTGTTCGGCCCAAGCGGGAAAACTCTCAAAGCTCAGCGGTTGCACGGCTACTAGGGCGACTGCGGCGGATGATTTTTCATCATTCATATAATTTATGTGCCCTGTTTATTGAAGTCGCTATACGCATTACGCCATACGCGGTAAATAAAACGGTGACTAGCTCTTAACTTACGGCGTAAAGCTTACCGCGTAAGACGTTGTGTACCCTTACGAACTACAAGAAATAGACAGATCGCAGGCCCAAGTCGGTGCAGGCTCGGCATAAGCTTCAAACTCCGGCTGCTCGTCGAAGGGGCGCGCCAGCAGCATTAACAAAGTATCCGCCTCACTTAAGTCGCCCTGCTCCGCCATCGTAATCGCCTGTTGTGCCAAGTGATTGCGCAGTATGTATTTGGGATTGACGCTATTCATCAAACGCACGCGTTCGGCTTGATCTGTGCCTTCTCGGCTTAAGCGCGCCTGATATTGCTCAAACCAAGAGCTAAAGGATTCGGCATTCGGCAATAAAGCTGCTAAATCGGCGGATATTTCACCACTCGCCGTCACGCCCACTAAGCGGCGAAACCAGCAAGTGTAATCCACTTTATGGATGGCCATTAGGTTAAACATATCGCGAAACAATGCGGGATCTGCGTCTTCCCACGCGGTTAAGCCCAGCTTTTGGCGCATGCCCTCGGAATAAGCAGACATTAATTGCCGCTCATATTTACCTAAGGCCGTTTGTAAGACCTCCATCTCGACAAAACCCGATAATGATTGAGCCAAGCGTTGTAAGTTCCAATAGCCCACCGCCGGTTGCTGATCGTAGGCATAGCGACCGCCGGAGTCTGAGTGATTACAAATATGATGAGGGTCATACGCATCTAAAAAGCCGTAGGGGCCGTAATCCAGCGTTAAGCCCAGCATCGACATATTGTCGGTATTGAGCACCCCATGACAAAAGCCCACTAACTGCCACTGAGCAATCACGGCGGCGGTTTTCTCCACCACCCGCGAAAATAAATCGCCATAACCGGCCGCATCTTTGGTTAAATCCGGCCACTGAGTATCAATTAAATAATCGAGTAAGGTCGGAATATGCTCAGACTTGCCCGAGTAGTAAAAATACTCAAAATGACCAAAGCGTAAATGGCTGGGGGCGGCGCGCAATACGGCGGCCCCTGCTTCTACCTCTTCTCGATAAACCGGCTGCTTGCTGGTCACCAATGCCAGCGCGCGCGTGGTGGCAATACCTAAATGATACAGAGCTTCTGAGGCTAAATACTCGCGCAGTGAAGAGCGCAACACGGCGCGACCATCACCAAAGCGCGAATAAGGCGTCTTGCCGCCGCCTTTAAGATTTAAGTCCCAGCGCTGGCCATTAGGTGCTATCACTTCACCCAGTAACAGCGCCCGACCGTCGCCTAACTGGGGGCTAAAACCACCAAATTGATGCCCAGCATACACCTGAGCAAACGGCACCATGCCCTCCGCTAACCAGTGGCCACTGACTAAATCGCGCCATTGTTCTTGGCTGAGCTCAATACCCAACTCTTCGGCAAGCTCAGTGTTAAGTAACAACAAGGTAGGCGAGAGCAAGGGACTGGGTTGCACCACAGAGCCGGCCCACGCAAATTGAGCATATTGATTATCTAAGCGCATGTTTTTGTCCTATGGCCGTTAACTGGGTTTTATCTTTCACCCTGACTTACATTATACTGCCGCCGCCAACTCAATAACGATTGTCGATTAGTAAGGAAAGTGTCACCTAAGCCAAGTATATGAGCGCTTGGGTCAGCAGCCTCTTGTCCGCAACCGTTATTAAGTCTCGAAGCAATATTCTAAATTCACTAATAATAACGGAGTTTCATCATGAAAAAACGGATGACAGCCGCAGTCGCTTTCGCACTACTGAGCGCCCCTGCTTTTGCTGCGGGCAATGCGGATGCTGGTAAAGCTAAATCTGCAGTTTGCGCCGCCTGTCACGGGCCAGAGGGTATCTCTTCTTTGGAGATTTACCCGAATTTAGCGGGTCAAAAAGAAGCATATTTGGCTACCCAGTTACAACATTTCCGCGATGGCGAGCGTAACAACCCTATTATGGCGCCCATGGCCAAGCCTTTGTCTGACGCTGATATCGCCGACTTAGCCGCCTATTACGCAAATTTTTAAGAGCCGCTGTAAGCTCTAAGCCGTACCTGATTACCCACAAAGCTCAGCCATGTTTCAGAGAACTCAGCACCAATTAATTCAATAGGTTACAGGGAGGTACCGCCTCTTCGGTAAAGAATATGAGGCTCAGTTTGGTATTTTGACCTTGTAGGGGCCAATTTATTCGGCCCGGTTTGGTGTTTTGGTTTAAATCTAAACCTCAGTAGCAGCCAGCAGAGCTGGCCTGCCGAATAAATTGGGCAGCTACAAAGAACAAACCAAAACAGCGCACATCATGGCTGAGGGTCATACGTAATCAGGAAGCCGTAAGTCAAAAAAAAGCACTGAACCTCAAGGTTTGGTGCTTTTTAGTTTTAGCTTTGTGTGGATTTTTCTGACGTCTGATGGCTGAGGGCTTTACCGACTAGTTCTGCTGGCGTAATAATCTTAAAAAAGCCACGCCGTAGCGTTCTAACTTACGCGCGCCTATGCCATTAATACTTAATAACTCGGCCTCGGTTTTGGGTCTATAGCGGGCTAATTCAATAAGCGTAGCGTCACTGAACACCACGTACGGTGGCACATCTGCTTCATCGGCCAGTTGTTTGCGTAACTTGCGCATCTCCTGAAACAAGGCTTTATCTTCAGGCTTGGTTAAGGCTGCATCACTTTTATCTTTGGTTTTCACCCGTACCATTCTCGGCTCAGCCAACTCTAGGCAGACTTCACCGCGCAATACCGGCCGCGCCGCTTCCGTCAGCTGCAACACCATATTACGGGTGATATTTTGGCTGAGTAAGCCGGAGTGAATCAGTTGGCGAATAACACTCACCCAGTGCTCTTGGCTTTTATCTTTGCCAATGCCATAGGTCGAAAGCTTATCGTGGCCGTATTCGCGCACCCGCTGAGTATCGGCACCGCGCAGCACATCCACCACATAAGTAACGCCAAAGCCCTGCCCAACGCGATACACACAAGACAGCGCCTTTTGCGCATCTTGGCTGCCGTCATAACGGGTAGGCGGATCCAAACAAATATCACAGTTACCGCACGCTTCCCGCTGATATTCACCAAAGTAATTTAGCAGCACTTGGCGCCGACACGTCAGTGACTCGGCAAAGGCCGCCATCACGTTCAGCTTATAGAGCTCGACTTGGGTCTGTTGGGCATTTTCATTGTTTTCTAACAATCGGCGTACCCGACCCACATCGCCTGGATCGTAGAGCAACAAGGCTTCTGCAGGCAGACCATCTCGCCCACCACGACCGGTTTCTTGATAGTAAGATTCGATGTTTTTTGGAATATCGTAATGCACTACGTAGCGCACGTTGGGCTTATCGATGCCCATGCCAAAGGCCACGGTCGCCACTACTATGTCGAGATCGTCGCGAGTAAAACGCTCTTGCACCGATTGGCGCACTTCTAATGGCAAACCCGCATGATAACTGGCGGCTTTATGGCCCCGACCAATCAGCCGTTCGGCCATTTCCTCGACCCGTTTGCGGCTCGAGCAATACACAATGCCACATAAGCCGGGCTGGTCAGCTACGTAACGCAGCAGTTGGTCGGCGCCTTTAAATTTATCGACTAAGGTGTAGCGAATATTAGGCCGGTCGAAGCTGGCGATATGGATTAAAGGGTCGGTTAAATTCAACCGACCCAGCATATCTTGGCGAGTGGCTTCGTCTGCGGTGGCCGTTAATGCCATCACCGGAATATTCGGGAACCACTGTTTGAGCCGACCCAGCAGTGCATATTCAGGCCTAAAATCATGGCCCCACTGGGAAATACAGTGTGCCTCATCGATGGCAAATAAGCCGAGCTCTAATTCGCCCAGTCGCTCCATAAACTCTTGCTGCAGCAAGCGCTCTGGCGACACATAGACCAACTTCACCTCACCCCGGCGCATGGCCGTTAAGTGATTGTGCATCACCTCACGGCTAAGGGTGCTGTTGATGTAGACCGCCGCCACGCCGTTGGCTACTAAGCTATCCACCTGATCTTTCATCAAGGAAATCAACGGCGACACCACAATAGTGAGGCCGGATCGCAACAAAGCAGGAATTTGATAACAGATGGATTTACCGCCACCGGTCGGCTTGATAACCAAGGCATCGCGCCCAGCTATGACTGTATCTATGATCTCTTGCTGGCCATCGCGAAAGCTCTGATAGCCAAACACCTGCTGCAAAACCGCCAAGGGAGTGTCGGGAATAGGAACGGAATCAACTTGTTCGGTCAAGGGAGTCATTTCAGCCTGCAGGATAAAAGCGGACCTACATTGTAGAACAGGGGGGCCAAACAATGAAGCTCGCCGATAATTGGCGAACCTACCGAGCTCGGTGTGAGTCTTGAGCAAGCAAGTTAACAAGCTTTACTGCTAGCCAATTCGGACTGGCGATAGTTACACTGCACTCCTGCTTTATATTAGATATTTATTATGGAAAAAGATCAGGGTACAAAGGGCGCACTGTATGCGGTGGGAGCTTATACGTTGTGGGGCATAGCGCCTTTATACTTTAAGCAGCTGACGCATATTCCTGCCTATGAGATTTTAACGCATCGGGTGATTTGGTCTTTTTTGCTGTTGCTAGTGTTACTGACAGTGCTGAAATTTTGGCCGCGAGTGCGGGCCATGTTGCGCCAGCCCAAGTATTTGCTGTTGCTAACTTTGTCGTCCGTCATTATTGGTTTAAATTGGTTGGTGTTTATTTGGGCAGTAAACAACAACCATATGCTAGATGCCAGTTTGGGCTATTACATTAATCCGCTTTTTAATATAGTGCTGGCCATGTTGTTTTTGGGTGAACGCTTTCGGCGCATTCAATGGTGGGCGGTGGCGCTGGCGGCCAGTGGTGTGGTGATCCAATTAGTGGTGTTTGGCAGTTTGCCTTGGATCGCCTTGGTGCTGGCTATCTCCTTTGGCCTCTATGGGCTAATTCGTAAGAAAGTACCGGTGGATCCCATTACTGGCTTAACCATAGAAACCCTAGTGCTGTTGCCGCTAGCTGCGATTTATTTATTCTGTATTGCCGATACGCCCACGAGTAACCTAAGTGCCAATTCGCTGAATACTAATCTGTGGCTAATTTCTGCCGGCTTGGTCACTACCGCACCTTTGTTGCTGTTTGCCGGTGCCGCTAAACGGCTTAAATTATCGACGCTGGGCTTCTTTCAATATATTGGCCCTAGCCTGATGTTTTTAGTGGCGGTGGGGCTCTACGACGAGGCCTTTACTGCAGACAAGATCATTACCTTCGTGCTGATCTGGTGTTCGTTAGTGATCTACAGCTGGGATGGGATTAAGCACCGCAAAAAGCCAGCCGTACGTCAAACGCTTTAAGCTGTACGCCGTCCGTTAAAGTCAGCGATAAAACCAAACCGTGCCGAAGTCCTCTTTACCAAAGAGACGGGCATCTACAAATAACTTTCGAACTTGTAGCCCGCCAACTTGTGTCGGCGGCCAGCATAGCTGGCTTTTATATCACTGCTGGCTCGACTTAGCGCAATCTTACTTTGGCTTGTGCGGATTGGCCGGTGCTGTCGATAACTGATAGTTCTACAAAACCCGGGCCGGGCATTTTTACTAGCTGGTCTCGCCCGCGGGCCGATACTACTACTGGCTGCCCGTCGGCCAGCCAAGTGAAGGGGCCAGTGCCGCCGCGTACTCGCAGTAATAAACTGTTCGACATTAGCTCGACCTCGGCGCCGTCGGGCGGAAAGTCCACTTTAGGCGCATCTGCGGCGCTAAAGGCCCCATTACGCGGGCGAAACTTACGCAGCGGCTGGGGTAAGCTGGCGTTGGCCACCATTAAGGTGCTCGGTGGTGGCAAAGGTAAAGGGTCTAATTTGCGCTTTACTCGGGCAAAGGCTTGAAACAGCAAAGGGGCGGCTAAATCTGCGCCAAATACGCCGGGTACTGGCGTGCCGTCGGCTCGGCCCATCCAGACTCCGATCACATGAGTACCATCGAAGCCGATGGCCCAGGCATCTCTGTGTCCGTAACTGGTGCCGGTTTTATAAGGCAAGCGGTTAACCGGCGCACCGATTGGCGGTGCTACGCCCGATAAAATATCCGCCACTTGCCACGCCGCTACCGCCGACATCACTCTCAAGCCAGCTGCACTTTTACCCGCTTCATCCATGCTGTTATCGACTGTAAAATGTAACGGCCGTGACACGCCGCCGCGGGCTATGGTGGCATATAAGCCCACCATATCTTCTAACGTAACGCCCACGCCGCCCAATGCCACCGCTAAACCTGGTTGACCACCGGGCACGCGGGCTTCTACCCCGGCACGACGTAAACCCGACATCAACTTAGCCGGGCCCAGCGCATCGGTGAGTGCGACGACTGGCAGATTAAGCGACAGCTGTAGCGCTTCGCGAATACGCACTTCACCACGAAAAATCTTATCGAAATTTTGCGGCGCATAGCCGCCAAAATCCATGGCTCTGTCTTCAATCAAGGTTTCGGGGTGGGCCAAGCCTTCATCAAACGCCAAGCCATAGACTAAGGGTTTTAAGGTGGAGCCGGGGCTGCGAAAAGCGCGGGTCATATCGACGAAACCTAATCGGGCATCGGCGCGATAGGCGGCAGATCCTACCGATGCCAACACTTCGCCGTTGCCGTGATTCGCCACTACCATAGCCACCTGTAAGCGATCGCCGTGGGCGGCAACCGCTTGAGTGGCCAACTCTTCGAGTCGGCGTTGCAAGCTAGCATCTAGGCTGGTGCGGTGCAGTTGAGTGGTGGGTGTTGCCGCTACGATACGGTCGGCTAAGTGTGGCGCCAGCGCCGGAAAGCTTTTACGCCGTGTAGGCATGGGCTCACGGTTGGCCGCTGCGGCTTGGTCCGCCATGATCACCCCCGCACCCACCGCTTGCGCCAGCACTTTTTCTCGCGCCAAGGTGGCAGCTTTGGGGGCGCGATCTGGCCGACGGCCTTCCGGTGATTGGGGCAAAGCCACTAACAGTGCGGATTGAGCTGGCGTTAAGCGCTTCGGCTCCTTGCCAAAATAGGCCAAAGACGCGGCGCGTAGGCCTTCAAGATTGCCCCCATAGGGCTAACACCATTCAGTTAAGCGTGTTTAGAGCGAATGGGGTACCGAGTTTTTGATATCCGAACGGTCCTACTCTTGGGCCGTTTTCTTTTTTCAGGCAAAATATAGCGCTTCACTCGCTCGCGCATGGCCCTCAGCTTTTTGGGGATCGTGCCGGGGGCGGCGATGGCACACCACATTACTTCATCCTGAATATCTCTTAACGCCATCATAAAACTAATCCGCAGCGGTGAGACGTCTGCCTCGTGAGCAATGCGGCTGATCTCCACCCGCACTAAATTGTAGGCAAGTAAAATCCCCCACAGCTCCTGCGTGACACCTTCAACCGACTGACTGCGCAATAAAATCGTATCCTCCAGCATCCGATGTTTAATTTCCCCATAACTATTTTCGATCTCCCACCGCTCAAAATAGACATCCAGTAACGCTTGGCCTGAGTGCTGCTGTCCATCGACTAACGAGCACAGTACGCCCTTGATATGGTTGCTGCTAACCGGCTCAGGGTAAAGTACCAGCCGCGCTTGCCAGTGCTCCGGCAAGGAAGGATCTAATTTTCTTGCCTGAGGTGACACTTTCATTTCCACCAGATGATCGCACTCTGAAAACGAGTGCAGCACCGTATATTGGGTGTTACTTTTTATGGGTACCATCCAGTGCGCGTGAGGATGCTGGCGTTGCCAGTTAATCAATAATTCTGCACTGAGATAACAACGGTCAAATATCGTTAGGCTGTGATCGGGGACATGCGCAAGCAGTTGCTTAGTATAAGTGACTTCTCCCTGATGACTCGGGCCAAAAGCAACATGATGAACCATGCGACTACGCAGAGAACTAAAGGCACACAGACGAACAACGGGGTATTCAGTATGGGCCGTTTTACTGTGTTTAACGTAACCGAAGTGTTTGGCTAACTCGGGGGTATCCGCAGTGCGAAATTGGGTGCCGTCGACAGAATAAAGTCGAAGTCCATGCCAGGTATCCTTACCGTCTTCTTCTGCAATCCAACGCGCAGCCGTGAGGTTAAACAAGGCGGCTAATGGCTCGCTAGTCAGACGTTGTCTAGCTTGGGGAATGGCACTGGGCGCGACGGACTCTCCCAGCTTATTGGTCAGTTGAAGATCTAACTTGTCTACCACATCACTAATCGAACGGTCACGAAATAATCCCATGGCGATAACCAACCAGACCACCAGCTCGGCGGGGAGCTTTCGCCGCCTGACACTCGCTTTATCCGTTTGCTCTAGCGCGGTATGAATCCAGTCCAGAGGAAGGTGTTTGTGAAAGGTCGATAACGACTCAGGAACGGCAAATGTATCGGTGTCGAGTAACCAGTGAGCAAGCAAAAAAATACCCTCATACCATGTGGTGATGAGGGTATTCTGACGCCGTATAAGGATCGGTCAACCGATCGCCAAAATTTCTTAACTGATCGGTGTTACCCATAGGGCGCCACTTGATAGTAAAGCTGCAAGATTTCCGCTTTGTTTAAACGTCGCTCTAAGGCCAGCGCCAGCCGCGCTTGGCGCAACTTGCCCTTTATTTGGCCGGTGCCGCTGTCCTCCAGCAAACGCGCCACCTGCATAGTTAAGGTTGATCCTCCCGACACCACTCGCCCTTGCCATGCCGCCTGCGCCACCGCGCGCAGCACCGCTAAGGTATCCACGCCGCCGTGGTTGTAGAAACGCTTATCTTCATAGGCGACCAACATGGCGGTAAAGTCTGGGTCTACCGCATCCGGCTCTATCGCCATGCGCCAGCGGCCATCCGCCACCATATAAGCGCGCAGCAAGCGGCCATCTCGAGCCAACACTTCTACCGAGGTTTCTATCACTAAGCTGGGTAACGCTGTGGCCTCAACCCAAGCGTCTAGCGCCTCGGCGGCCAGCCACAGTAGCAAAGCGCTGCTTAAGCTCACCATTAACGTAAGCCCCAGCGCGAACTTAAGCCAAGCTCTGCGTATCACTCGCTGATGGTCACCCGGCCCGCGTCAGTTTGGGCGCGGTAATCCGGGCGATACATATCTTCGACCGAGGCCGCCGGATGATGAAATTGCCCGGGCGACACGGCACGCACTATATAAGCTAAGCGCAGCGTATTACTACCTTCCCAATCCACCTGAGAAATAAAGCGGTCTTGGCGAAATTCGCTGTGCTCGGCATCTTCTTTGACCTTCAGCCAATCCAGCCCCCCTACTTCGCCACCGCGTAACAGATTCGGGTTATCAATCTCAAAACCGGCGGGCAGCGGGTCCGCTAACATCAAGCGCGCTTGCGCCTTGCCGAACGGCACCACTTCAAGTACCACCACCATGCGATCACCGGCTTTTACGCCGGAATCCAAGTCAACCGGCACGCCGTCCATCTGGTAATAGCTGCGCGTAATAGCATAACCATTGCCCGTGGCAGGCTCGGGCACCCGTGGCACACCATAGGTGGTCAGCGTAAGCGTGGTCGGCTTAAAGGAGCCATTACTTACGGTCAACGCCTTAGCGCTATCAGCCTTAGCACCATAGGTATGAGTAACATCCGCTTTTAGTACTCGTACTAAGGGCCCCTCCACCGGCTTACCATCTAAGGTAATACCATCATTACTGGGCTGTTCAATTAAGGCGTTAGCCGCCAATAATGTCCAGCTGGCTTCTTGAGTAGACAAACTGCGACCATCTGGGCGCAAACTAAGCGCCAACTCTTCCACGTCCAGCGCCTTCGATTTAGCTTCCGTGGCCAAGGTCAGCACTGCTGCCACATCGCGACGACGACTGCCGTAATCTTCACGATAAATTTGTGCCTCGGTGAGCGATTTATAAGCCGCCACCCGGGCACCCGCCTTGTTAAACATGGCATCAGCGCGTTTTTGATCGCCATAGCTGGCCAAAGCCGCCGCCAGTTGCGCTTGGGCAATCGGCGTGGCAAAGGCATCACCTTTCACATCTGCGTAATAGCGCAAGTCACCAATGGTGGCCGCACCTTCACGAGCCAACACCATCAGCGCATAGGCCAGCGCCTCACCGCCTTCATCAAAATCGGCGGTATAGTTGACGCGGTTGCGCAAGTTATCCAATGCGGAGCGAAACGCCACATCGGGCACCGCATGGCCTTGGGCCTTAGCGCGACTTAAGAAGTCGGTGACATAGGCATCCAACCAAAAATCGCCGGAGCTGGGGCCCCATAAGCCAAAGCCGCTTTCGGAGCTTTGGTTAGTCAATACTTCACCCACCGCCTTACTGATACGCGTTGGGAGATCTTCTGCCCCTTTTAGCTGCATCGCCTTCGCCACCTGATCAAAATACAGCAGCGGCAGCGCACGCGAGGTCACTTGTTCGGTACAGCCGTAAGGATAACGGTCTAACGCCGCCAGTAGCCCAGGCACATCTAAGCGAGCAATCGGCCCTACCGACAAAGTCGCCAGGCCAGAGCCTGGAGCAAAGTCCGCAAAGGCAGTTTGGTCGAGAGTAAAAGACTCACCGGCGGCCAATTCCAGACGTTGAGTACGTGAAACCTCTGGATCCCCGTTGTGTACCGGGATAAATAACTCTTTGCTCAACTGCTTGCCGTCGGGCGTGGTGAGCGAGACAGACACACTTTGCTGCCCCTCTGCGCCTGCGGTGATGGGCACCGAAAACGTCGCCTTTGCGCCCTTCGCCAGTTCAAAATCGTTAGGCACATCGCCTAAGGTCAGCCCTTCTGCGGACAACTTTAAGCCCATCTTGCCTGCCGGTCCCGTGGCATGCATCACTTCGAGCAGCATGCGGCTTTCGTCATTAGGCGACATAAAGCGCGGCACCGAGGCGGTGACTACTACCGGATCGCGCACCAGTACTTCGGCGTCGGCTTGGCCAACGGCGGTGTTAGACCACACCACCGCCATCACTTTCACCGTGCCGTTAAACGAGGGCATGTCGAAGGTGGCGCGGGCGTAGCCGTCCTTATCTATGGTGACCGGACCAGTAAAATAAGCCACCAATTCTTCGGTAGGCGGTGGCGCTTGCATGCGCGCTTGTGCTGCGGCGTCACCACCGGATCGCACCGTGCCCGCCGCACCACTTAGGCCATCGATTAAACGGCCATATAAGTCGCGCATGCCTACTCCCAACTTACGCTGGCCAAAATAATGGCCTTTGGGATCCGGCGGGGTAAAGGCGGTGAGGTTCAAAATTCCCACATCTACCGCCGCTATGGTGGCGTAGGCGGTTTCACCCCGAGCTATGCCGCCCACTTTCACGGAAATCTCCATGGGGCCACGGGGCGCCACTTCTGCTGCTACCTCAACGCTCGCACTCAATGCTTTCTTGCCCGGCGCTATGCTGGCGTGCGCCAATCCTAAGGCACGGGCCGGATTACGGCCGGCGGCCACATCCATGGGTCGTAACACAGACGCAGACACATAGACGCCTGTGCCCCAATCGTCGGTGACATCTAATTTAATGGTGTTTTCACCCTCAGCTACCTTCACCACTTTCATGGTTACTAGGCGGTTAGATAACACATACACCAGTGCCGTACCGGCGGCACGGGGCACAATGCGCAATTGCGCCACCTCGCCAGACTTATAGGCCGGCTTGTCTAAGGATAATTCCAGCGTATCGGGAGTCGAAGTTACATCTGCTGGCGCATACCAGCCCGCATAAAAACGGCTGGAAGTAGCCGCATCGCCACCGTCCGCTTGGCTGACCACCAACTCATACTCGCCCCAGTCCACGGGTGCTGAGATTTCTACTGCCGCGCTTAATTCTTTCCCTAGCTCTTTCCCTAATTCTGCTCGGCCATCCGCTACTCGTTCACGGCTGCTGACAGGCTCCCAACGCCAATCGCCATATTCTTGATACCACTGATAGCGAGTTTCAATACGCGATAATTCCCAGGTTACCGTCATGGTGGTGGCTGTTTCATCAGAGCCTACCGCCAGCAGCGAGAACTTAGCATCCGTGCCTTGCTTGACCACCTCATCAAATAAGGGTTTAACGCCAATCATGGGCCCGCTGGGTTGTAGTGCGCGCGTTATGCGCCGCTCCACCGGACGGCCCGAACCTTCGGCCACCCGTGCTGCGACTGTGATTTCTAATGGCCGCAAGGGGTCGGTGACATCGGGTATAGATAGTGCAATCACCGCCCGACCTTGGTCGTCAGTACTCTGGCCACTAAAGCTTTCCATTTGGGTTTGGAACGGTTCATCAGTGCGGCCAAACTGGTAGCCAGGAAAAGCCGCCAAGCCTTTGGCGGCGCGTAACGTCACATCGCCTTCCACGCTCAAATCGCTACCCAGGGCGCCAAATAAGTATTTTGCATCTAACGTAAGCGCAGGCGTATCGCCCAAGCGTATTGGGCTGTCGGGTAAGTTCAGGCTGAAATCAATGCGTTCGGGTAAGAAGTCTTCCACCAAGAAGGTTTTTGCGGTGAGCGCTGGCGCGTCGAGATCGGCTTTCACCTCTAGTCTCCATACGCCACGAGGCGCACTACCGGCAATCGGTAGCACAAACACATGACCGCCGGCTCCTGCGTCTGCTGCCACTACTCGGGAATATTCCACGCCATCGGGGCGTTTCACGATGGCCGTTAAGGGTAAGCCGGCAATCGCCGCAGCATTAGCATCACGACTCAGAGCGGTGGCATAGACAGTTTCGCCGGCACGATAGGCACCGCGGTCGGTGGTTAAGAACACATCTATGGGTGGTGCCGGTTCACGGCCTTCAACGCCACGATCCGACAGATCAAATTCTGGGTCGGTGAGTGAGAGAAATGCCATATCTGCCGATTCTTCTTTGGCTTCGCCCTCTTTAGCACTTCCTTCTTTGGCAACAATCATGGCCGGCGCCAACGCGCCCACGCCTCGGGTGAGTGCTGCAGGAAAAAGCGCGTAACCTTGATCGTCGGTTTGTAACCTGCCCAATATTTCATTACTGCGGCTCAGCAGCTCCACCGTCACCTTAGGCTTGGCATCCGCCGTGCCTAGGCTGCGCACTACCACGTGTAAACCATCAGCACCACTTAAGGTGCTAATGCCTAGATCAGACACCACAAACCACTGCCAAGCGGGTGCTACCTCATAGCTGTCTTTGCCGGGCATACTGGCGCGCAGCGCAAAAATACCCGCACCTTGCCCCGCTAGCGCCTCATTCATCGGCAAACGCGTGGTCATGTCGCGATTCACTTCCATCGCTAAGTCCGCATGGCCTTGCCAAATTTCTGCGCCCACTTCGCTAGAAAAACTATCCTCACGCCAATAAGACATGGGTTCGCCAAAATACTCGCTCTGTATCGCGCGCAAGATATTACGATCGGTCACCCGAAATAACGTTAAGTCCGCCTTAGCCGTGTTCACCGCTTCAATGGGCAGCGCCGCGTCTTGGCCTACCTTAGGTAATACATAAGCACGGCCCGGAAAACGCAAGCTGGGGCTACGATCCCGCACATAAGCGGTAATGGTGACCGGCTTTGCTGTGGTTTGGCCATCGGCAGCGGGAATACCCGCACGGAAAGTTAAAGTATGGCGTGCACCATGGCTCACGCCTTCTACACAGAGCATCTGATCGCCAGTTTTCTCTACCGTTAGGCCTTTGCCATCCAGTTGCACAAACTTATTAAAATCGATATCTGTTTTGGCTAAGTCATCGGAAAACTGCACGCAAATTCGCGGCCGCGCGCTGTCCGATTGCACATCATGCTCGGTAACTCTGAATCCGTATTTGCCAATGGCTTTATCTAAGGCGGCTTGAGTCTCGGCGCGCGTATGTATCTGCTGGGCCAAGCGCAAGGCGGGCACCATTGCTAAGCCCCGGCTGCGGTCTTCTAATATTTGGGCCATTTCAACTAACAGGTTATGGCGAAGGCCGGGGGTATCGGCACGTAAATAACCATTAATGGTGGCAGCCAGTGCTCTTTGCTGTAATTCGCTGCTGGTACTCTTATCGCGCGCTGCCGCACGTCTTAATAACCGCGCATATTCAGACCAATCTGAGGCCGCATCGGTAATGTTTAAGGCAGCACCTATATGGCTACTGGCGCGCAGCATATTACCGTTAGACTCTTCTGCTTGGGCCGCGGCCAAATGCTCAGCGGCTGAGCTAGCGCCGGTCACGTGGCGTATCGCTAAACCGGTGGCTAATTCAGTGGCCCGAGCAAGATCCGTTGGCTGTAAAAAGCTCAGTTCAGCAGCGCGAGTTTGTGCCAAGGCGGCCGCATTGGGGGAGGCGTTCAGCATAAAACCCGACAGCGCATCTGCGTATGCGGCAGTGTCACCAAACTCTGCTTTTAAAAAGCAGGAGCCGTTGCGCGAATTAAAGGTGATGGCCGTACAGGCACTATTGCTGACGCAGGCTTTTTGGCAGGACTCTAAGGTAGTATCAAATAGCGAGCTAATATCGCCGCCGGGCAAGTCCACATCTTGGCTCATCACGAAGCGCTGTTGCGGCACTAAATCTGCTGCGCCACTGATGCCAGACCAATTCAAGCCCAATACGGCGACCAAAAGCGCGCCTAATTTTATTCCGCGTCCATACGCCATCTTCAACACCCCATCGACTGTGTCTGCACTCAACGCAGCCGTAACCAGCAGGGCCGCACTCAAAAACAAACTGATTCAATCCTGCCACGCAGATCCATTTATAGCCAAAAATTCTATTGGTTATTAATGTTAATAGCGCCGAGCACCAAACTAAAAATAAACACCTTAAAGCAAACCGCTCCCGAAAATTTAGGTTTTGTAGGCGAACGCTTGCTCTCGCATTTCGCCGAAGGCGGAACAGAACATCACACCAAACGGCAAAACGTATTTAGCTGAATGTTGCTCGCTTGCTTGTTACCTAAAATAAGCGACCCGACGAAAATAAAGAGACACGAGTTTTCTGATGTAGGCTCACTTTATTTCGGTAAAGAATATTTTGACGACTTCCGGCCAGATAAATCGGCCTCTACAAAAGTCTAAAGCAAGATCCTGACTTTCGTCAGGATGACGGCACAATAAAAAAGCACCTAACCCTAAGGCTCGGTGCTTTTCTACTATCTGACAGCTGAACGCTGACGGCTTACCGCTTTCTTATAAAGCTTCTAACCGCGCATAGGCGGTCACTAGCCATTTGCTGCCGCTACCTTCAAAGTTCACTTGTACGCGGCTGTGATCACCCGCGCCTTCGTAGTTTAATACCACGCCTTCGCCAAATTTGGGGTGCATCACTCTTTGCCCCAGCTTAAAACCGGTTTCATTAAAGGTGTCTTGCACGCGGTCTTGGCTAAAACGGCCATTGGGCATGGCGCGGCTCACCGTGGCTTTAAGGCGCACTTCATCTAAGCAATCTTGGGGCAGCTCTTTAATAAAGCGGCTGGGGCGATGAAACATTTCTTTGCCATATACGCGGCGGGTTTCCGCATGGCTAATAAAGAGCTTACTCATGGCGCGCGTCATACCCACATAAGCCAAGCGGCGCTCTTCTTCAAGGCGCTGGCTGTCTTCTGCGGACTGCTGGCTGGGGAACATGCCCTCCTCCACGCCCACCATAAATACCAGTGGGAATTCTAGACCTTTGGCCGAGTGCAGCGTCATCAGTTGCACCGCATCATCAAATTGATCGGCCTGACTTTCGCCCGCCTCTAATGCCGCATGAGATAAAAACGCCGACAGCAAAGACATATCATCGTCTTCCGAGGGCGTAAATTGGCGGGTGGCGCTAACCAGCTCTTCTAAGTTTTCGACCCGCGCTTGGGCTTTTTCGCCGCGCTCGGCTTGGTACATGGCTTTGAGGCCCGACTGCTCAATAACGCGGTCGGTTTGCACGTGCAAAGGCAATTCGCGGGTGTCATCTTCCAACTGATTAATTAAGGCTAAGAAGCGACTCACCGCCGTGGCGGCGCGACCACTTAACACCTTTTCTTCAACTAAGGCCCACGCTGCCTGCCACATGGTCAGTTGACGATCGCGTGCTGCTTCGCGTACTAGGCCAAGGGTGCGCTCGCCAATGCCGCGAGTGGGCGTGTTGACGATGCGCTCAAAGGCCGCTTCATCGCCACGGTTATTCATTAACCGCAAATAGCTGAGTGCATCTTTAATTTCTTGGCGCTCAAAGAAGCGCAAGCCCCCGTAAATGCGATAGGGCAAGCGCGCCTGAATTAATGCTTCTTCTAATACCCGCGACTGGGCGTTGTTACGATATAAAATCGCCACTTCGCTCAGCACATTATCTTGTTGCTGCCATTGCTGGATTTGCCCTACGGCAAAGCGCGCTTCGTCCACCTCGTTATAGGCGCCGTAAATGGAAATCTGCTCGCCAGCTTCGCCCTCGGTCCACAGCTCTTTACCCATGCGCTCGGTATTATTGGCGATCAGGGTATTTGCGGCCTTCAGGATAGTAGCGGTAGAGCGATAATTTTGCTCTAGACGCACGGTTTCAGAGCCGGGGAAATCGCGCAAGAAACGGGCAATATTTTCTACTCTAGCGCCGCGCCAGCCATAGATAGACTGGTCGTCATCGCCCACTATCATTACCCGCGCCTGGGTGCCGGCCAGCATTTGCAGCCAAGCATATTGAATGCTGTTGGTGTCTTGAAACTCATCCACCAAAATATGGCGGAAGCGGTCTTGGTAATGGGCCAGAATATGCGGCTTATACAGCCATAATTCGTGGGCACGGAGCAGCAATTCGGCAAAATCTACTAAGCCGGCGCGATCACAAGTATCTTGATAAACCTGATAAATACGCTGATAAGTTTGCTGAATAGGGTCGTGCAAAATTTGAATGTCTTTGGCCCTTAAGCCTTCGTCTTTGCGGGCATTAATAAAGCCGGCTACTTGGCGCGGCACCCACTGCTTATCATCCAGATTCATACCCTTGAGAATGCGGCGCAACAAGCGCAGCTGATCGTCTGAGTCGAGAATTTGAAAGTCTTGGGGCAGATTGGCATCCAGATGATGGGCGCGCAGCAGTCGATGGGCAAGACCATGGAAGGTGCCCAACCACAGGCCAGAAAGGCGGCCACCCAGCAGTTGCTCAACCCGGCCGCGCATTTCGGCGGAGGCTTTATTGGTAAAGGTGACCGCCAAAATCGCCGAGGCCGGCACATTTTCTACCTGCATCAGCCACGCAATGCGATGCACCAGCACCCGTGTTTTACCACTGCCGGCGCCCGCCAGCACTAGCATGTTCTGGGCGGGAGCGGCCACCGCCGCCCTTTGCTCGTCGTTCATGCCGTCAAGCAGGCTGGATACATCCATTACAACTCCTGAGTTTATTTACAGTATTAGCATCTGCGGGGGGATTATAACAGCTCCAGCATTTGCTCCAACCGTTCCAGCTCAACATGAGGTAAACACTGTAAATCGGCGGCACTACGCCCTTGGTCATTGAGCCAAATGGTCTGGCAACCGCTGTGCACAGCACCCAACACATCGGTATTAATATGGTCGCCAATGTGCAGAATTTCACTTAACTGCACGCCGGTTTGCGCGGCGAGCAGATTAAACATGTCCGCCGCCGGCTTCATGCGACCATCAATACCGGCGCGCAAAACGGTCTTAAAATACGGTGCCAAGACGGTGTTCTCTATGGGCAAATTACCATTAGTGATCACCGCTAATTGATAACGTTGGCCCAGCTCGGTAAGCACTTGATGGCTAACAGCGGGCACTGTTATTTTGCCGCGCTCAGTTAAAAAGCCCTGATAAAACTCTGCAGCCATTTCGGCGGCAAGCGTATCGGCGACGCCTTGCTGGCGTAAGCCTTGAGTTAAGATGCGCAGTCGCAGTGCGCTCACATCGTGACTCAGCTCAGGCTCACTCGATAAAATTTGGCGTTTAATCTTCGCTAAACTCTCGGCACTGAGCAACGTGGATTCAGGCCGATGATTTTTTAGCGCCTGTAATAACCAAGCTTCTGCCGCCGCTATGACCGGCTCGTTATCGTACAAGGTGTCATCTAGGTCAAAGCTGATCACCTTCACCGGCGTCAGTCGTTTATAAAAGCGCATGGAAAATCCTTATTAAAAAGCTGGAAGCTAGAGCTGTTTTTGCCACGGAAGAACACGGAACTCAAGGAAGCAGTTCACGGGCGACAAAAGATAATAAATGTATAGTAAGCACATCCCTGATCCTTACTAGATGGTGTTTTAGATTTTACTATTAAGATCTCTTTCAGATCTGATCACTATTGTTCCGTGTTCTTCCGTGCGTTCCGTGGCAAAAAAGGGGTTTATCTGTTGGCTCTTTGTCTTTAGCTCGACGCTGAACTTATTCTTCTTTATCCCGTTTGGCTCTGGGGTGGGCTTGGTCGTAGGCTTTGGCTAAGTGTTGAAAGTCCAGATGGGTGTAAATCTGGGTGGTGGCTAAATCCGCGTGGCCGAGTAGCTCTTGTACCGCGCGTAAGTCGCCGCTGGATTCCAACATATGAGTAGCGAACGAGTGGCGCAATTTATGGGGGTGAATATGGCTGGATAGTGACTGTTTACCGCCCCACTCGGCCATGCGCAGTTGTACGCTGCGATGACTAATGCGCCGCTGACGTTGGCTAACAAATAAGGCGAACTGTTCGCCGCCCGCGATGGCATCGCGCACTTTAAGCCACTTTGCTAGCCATTCCAGCGCCATGCGCCCCACCGGTAAAATCCGCTCTTTATTACCTTTACCGATAACGCGCACTTGGCGTTCATCAAACTGAATATCGCCCAGATTTAAATCGACTAATTCTGCCAATCGTAGGCCCGACGAGTACATCAGTTCCATAATGGCGCGATCGCGCACCGCTAACGGATCTGACTCATCGATATTCATCAATTGATGCAGCTCATCCACGTCGAGGTTTTTCGGTAACGGGCGGCCTTGCTTGGGCGCGCTCACGCCGCGAGCCGGATTGGCCTGCAGTTGGCCTTGGATGATCAGCCAATCACAAAAGCTGCGCAGCGCACTTAACTTGGTCGCGATAGAACGCGGCGATAAGCCACCTTTGTGCATGCGGGTGGCAATGCCGCGTACATGATTAATGGTGAGCTCA
Organism: Oceanisphaera sp. IT1-181; assembly: GCF_033807535.1. Lineage (NCBI taxonomy): Bacteria > Pseudomonadati > Pseudomonadota > Gammaproteobacteria > Aeromonadales > Aeromonadaceae > Oceanisphaera > Oceanisphaera sp. IT1-181. The sequence goes on from NZ_CP136856.1 coordinate 3,451,731, forward strand.
GACCAAGAATGCAGCGCTAACTCAGCCAACTGCTCGGCCATGGCATTAAGGTTGCGGCCATAACCGGTGCGGGTATTCACGCTTAATTGGCGCTCCACGCGCAGATATTCGAGAAACTCCTCGATAACAAGAATCAGCGCCGCGGTACTGTGGCCCGCACTCTTATCCTGCTCAATCATAATGCTTGCGCTGTTACTAGTTCGGGCAATACCCGCGATACTACATCAGCCAATTGACGGAGCAAAAAGGTATCCATATCTGAGCCATAATGACCGGCATCGGTGCTGCCAAAGGCCAATAAGCCCAGCTCGCCTTTAGTGCCTAGCCGAATTAAGGCGAAAGAGTTCACTAAGGAGTCTTGAAACAAGCGCAACTTTTCTTCTTTGCCTAGCCGACCTAAGTATTCGCTTTGGCTAGCCATACGCTCGCGATATAAACGCTCTAATTGTTCTCCGCCTGAGCTGGCCGCACCAGGAAAGGTACGCCCATCCACGATTAAACGTACCGCAGGAATGCGTAACTGCTCTTGCAAGCTATGCCGAATGCAAAGCTCGAGTTCAAGTACGCTTTCGCAATCAAATAAACGTGGCATCAGCTCCATATATACCTGAAAGATACGCTCGTTTTCGCTGGCAACTGTCAGCAGCGCGCTACGCTCATCTTCGAGTTCATAAATGCGCAGCCGTTGCTGCTCAAGCTTGGCTTCGACCAATGACAGGCTGCCGCGTTCTTGATGAGGCACCCTTAGCTTGCCTAACAAACTGGGTTGGCGAGCAAAAAATTCCGGCTCGGCGGCTAAGTAGTCGGCAATACGCGCGTCGTTCAAGCTCGGCTCTCTGGGCTCTAATACTAAATTAGGCATTGAATCTGGCACTACGTCTGCCCTTAATTCCACTGCTAGATTGGTCGCTAACTTAGGTTCAGCCAAGGTGGCATTGACGGTCTTATTCATAAATTAATTTGTCCATCAAATACATGCTCAGCCGAGCCTGTCATATACACCGGCTTGCCCGGGCCTTGCCAAGCGATTTGTACGCTACCGTGAGCAAAGTGCACTTGTACGCGATCGCTAAGCTTACCCCAATAGATGCCCATCACGGCGGCGGCGCAGGCGTTGCTACCACTGGCTAATACTTGGCCGGTGCCACAACTGTAGCTACTAAGCTTAATCTCACGGGCATTAAGCACTTGCATAAAACCCACGTTTACTTGATTAGGAAAGCGCTCATGTTGGGCCAACTCAGGGCCTAAGGCGGCCACTAAGTCGGTGCTAATGTCGTCCACTTCTACGATGCAGTGCGGATTGCCCATGGACACCACGCCGCACAACACGGTTTGTAAGGTTGAGGGCACCAAATAGGTTTTTTCAACCTTTTGCGCCTTAAAAGGGATTTTGGCGGGGTCAAATTCGGGGATACCCATATTGACCGTCACCTGATTATCTTTTTCTAGAGTGAGCGTCACATGGCCGTTTTGGGTGCTAACGCTAATGCGGTCTTTATAGGTTAAGCCTTTTAAGCGCACGAAGCGGGCCAGACAACGGGCGCCATTGCCGCACTGTTGGGTTTCGCTGCCATCGGCATTAAAAATACGGTAGTGAAAGTCCAGATCCGGATCGTAGGGCGGCTCGATCAGCAATAGCTGATCGAACCCCACACCAAAATGACGATCGGCTAATTGCCGAATCACCTCGGGATTAAAAAATACCTTCTGCGTGATGCCATCAACCATCATAAAGTCGTTGCCGAGGGCCTGCATTTTGGAAAAGTGGATCACAGATTCCCCTTAAGCCTTGGGCAGCAAGTGCTCACCGCGCCACAAATCGTTAAGTTGTTCGCGCTCACGTACGACTGTGGCAGTGGCACCATCAACCATAATTTCGGCGCCGCGGGGACGACTGTTGTAGTTAGACGCCATCACAAAGCCATAAGCACCGGCTGAACGTACCGCCAGCAAGTCGCCTTCGGTAATCGCCAATTCACGGTCTTTACCGATAAAGTCACCGGTCTCACAAATTGGGCCCACTACGTCATATACCGCAGATGGGCGTTCTAAGGTGCTATCTACCGGAATTATGGCCTGCCAAGCGCTGTATAAGGCTGGGCGAATTAAATCATTCATGGCCGCATCGACGATGGCGAAGCTTTTCGCCTCTCCTGGCTTTAAATGCTCAACGCGGGTCAATAATACTCCAGCGTTAGCAGCAATGGCGCGGCCCGGTTCAAATACCAGCGTTAGCTTACGACCTTGCAACTTAGCCTTAATTTGCTTTACGTACTCTCTGGGCTCTGGTGGCGTTTCGTCGTCATAACGCACGCCTAAGCCACCGCCCACATCCAGATGCTTAATGTGAATGCCGTCAGCGGCCAGTGCATCAATCAGCACTAATAATTTATCGACCGCTTCTAAGAATGGCGCCACTTCGGTGAGCTGAGAGCCAATGTGGCAATCCAAACCGTGAATCTTTAAGTTTTTCATCTCAGCCGCATGGCGGTAAATGTCTTGGGCTTGCTCGATAGGAATACCAAACTTATTTTCTTTAAGACCAGTCGAAATATAAGGATGGGTGCCTGCATCTATGTCCGGATTTACACGGATCGAGATCGGAGCCACACGGCCCATACGACCGGCAACCTCGTTGATACGTGACAGTTCGGCCACGGATTCGACGTTAAAACAGAAGATATTTTTTTCCAGCGCAAACTCGATTTCATCGACTCGCTTGCCCACGCCAGAGAATACTACCTTGCTGGCATCGCCGCCGGCGGCTAGAACGCGGCACAACTCGCCCTTAGAAACGATATCAAAGCCAGAGCCTAAACGTGCCAGCACATCCAGTACTGCCAAGTTAGAGTTGGCTTTTACCGCGTAACAAATTAGGTGCGGAAAATCACCGGCGGCTTGGTCGAATGCATGCCAATGGCGCTCTAAGGTTGCGCGTGAATAAACATATAAGGGGGTGCCGTGTTGTGCGGCCAGTGCTGTTAAATCGCAGGCTTCACCGTAAAGGCGGCCATCTTCCTGATAATTAAAATAATCCAAGGTGTTTTCCTTTACGACTGCTCAACGTGAGGTGGATTGGCTTGCGTTTCGGGCAAGGTTAACGGCCCTTTCAGGCCACATGCCGACAAACTTAGGCATAATGCCATCAATGTGGTTAACTTGAGTATCTTCATAGGATGACTGTGAATATGTTTCCAGGCTCTTATAATCTCATTCATATTCTCAAAAGCAATAGGAAGCGGATCATGAAAGACAGTGAGTTTCATGCCTTGGCTGACGCCATTTACCAACACATTGAAACCAGTATCGATAACAGTGGTGTCGATATTGATTGCGAAACCATAGGCGGCGTGATGACGCTGACCTTCGAAAACAACGTTAAATTCGTGATTAATCGCCAAGAGCCCCTGCATCAAATCTGGCTGGCCACCCGTGAAAACGGCCATCACTTTGCCCTAAAAGACGAGCAATGGATTGATAATCGCCAAGGCCACGAGCTACTCAGCTGGCTGAGCCTGCAGGCACAACGCCAAGGTGAAACCGAACTGGCGCTGTAAGCTAGCGACGCTCAGTTCGTTGCCTGACTTTATCAGCTAACTGCTTGTTAATTAACTACTATCAAATCACTTATTCTCAAGTAACAGTTTATCAACTAAAGAGCGCCGGGGCTTCGTCTCGGCCCTCTTTGCTGGTTTTAAAGGGCAACACTTTTTGCTGCCCTTGCTCTTCTACTATCTCGTAATACTGAGGCAGATTAAAGTGTGCAAAGCGGCTTTGGCCCGCGCCTTGCTGATTTGAAGCGTAAAACCGATTAATGCTTTGTATCAGCTCATCTTTACTGCCAGAAATCTGCCGATATACCTCTACTCGATTAGCTTCATCCAAAATATACAGGTTGTAGTCGTCACCGCTGTCTTCGAAGAAAAATTGCATTAGGCCTTCGCTGGCATACACATCGACGATGTCTGGCACCGGCTTGCCCACTTGTTGATCCAGCTTCAGGCTGCCGTGGGAGGTGGATGGTCGCAGCTCTGGCTCAACCACCGCTTGTTTTTGTACGCTCACACCGCGACGTTCGAAGAAGATGCTGTGCTCTTCCGTACCTAGGCGCACGGTTTTAACTGTGCTGCCTTGATCCCGCGCCAGCCGTAAACTGATGCATTCTTTCACTAACAACTCAAAACGGGTGCGGATCAGGCTGCGAAAATTCAGGCTGTAGCAAAATATCTGCACGCTTTCTGGCGGTGTGGCCCCTTGATGCATCTTGCCCAAGATAGTGGTCAAAGCTTCGAGTATCGCCGCTGGGCCACTGAAGTGTAAGGAGCGAATTTCATCCCAAGAGTTGCGATACAAGACATCAATCGAGCCCACCAAGTTTTCTCTTTGCTGGCCAAAGCTAAAGGGATCACTGGTTTTGGTGGTAAATTCAATGGCTCGGCTACGCCACTGGGCGGTGGGATCTTGTTCTAGATTCAGAAAAATACCTAACTCGCGTACTTCACAGGGTCGGCTGAGCGCCAAGTTGCTGGGTGAAGGGGCTCGAACCAGAAAAACACGAGCCAAATCGCGGCAGAACTCCTGTAAGTGCTGTAAGTTAACGTCCGTATCTTGATTAAACAGCTGCAGCTCGGTGTCGTTCGTTAATAGGCCATTAAAATGCGCCCAGGCCACCAACTTACTGGCGTAACGGCTGTGCTCTAAAGGCTTACGGCCAATGAGCTCGGTGGCGGTCAGGCCTTGCTTATATAAATACCATCCTGCGTCATGCAGGCGGCCTTCTGGCACTTGCACCAAGCTGATATTGGCCTCTGATAAGTCTGGCGCTATGCCTAAGTTGATCAGCTGCACTTTGCCCGGCAGGTTTTCGAAGGCGGCATACAACTTGCGCGATAAAATGCCGATATCTTCTGGGTTAATCGACTCGCTGATGCGGTTACGCTGGGCAAACTGGATCAAATTACGATAGCTATGCATCAAGGCTTCCAGCAGCTCTTTATAAGCCAGCCTAACCTGCTCTACTTTCCAATGATCACGATTATTGAGCAAGGCAACTTTGTCCGCCGGCCATTCCCAGGCCGCGATCAAGCGCTTAATTTGCTCGTGGCGCCGAGCATAGCGCGCTTGGCTTAAGTCCACGCCTTGGGATATTTTCAAGTAGAAACAACGTCGCACTAAGTCGAGGCGCTTTTCATCATCGATGGACTTCAGATACCCCGTCACCTTCTCCAACATCAACATATAGTGATCTTGGCGCTCATCGAGTCGGTCCGCGTCGTGTAAATGCCCTTTTAAATCCCGGCACAGCAGCTGAGTATCAGGATACTCATGGGAATAGGCTTCCATCAGAATGGTTTTCAGCACCGCCTTATAAGGCGAGTCGATACTTTTATACAGCTGCCACAGCGCAGAGCCAAAATACTCTTCCGCTGGAATACGGGCAAAGCCGCCTAAATCCAGCCACTCATCATGATTCAGGGTGCCGTTGGCAAATTGCTCCGCCACAAAGCTGTCGTAACGCGGCCCCAATTGTCCGGGCGCGAACATCCACACCAAGCGCTTGCCGGCAATCACTAAATGGCTGCGATAAAATTCATCCAGCAATAACAAGTGCTGGGCACTGCCACAGCTTTCGCCGGCGACGGACTCTTCATTATCGGTACGAAACTTGTTATCTGGGATCAAAAACAGATTCAGCTCAACTTGGCGCTGAGCGGCCCATTGGGAAATAAGCAGGCATTTTTGTTGCAGCCACGCCACCCGCTCGGACGCCATGGTGTGGGAATAGCAGACCCAAACATCGAGATCTGAGTCGAGACTTTGGCCAATGGAAGAAGTACTGCCCATGCAGTAGACGCCAAAAATTTCATTGTGCCCAGATTCCAAGCCTTGATGGCCGTTGGCCGCTTGACATAAGTCATCAATAAATTCTTGTTGGCGAGCATTAGGTAAAAATTGGCACACACCCGCAGGTACATCACCCGGTACGAAACCAGGCAACAGGGGGTGATGGTAATGCAGCAACACCGGCAGTAGTTGGAATACTTGCTGCCCGTAACGGCTCATGACCGCGAGGGCATGGGCTTGTTTTTGCTCATTAAACTGATCACATCGCGCTAAGAGCTGATGAAAATTCTCGTGCAAATGTACAGGCCTTTGGTGGACCGACACGGACTCAAATCGAGTCAAAAGTGTGATCATGGTAACAATTTGGCAATAGATGAACAATATATGTCGCACCAAACCGCTTCAAGATGGTGCCTAAGCGGCTTTCTCCCCTGTAATGACAGCACAGGAATGATAATATCGAGTCATTAGTGGATATTGAGAAGAGATTCAAATGGCAAATCGCACCATACGTATAGCTACGCGCAAGAGTCTGCTGGCCCTGTGGCAGGCTCATTATGTTAAAGAGCAGCTGGAATTGCTGCATCCGCACATTACCGTTGAACTGGTGCCCATGACCACTAAAGGCGACGTGCTCTTGGACACACCTTTGGCCAAGATTGGCGGCAAAGGCTTGTTTATTAAAGAATTAGAGCAAGCTATGCTGGAAGGCAGAGCCGACATCGCCGTACATTCTATGAAAGACGTGCCAGTCGAGTTTCCTGAAGGTTTAGGCTTAACGGTAATTTGTGAGCGCGAAGACCCGCGCGATGCGTTTGTTTCCAATAACTATACCCATTTAGAGCAGTTACCTGCCGGTGCTGTGGTTGGTACCGCCAGCTTGCGCCGCGAATGCCAAATTCGCGCTCGTTATCCGCACCTAGAAATTAAAGTACTACGCGGCAACGTGCAAACCCGTTTGCGCAAGCTCGATGACGGCGAATATGACGCCATTATCTTGGCTGCCGCCGGCCTGAAGCGCTTAGATCTAGAAGACCGCATTGCCGGCTTAATGAGCCCAGAAGACAGCTTGCCCGCCAATGGCCAAGGTGCCGTGGGTATCGAATGCCGCGTTGATGACGCCGAGTTACTCGCATTATTAGCGCCTTTGGATCATTACGAGAGCCGCCTGCGCGTAGAAGCGGAGCGCGCCATGAATAAAGGCTTGATGGGCGGTTGCCAGGTGCCCATTGGTGCTTATGCAGAATTGCAAGGCGACCAGCTGTGGTTGCGCGGTTTAGTAGGCCGCCCTGATGGCAGCGAAGTGATTTATGAAGAAATGACTGGTCCTGCTACCCAAGGTAAAGAAATGGGTGCCGAAATGGCCAAGCGTTTACTCGCCCGTGGTGCCGATAAAATACTAGCCGAGGTGGTTGAGTCATGATCCCGTTGGTGGTGCGCCCCGAGCCTCAGGCCAGTAGTTTAAGCCAAGCTTTGCTTGCGGCCGGCCACCAACCGGTGACCAGCCCTTTGCTCAGCTTTGTAGAGGGTAATGAGCTCAACCGCCTACCCGCGTTACTGAGTTCGCTTTCAAGCGCAGATTATGTGATAGCGGTCAGCGTACAAGCGGTAAATTTTACGCATACTGCCTTACAGAGCAAAGGCTTAGTTTGGCCTAAGGCTCACTATATCGCGGTGGGCGAAGCCACCGGCAATGCCTTTGCCACCGTGGGCGTCTTAGGCGCCGCCGTACCGGACGACCCGCGCTCTGAGGGCATTATTGCGTTGCCCGGCTTAGATGAATTAACTGAGCGTCGCGTAGTTATTTTACGCGGTAACGGTGGGCGGCATATGATAGCGCCCACCTTGACCGGACGCGGGGCAAGGGTCGATTATTGTGAAGTATATCGTCGCCAATATCTTCAAGACCCAGATGGAAAACTGTTGAAAAGCTGGCAGAGCCAAGGTGTGGACAGTATTATCATCACCAGTGGTGGTTTATTAAGCCATATTGTGCAATTGGCAACGGCCAGCGCAAAGGACTGGCTGCTAAGCCGTTTATTGATTGTGCCCAGCATACGCGTAGTAGAAGAAGCCAAGGAGCTGGGCTTCACTCAGATCATAAATGCAGAAGGTGCATCCAATCAGGCTCTGATTGCCGCTCTGGATGAAAGGAACCCCAATGACAGACAAGACTGATAAGAACCAACAGCATAATAATACGGCTACCGGTGAGCAAAAATCTGCAGACCTAAGCAAGACTCCACTGACGGCAGCAGTCAGCAAGGGTGCCAGTGCGCCCGCGATGGCACCCGCAAGTACGCCCGACAGCGGTAAAACACAGCCTGCCACCTCTACTTTGGCTACCGATGCCAAAGCGGACGCGGTCAAGCCGGAGCCCACATTGAGCACCACTAGTACAGGCTCAACGAGCGGATCCAAGCCTGCAGACGCTAAGCTCGGTCAAAGCGAAACCGCCAACAGCCCGGCTCACGCTAAAAGTACGGCCGGTGCTACGGCTCCGCCACCGCCGCCCGTCGAGCCTACGCCTTCAAAAAGCTCAAACGCAGGCAAGGTGTTGGGCATTATCGCCATTATTATTGCCATCTTGTTGGCTGCCTTTTTATATTGGCATGGCCATAATCAAGCGCTCGCGCAAGCCGAACAGGTCCAGCAATTACAGCAGCAGTTGCAACAGCAACAGCAGCAAGTACAAGACGCTCTCAAGAACGCCGAAGGTAAACAAGCCAAGCAATTAGCCAGCGTGGCCAGCCAGCAAGATGGGGTGAATGAGCAGCTCGAAGGCTTATCGCGCAAAATCTTAGATTTAGACACCAAACGCCCCAACGACTGGATGCTGGCGGAAGCCGAGTATTTAGTACGTATGGCGGGTCGTAAGTTGTGGTTAGAGCAAGACGGTGTGTCTGCCGCCATGATGCTGGCCAATGCGGATGAGCGCTTAGCTGCCGTGAACGATCCCAGCCTAGCGCCGGTGCGCCGCGCATTAGCAGAAGACATTGCTGCCATTAAATCGGTACCAAAAGTCGACCGCGAAGGCCTGGTGATCAAGCTCAATAGCATCAGCAATCAAGTGGATAAGCTGAAGTTAGACGGCGTGATCCTAGCGCAAGCAGCAGAGCCTGACTTTACCGTCTCAGGCTCGGTGAGTGATTGGAAAGAGAACTTAAAGAAAAGCTGGTCAAGCTTCAGTGATGATTTTGTCACCGTGCGCCGCCGCGATGGCAAGGTAGATGCACTGTTATCACCGCAGCAGCATTGGTACTTAAGCGAAAACTTGAAAGGCACGCTGTTACAAGCACAGTTGGCGGTCTATCGCGATCAGCAAGAAATCTATGACAGCGCGCTCGAACAAGCCAGTGACTGGTTAACGACCTACTTTGCTGATGACAGCGTTCGTCAATTTATGTTGGAGCAAATCGAGCAGTTACGCGGTCAACAAATCAAAGTCGAATATCCACAGCAGTTTAGCGCTCAAGACAATTTGAAGCAGCTGTTGGATGAGAGATTACAACGCCTGTTAACTGGCCAGTAAGGGGAAGTCCATGATACGTCTTGCGATTATCATCGCCATCCTGGCCGCCGGCCTGATTATTGGGCCTAACATTAGCGGTCAACAAGGCTATGCACTGCTAGCGGTGGGTAATTACACCATTGAAACCACGGCCACGGTATTTTTAGTGGGCATAGTGTTGTTTTATATGCTGCTGCTGTTTATTGAATGGCTGCTGGGCCGCATCTTTGGCTTAGGCCATAAAACGCGCAGCTGGTTTGTAGGTCGCCGCCGCCGTAAGGCGCTGAACTACACCCAAAGTGGCATGCAAGCCTTGGTAGCCGAAGACTATGCGGTAGCAGAAAAAATGCTCCTCAAGGGCGCTAAAGGCAATGATTTAGCACTGCTTAACTACCTTAATGCTGCCACTGCCGCTCAGGCGTTAGGCCATGACACTAAGCGCGATGATTATCTGCGTTTAGCGCAGGAGCATAACCCGGGTGCCGGTTTAGCGGTGGGCTTAACGCAAACCCGCTTGCAGTACCAAGAAGGCCAATTTGAATTAGCCTTGGCCGGTGTGCAGCAGTTAAACCAAGAATATGGCAGCCATCCGGCGCTACTTAAGCTGCAAAAAGACGTGTATTTAGCGACTGGTCAATGGCCTGAGCTGATGACCACACTGGATGTGTTAGCCAGCCAAGGGTTGATTGAAACGAGTGAGCAGCAAGCGCTCAAGCAACAGGCTTATGCGGGCTGGTTTGATAGCGTGGCCAAGACCGAAGGCAGTGCCGGTTTAATTACTTTATGGCAAGGGCTCTCTCGCAAAGAGAAGTATCAAGCGGATATTTTGGTGCCCTTGTGTGAGCGATTAATTGCCTTAAAGGCCCATCAAGAAGCACAGCAGTTATTGCTGGAAGGCATCAATAAAGAGTCAAACCCACGACTCTTGGTATGCATGACGCAGTTACAGCTGAGCGACTATCATCCACTGCTGACCAACCTCGAGAAAAAGGCCAAGAACCACTCTTCTGCCCAATTGCACTCGACCTTAGGTCAGTTGTACTTAAAGGACGATAAGCCTGAGCTGGCCGAGCAACACTTGCAACAAGCCATCAGCTTGCAGCCTAAGTCTGCAGATTACATCTTGCTGGCGGGCTTAGCCGAGCAGCGTGAAGAGGTAAGCCAAGCCAACGATTACTATCGCCGAAGCCTAGCACTCGGAACAGCAGTTGCTATAGTTCCTGAAGAAAAGGTTACAGAAGCAAAAGCTACAGAAGTGAAGCTGCAAAAGTTGAAATAGACTAAAAGTAGTGATCACTCCAGATACGCAGAAGGAGCCGAAAGGCTCCTTTTTTATGGGCCACTAATAAGATAAAGATCAAAAGATAAGGCTATTTTGCAACGGAAGAACACGGAATCCACAGAAAAATTAAGATGAGCTAAGGTCGAAAGGGCTCATTATTGGTGAGCGAAACATAGCAACGACAGAGCCACCAACGCATTCTGCTACGCATAACCGGCGAAGTCTTCTTCGCTGAAGAGACGGCCGGCAACGCAGGGGCTGGTGCACTGATCTTACCCATTAATATTTTCAGATTTGTTCTCTATTTTTCCGTGGGTTCCGCGGATTCCGTTGCGAAAAAATCTTTAAGGTCTGGTTTTAGTGTGGGTTTAACTTCTAACCACTCCAAAACAAAAAAGGAGCCTTGCGGCTCCTTCATCTAATCTGTTTCTCGTAGTGATTAGTCTTTGTATAACTTGATAAGCGTTGCTGGGTCGCGCTCTAAGAAGCCTTTGCTGCCGTGTTGGCGCATTAGCTGTGCCGCCAAACCAGACATGGGCACGGCGGTGCCTTCGAGCTTGCTCTGGCTAACGGCCATATCCAAGTCTTTTAACAGTGTGCGTACATGCCACTTAGGATCTGGGTCTGACTCAGCGGCCATTAGCGGGCCAGTGATTTGCATCGGCTTAGAATCGGCAAAGCCGCCGGCCAGCGCTTCGGGAATCTTATCCGCTGCCACGCCGCAGGCTTTGGCTAATGCCATCATCTCCGCCAATACCATTAAGTTACAACCCACTATCATCTGGTTACAGACTTTAGTGACTTGGCCCGCGCCTACTGGCCCCATATGAGTGGAGCGCTGTGATAAGGGCGCCAAAATGGGCTGAATGCGCGCAATATCTGCCGCTTCACCGCCACACATAATGGCCAGCGTGCCTTGTTCTGCACCCACAACGCCACCGGAAACCGGTGAGTCTACCCAGTTCATGCCGCAAGCGTCTTTTAACTTGGCGGCAAACTCGCGAGTGGCAGTGGGGTCTGAGCTAGAAAAATCCACTAGCAACTGATCGGCGCCGCCATTTTCGACCACGCCACCGACACCAAATACCACCGTCTCTACCACTTCGGTATTGGCCACGCACAGCAAGATAACATCCACCTGCTCAACCAGCTCAGCGATAGAGTTAGCGACAGTTGCGCCAGCGGCTTTAACCTCAGCTAGCTTATCGGCACTGCGATTCCACACGGTAACGGCAAAGCCTGCGTTCAATAACCGCTGAGTCATGGGATTGCCCATTAAGCCAATACCAATAAATCCTAGTTTCATTCACACCTCTCCCTTTTGGTCAGATATTTAGTCTAATAATAGCTATAAGCGTCATACCGCCTTGTTAGAGAAGCAGTCATTGTTCCAACTGATAACATGATGACGCAACCAACCACTGATAGACTTTTTGATCGCTATCTGCTGACGTTATACTCTAATTGATGATGCTCGAGCAATCAGTCTGACAAATGGCTCAAGTTGGATATATCAGTATTTTATCCCGAGTATTGCAACGACTATAATAGACCACAGGGTTCATAACTATTTGAATAAAGCTCTGTGCATCTTTAATTCTAAGATTCAAAGGAGAACTCTGTTTCCTCTTCTTGAGTTCCGCATTGTCTGCGGGTGTCCTAACTTTACAGAACAACAAAATAGAGCCATTACTTAATTAATTGGATATTAAAAACCCGCACCTCTCCACTCTGGCCAAGCTCATGTGGCCAATAATTGGCCACATGAGCTTGGGAACCAAATTAAATTAATTTTTTCCCAAAATTGCACACTGGTTCCTAGACGATTGTTTTTCATTGCGATATAATCGGCACAGGGCACAGCTGGTGGTTCGAAAAGTCTGTTTTTTCAGGCCTTTGAGTTCCTCAAATTGGCATACACACCCAGAGACGTTCGTCTCCGCCCTAACCTGTATACGAAGTTTATCTATACCATTTTTACATTTTCCAGCAATGAATGCTCGCAAGCTAATAACTGGCGGCGGCAGATAAGCCGAATCCGTCAACCTGACCGTGGACGTTCCCGATCATTCTGCTATCTTCAGCTTATAGTCCTGCCTGTCAGGAAAATCGGCTGATGATTCGGCGACGGCGCTGTATTGGGATCATAAAAAGGTGTTCGATGGCATGACGACTCTCTCTTATATGCCCGTAAAACAACGGGCAGTCGTGGATTCTGGGCATCGCTTTGATGCCGGCCGCCACTGGGCGGCCTCTTTAACACTGGGGTTTGGTGTCCGCTCGGCCGGTAATACCAACATCACCAGTATGATCAAAGCTCATCACTTTGGGCCCTTGCGCGTGCAAAGACCGTTTTATCCGGAAGGTCGCGACGGCTGCTGCCATGTATATCTGTTACACCCACCCGGTGGCTTGGTCAGTGGTGATGCTCTCAACGTGGATGTCACCGTAGCGGCAGGTGCTCACACCCTGTTGACCACGCCAGCGGCGAACAAACTCTACAGAGCCGACAGCAATGGCGTGGCCTGGACTCAGCACACCCATCTAAAAGTGGCCGATAATGCCACACTAGAATGGCTGCCCCAGGAAACTCTGGCCTTCGACGGCTCTCGCGGCGCGCAAACCTTCATCATCGAACTGGAAGACAACGCCAAATGCTTAGGCTGGGAAATTCTCGGCCTTGGCCGCCCCGCCAGTGATTTGCCGTTTGCGAGCGGTTACCTTGAACAACGCTTTCAGGTTACCCGAAATGGCCGCCCCTTATGGTTAGAACGCCAGTCTCTAGACCCCAACCATCGCCGATTCATCGGTAAATGGGGCCAGGGAGGTGCGACCGTACACGCTACCTTGTGGGCGATTGGTCTGGCCGATCCCGCTGAAGCTATCGAAGCGCTACGTTCACAGCTGCCAGCCAGCTGTCGCTGGGCGGTGACTTATCGCCGAGGCGTGCTGCTGCTTCGCTACCTCGGCCATGAACGTAATGAAATATGGGATTTGTTTCAGCAGGCGCGTGTCATTCTGCGCCCGCGGCTGACCGGACACGAGGCCACCATACCTCGGATCTGGCTGACCTGATTATTCACGTCAAAGCTCCTGCTTTGGCGCCGATCAGCGCCTATGCTTGTTATGTGGCATAGGTCATCAATACAAAACGTCGACGGCTACGGAGTTAGCGATGGAATTAACACCAAGAGATAAAGATAAGTTGCTGTTGTTTACTGCGGGGCTGCTTGCCGAACGCCGCAAGGCCAAAGGACTCAAGCTGAACTACCCTGAATCGATCGCGCTGATCAGTTGCGCCATTATGGAAGGCGCTCGTGAAGGCCGCACCGTGGCGGACATGATGAGTGCCGGCCGTGAAATACTGACCCGTGACGATGTGATGGACGGCGTTGCCGAGATGATCGAGGACGTGCAAGTCGAAGCAACCTTTCCCGACGGTACCAAGCTGGTCACCGTTCATCACCCCATTGTCTGAGGAGGCTAACCATGATTCCCGGTGAATATCAACTGCAAAGCGGTGACATCGAACTGTGTGTCGACCGTGAAAGCATCACCATTAGTGTCGCCAACACCGGTGACCGCCCCATACAGGTCGGTTCCCACTATCACTTTGCCGAAACCAATCCGGCGTTGCGCTTGGATCGTAAACAAGCTTACGGTTATCGCCTAGCTATAGCCGCAGGTACGGCTATTCGTTTCGAGCCGGGCCAGAGTCGTGAAGTGTCGTTGATTCCGTTTTCCGGCCTGCGCCGTATTTACGGCTTTCGTGGTGAGGTTATGGGACCACTAGATAAGAGCTCGAAAGAGGGAGCAGCAACATGAAGATTTCCCGCCAAGCATATGCGGATATGTATGGACCGACTACCGGTGACCGAGTTCGTCTGGGTGATACCGAATTGTGGATCGAAATCGAACACGACCACACCCATTACGGTGAAGAAGTAAAATTCGGTGGCGGCAAAGTGATTCGTGATGGTATGGGTCAGAGCCAGCGTTGCGACGACGCCGTGATGGACACTGTCATCACTAACGCCATCGTCATCGACTGGTGGGGCATCGTTAAAGCCGATGTGGGCCTGAAAAACGGTCGCATCGCGGCTATCGGCAAGTCCGGTAACCCGGATACCCAGCCCGATATCGACATCGTTATCGGCCCCGGTACTGAAATCATCGCCGGTGAAGGTCACATCCTTACCGCGGGCGGCGTCGATACCCACGTGCACTATATTTGCCCACAGCAGGTGGATGAAGCGCTGATGAGTGGCCTGACCACCATGATCGGCGGTGGTACCGGCCCAGCCACCGGCTCGGTCGCGACCACCCACACTCCCGGCCCCTGGCACTTGGGAAAAATGATGCAAGCGGTAGACGATTTACCGATCAACATCGGCTTTCTCGGCAAAGGCAGCGCCAGTACGCCAGAAGCGCTGGAGCAACAGGTCAAAGCAGGTGCCATGAGCCTGAAAATCCACGAGGATTGGGGCGCAGCACCGGCCTCCATCAGCAACGCGCTGGATGTGGCCGATCGTTATGATATTCAGATCGCCATTCACGCCGACAGTCTGAACGAATCCGGTTTTGTGGAAGATACCCTGGCGGCCTTCAAAGACCGTTGCATTCACACCTACCACACCGAAGGTGCCGGTGGTGGTCATGCTCCCGATATTATCGTCGCCTGTAGTCTGCCTAACGTATTGCCGTCGTCCACCAACCCGACTCGGCCGTACACCATTAACACCATTGATGAACACCTCGACATGCTGATGGTATGTCACCACCTGGATCCGAATATCCCGGAAGACGTGGCCTTTGCCGATTCCCGCATCCGTCGCGAAACCATTGCCGCCGAAGATATCCTCCACGACATGGGGGTGATTTCGATGATATCTTCGGATTCCCAAGCCATGGGTCGCATTGGTGAAGTGGTATGTCGCACTTGGCAAACCGCGCACAAAATGCGCTTACAGCGCGGCCTGTTGCCGGAAGACCAAGAACGCGGCACCGACAACTTCCGCGTGAAGCGTTACATCGCCAAATACACCATCAACCCCGCCATTACCCACGGCGTTGGCCACGAAGTCGGCTCCATAGAAGTCGGAAAGTTTGCAGATTTGGTGTTGTGGAAACCCAAGTTCTTCGGCGTCAAACCGTCGATCATCCTGAAAGGCGGCATGATCGCCGGCGCAGCCATGGGCGACCCTAATGCTTCCATATCCACGCCCCAGCCGGTGCATTACCGCCGCATGTTTGGTGCCTTAGGCAGAGCAGCAGCCGCAACGCGAATGACCTTCGTCAGTCAGGCCGCCATGAACACCGGGCTGGAAGAAAAACTGGGCCTGAAGAGCCCGCTGGTGGCGGTTAAAAACGTCCGCCAGATGCGTAAGAGCGATATGAAGCTGAACGACGCCTGCCCTGAGCTAACGGTAGATCCGCAAACCTATGAAGTGCGCGCAGACGGCGTGTTACTGACCTGTGAGCCGCTGTCCGAGTTGCCATTGGCCCAGCGCTATCATTTGTTCTAAACCGCTTGCAAGGACAACTAAATGCTTGAATTAACACAGCGAATAGACGGCAGCACTCAGGCCGAGGTGTACGACACACTGACCTTACCCTATGAGCTGCGCATTCGTGGCCGCCTGAAGGCGGTGACCGATAACGGCCGCGACGTCGGCCTGTTCCTCGATCGTGGCCCGGTGCTGCGCCACGGCGACCTGCTGCAAGCCAGCAGCGGTGAAGTGATCCGTGTTTGTGCCGCCGACGAGCCGGTCACCACCGCGTTCATCGGCAACGGTCTGCCCTTGGGCCGCCTGTGCTACCACCTGGGTAACCGCCACGTGTCACTCGCCATTGGCGCAGATGCAGACGGCCGTCACTGGGTGCGATTCCCTCCGGACCACGTACTGGAAGAGCTGGCGGTACTGCTGGGTGCTAGCCTGAGCCACCACCAGGCGCCGTTTGATCCGGAATCCGGCGCTTACGCACAGGCCGGCCGTGAGCACGCTCATTCTCATGGTCACGGACATGATCACTCCCATGGGCATTCTCATGACGACGGCCATAACCATGCACACTGATAACCAGCCAGTCGTGGCCAGTGATCTGGCACTACTGGGGTTGATGCAACTGATCAGCCCGGCTTTGCCGATTGGTGCATTCGCCTGGTCACAAGGTTTGGAGAGTGCGTTTGAGCTAGGCTGGGTACGCAACGAACAGGAACTGGGTGAGTGGCTGGAAGGTGTGCTCGACGATGGTCTGAGCCGCTGCGAATTGCCGGTGCTGGCACGGTTACAGAACTGCTGGGCCAAAAGCGACAGCGACGGCCTGGCATTCTGGAACGACTGGCTACACGCCAACCGCGAAACCGCCGAACTCAGCGATGAAGACACGCGCTTAGGGCTGGCGTTGATGCGCTTGCTCACCAGCCTGTCGCTGCAACCGCAGGCTGAGCAGGGCCACGCCCAATTGCCGGAAGACCCCGGTTACGTCACCGTATTCGCCTGGACCGCACACCAACGGCAAGTGCCGGTGCGTCAAAGCTTGCTCGGCTTTGTCTGGGGCTGGCTGGAAAACCAGCTCGCGGTGGCGTGCAAAGCCATGCCCTTAGGGCATACCGCGGCGCAACGCCTGAACGAACAGTTGCGCCCCAAGATGGTGGCCGCTGTTGAAACCGCACTGGCGCTGTCCGACGAGCAACTGGGCCCGATTCTGCCGGGGCTGGCCCTCGGCAGTGCCCAGCATGAAACCCAATATTCAAGATTATTCCGAAGCTGACCGCTTCGACCTCACAAGAAGGAAAGTTAGCAATGAAACATTGTTTACGAGTAGGCGTAGGTGGCCCGGTTGGTTCCGGCAAAACCGCCTTGTTGCGCCAGTTGTGTAAAGCCCTGAAAGATCACTACGACATCGCCGTGGTCACCAACGACATCTACACCCGTGAAGATGCCGACTTTCTGCTGAAGCACGACGCCCTGCCAGCCGACCGCATTCTCGGCGTAGAAACCGGCGGCTGCCCGCACACCGCCATTCGCGAAGATGCCTCCATGAACCTAGCGGCCATTGACGATCTGCAGGCGCGTCACCCCAACCTAGAACTGGTGCTGGTCGAATCTGGCGGCGACAACCTGTCTGCCACCTTCAGCCCAGAGCTGTCCGACCTGACCCTGTACGTAATCGACGTATCGGCCGGCGACAAAATACCCCGCAAAGGCGGCCCCGGCATTACCAAATCGGACCTGCTGATCATCAATAAGATCGACATCGCCCAATACGTGCATGCCTCGCTGGATGTCATGGAGCGAGATTCCAAAAAAATGCGCGGCGAGCGTCCCTTCATCTTCGCCAACCTGTACGACGGCGTGGGCGTGGAAGAAATCATCAGCTTCATCCTGAAGCAGGGCATGCTGCCCGAGCGCAGACCCGGAAAAGTGGGCAGCACTGCCTAAGCGGTCCCGACCTAGTCAAAACACAGTAGTAAAATAACTTAATAGTAAACAGAAAGAACAAACGGAGAACACCATGAACAAAATGACCAAATTGCTGATGACCGTTGGCCTAATGCTAACCGCCACCGCAGCCGTAGCCCACCCCGGCCATGGCGTGCTGCACACCCACAACGATTTTCTCAGCGGCTTGCTGCACCCCATGATGGGCCTTGACCACCTGCTGGCCATGGCCGCCATCGGTTTCTGGAGCATCCGCCAGAACACCGCAATGAAAAATGGCACTCCCTTGTTTGTCGTGGGTGGCATGATGGTGGGTGCGGCCCTAGCCTGGGGCGGCTTGAGTCTGGCTGGTGTGGAAATGGGCATCGCCATGTCGGTGCTGCTGGCCGGTATTCTGATCGCCACCATGGCAAAACTGCCCACCGCCGTTGGCGGTACCCTGGTCGCCCTGTTCATGATCACCCACGGCTACGCACACGGCACCGAAATGAGCGCTGGCGCCAGCCTGATGTCTTACATGGCCGGCTTCGTCCTCGCCACCCTGGCCATTACCTTTGTTGGCCGTAGCCTGGGCACCGTCATGCTGAAAGCCGATAACCGCATTACCCGTGCTCTGGGTGGCGTGGTTGCAGTTATTGGTGGTGTATTGGCTGCTGGCTGATCCTCCCCGAGTATAAAGTTGTCCTATAAGGGCGAGTCCAAAAAGCCGCGCGGGCTTTCGTGCGGCTTTTTAAATTTAGGTGTCCCGTCTTGAACCATTACCAGCTCTGTACGGGCTAAAAAGAAGACGGTGGAACCGAGTCAAACTGAAACCCAGTTAAATTATATCAAATAGGAGATATATCGATATGAGTGGCACTATTATCAAGCGTTCAATAAACACGGAAAATGCACCAGTAAGTTCTGTCTCTACACAAACTGTCGCTTTTTCTCATTACAATAATATTTCAGCTCAATTGCCCGTTGACCCCAAAACCGGTGCCATTGTAGCGGGTGATGTCACCGAGCAAGCAAAGCAGTGCTTTGAGAACATTAAAGCTATTGTGGAAAGCATCGACCACGTCATGGACGATGTTGTTAAAATCAATATCTTCTTGAAGAACATCGCGGACATTGACGCTGTAGACGCCGTTTATGCAACTTTCTTTCAGAACTACCTTCCTGTACGGACGACAGTCGCAGTGGCA
Source organism: Oceanisphaera sp. IT1-181 (assembly GCF_033807535.1). Lineage (NCBI taxonomy): Bacteria > Pseudomonadati > Pseudomonadota > Gammaproteobacteria > Aeromonadales > Aeromonadaceae > Oceanisphaera > Oceanisphaera sp. IT1-181. The sequence continues at coordinate 3,471,003 of NZ_CP136856.1, forward strand.
GCTTTGCCTCTGGATGGTGCCTTACTGCAAGTTGATGCCCTTATTTCAAACGGTGAAGGAACGGCCCCACAAGCGCCTTGCGACCTGGTAAAGGTGGCAAAAAACACACAAAATGCGCCTACTAGCTCGACCTCCACACACACAGTGGCTTTTTCTCATTACAACAATATTTCAGCTCAATTACCGGTCGACCCTGCAACGGGTAAACTGGTCGCGGGTGGCGTTAAAGAGCAGACTGGCCAGTGCCTGAAGAATATCAAGGCTATTTTAGAAAGTATCGACGTTCCCTTTGACGATATTGTTAAAGTAAATATCTTCCTGAAAAACCTTGCTGACATTGATGCCGTCAACGAAGTCTACAGCACATTTTTCCCAGACTCGTCCATTGCCAGAGCTGTGGCCTATGTTCCTGCACGAACCGTCATTGCAGCTTCAGCTTTGCCTATGGATGCTTTGGTACAGATTGATGCGGTTGTGTCACACGGAGATGGCACGCCTCCACAAGCTGTTGAAGACAGACATGGCATCGTCATCAAAGCAAACAACACAGACAATGCCCCAAAGTGCGCTCTATCTACACAAACGGTCGCCTTCTCTCATTACAATCACCTTTCAGCTCAATTACCTGTAGACCCTAAAACGGGTGCATTGGTAGCGGGTGATGTAACCGTGCAGGCAAAGCAGTGCTTAACAAATATTCAAGCGATTGTAGAAAGTATCGGCCACGTGATGGACGATGCGGTTAAAATCAATATCCAGCTGAAAAATATCGCCGATATAGATGCGGTAAACGACGTTTACACCACTTTCTTCAACAGCGATCTTCCTGCAAGAACGACCGTTGGCGTATCAGCTATCCCGATGGACGCATTGGTACAAATTGATGCCGTTATCTCTAACGCTGAAGGTACACCACCAGCGTTATAAGTGTATTTTTGGTTCTGTCACAAAGCTTAATGGAACCATAATTGCACTCGTTTTCAGACGCACCTAGGCTGCGTTGGCATAAAAAAAGGCAACACAATAACCCATCAGGATTATCGTGTTGCCTCTCCCTTATTCCCCTTTCATTATGTTCCGCAAGCCTCCTATAAAAAGACTAACTGACCATTAATGAGCCAAGAAGAACTGATATGCAGCATCTTCTGTCACGTCATCCCAACGATAACCTAACTCCACCAAGTACTGTTCGAAGTCAGCTAACTCCGCATCCGGCAACTCAAAAGCACAGAGCACACGGCCAAACTCGACCCCTTGGTTACGATAGTGGAATAAGCTAATGTTCCAACGCGTGCCCAAAGTGTTTAAGAAGCGCATTAAGGCACCCGGCTGCTCAGGAAAGCGAAAGCTATATAAGCGCTCATGTAACGCTTTAGGCGGGCGACCACCCACCATATAACGCACATGAGATTTAGCTAAATCGTTGTCCGTCATATTGGCCACTTGATAGCCCGACTGTTCTAGCTCCATCATGATCTGGGTTAACTCGCGATCGCCATCCGTCAAACGCACCGACACTAATACCGCCGCCTTGTCGTTGGATGAATAACGATAGTTAAACTCCGTCACCATGCGATTACCCAGCACTTCACAAAAGGCCACAAAGGCACCCTTTCGCTCGGGAATGGTCACCGCTAGCAAGCCTTCACGCTTCTCGCCCAGCTCACAACGTTCAGACACGTAACGCAAAGAGTGAAAATTCACGTTAGCGCCACTTAAGATGGCAGTCATGCGCGCATGGGAATAATCCCCCGCTTGGCTGTATTTTTTCAGTCCTGCCAGCGCCAGCGCACCCGAAGGCTCGGCAATGGCGCGGGTATCTTCAAAAATATCCTTCACCGCAGCGCAGATTTCATCTGAGCTGACGGTCACCACGCCATCGAGATACTGCTGACAGAGGCGAAAGGTCTCCGTGCCCATGCGCTTTACGGCCACGCCATCGGCAAAGGTACTAACGCGGTCTAGGGTGACAATTTCACCGGCTTTCAGCGCCGCCTTTAAACAGGCAGAGCCTTCCGCTTCCACGCCTATCACCTTCACTTGCGGCAACAGCTGCTTAATATACACAGCCACGCCCGCCGCCAAACCACCGCCACCCACAGGTACAAATACGTGGGTTAAGCGAGTGTCTTGCTCCAGTAATTCGCGGCCAATAGTGCCTTGACCGGCAATCACATCCGGATCGTCAAACGGCGGGATCAGCGTGAGCTGATGCTCTTCGGCCAGCTCGATGCAACGGGCATAAGCTTCATCGAAGTTATTACCGTGCAAAATCACCTTACCGCCAAAGCCGCGCACCGAATCAATCTTAATATCCGGCGTCACGACCGGCATCACTATGGTGGCTTTAATGCCAAGCTTGGCGGCCGACAACGCCACGCCTTGGGCATGGTTGCCGGCCGAGGCAGCAATCACCCCGGCTTGCAGCTGCTCAGGGCTTAACTGCGCAATCTTGTTATAAGCACCCCTTAGCTTGAAAGAATGCACGGGCTGCATGTCTTCGCGCTTTAGCGATACCGAGTGGCCTAAGCGCTCAGAAATTTTCTTCAAATGCGTCAAAGGCGTCACTCTTGCGGCCTCATACACAGGAGACAGCAAGATACGACGTAAATACTCGCTCGCAGAGCGTAATGCGGCGGCTTCTTTCAATGCCGGTTGTGCCATCTTATCCCCCCAGTTTGCTGACATCGCGTACCGCACCTTTGTCTGCACTGGTCGCCAATGACGCATAAGCGCGTAATGAGAAGGACACCTCACGTTGGCGGTCCACTGGGCGCCAGCCTTGATCCCCTTTGGCATCCATAGCCGCGCGACGGCTTGCCAACTCAGCATCTGACACATCCAAAACTATGCTGCGGCCCGGAATATCGATGTCGATGATGTCGCCGTTCTCTACTAGGCCAATAGTACCGCCACTGCCCGCTTCTGGCGAAACGTGACCGATAGATAAACCAGATGTACCGCCAGAGAAGCGACCGTCGGTGATCAGCGCACACTTAGTGCCCAACCCCATCGACTTCAAATAGGTGGTCGGATACAGCATTTCTTGCATGCCTGGGCCGCCTTTCGGGCCTTCGTAGCGAATAACCACTACGTCGCCGGCTTTCACTTGACCGCCCAAGATGCCTTCTACTGCGCTGTCTTGGCACTCATAGATGCGGGCCGGCCCTCGGAACACTAAATTATCGTCGGACACGCCGGCGGTTTTCACGATACAACCGTCTACCGCTAAATTACCAGACAGTACGGCCAAGCCGCCCTCTAAGCTATAGGCGTGCTCTAGGCTGCGGATACAACCCTCGGCGCGGTCGTCATCCAGTGTGGGCCAGCGGCAATCTTGGCTGAAGGCTTTAACGGTACGAATGCCGGCAGGACCAGCGCGGAACATGGTTTTTACCGCTTCGTCTTCGGTAACCATAATATCGTACTTGGCTAACTGTTCGGCCAGGGTCATGCCCAGCACAGTTGGCAGTTCGGTGTGCAGTAAACCGGCACGGGCCAGCTCACCCAAAATACCCATAACGCCACCGGCACGGTGCACGTCTTCCATGTGATATTTAGGGGTAGAAGGTGCCACCTTACACAGCTGCGGCACTTTACGAGACAGCTGGTCAATGTCGGCCATAGTAAAATCAACGCCCGCTTCATGAGCGGCGGCCAACAGGTGCAGTACGGTATTGGTCGAGCCACCCATGGCCACATCTAATACCATAGCGTTTTCAAAGGCCGCTTTAGTGGCAATGTTGCGCGGCAAAGCAGAGGCATCGTCTTGCTCGTAGTAGCGCTTAGTCAATTCAACAATACGGTGACCGGCTGATTTAAATAACTGCTCGCGATCCGCGTGCGTGGCCAGCAAAGAACCGTTAGCAGGTTGAGATAAACCCAGAGCTTCGGTTAAGCAGTTCATGGAGTTTGCAGTAAACATGCCTGAGCAAGAGCCACAGGTTGGGCAAGCGCTACGCTCAGTTTGCTCACTCTGGGCATCACTGACGTTAGGATCGGCGCCTTGGATCATGGCATCGACTAAGTCGAGCTTGATGATTTGATCAGACAACTTGGTCTTGCCCGCTTCCATAGGGCCACCGGAGACAAAAATCACCGGAATATTCACCCGCAATGCTGCCATCAACATACCGGGAGTGATTTTGTCACAGTTAGAAATACACACCATGGCATCGGCACAGTGAGCGTTCACCATGTATTCGACCGAGTCAGCGATCAGGTCACGGCTCGGCAAGCTGTACAGCATGCCGCCGTGGCCCATGGCGATGCCATCATCGACAGCTATAGTGTTGAATTCTTTAGCAACACCGCCGGCCGCTTCAATTTCGCGCGCCACTAACTGGCCCATGTCTTTGAGGTGCACGTGGCCCGGTACAAACTGGGTAAAGGAGTTCACTACCGCAATAATGGGTTTGCCGAAATCTTCTTCGGTCATGCCTGTTGCACGCCACAGGGCGCGAGCACCGGCCATATTACGGCCGTGAGTAGTGGTGGCGGAACGATACTTTGGCATTCTTAATATTCCTAACAATGTGAGTCATACAGGCGCCATCTACTAGGCGACGCCTATCTCTAAAAATTAAATCGTTATACGTCTTACGTGGTACGCCATACGCCAAAGCTAAAACAGCGCTCTGCTTTTCATTTACAGCGTATGGCTTAAAGCGTACGGCGCTAATTTAAGCTATTTTTTTTAGCGCTTGCGCTTCTTCTAGCACTTGCGCTTGAACTTGGGTCACGTCTAACAATTTTTCTAACTGGCGACTGAGTAATTCTATAGCGCGCTCGCTCTCGACCCGCATATTAATGACGAGATTCGCGTCTTGAGTGGTCATGTCCATCTGAGCGACGCGAAAGCCGCGGTGGCGAGTCAGGCGCAATACTCTTTCGAGTACTTCAGGGCGAAACTGGGCAGTTACCTGCAACTGATATTGGTTCATATTTACTTCTCCATCATCTGATCATTGGGAACGCCGGGCGGCACCAAGGGCCAAACGTTTTCTTGCTCAGAAATTCGCACATGCAATAAATAAGCGCTATCAGCCGCCAGCATGCGCTGTATGGCAGGCTCTACGTCTGCTTTACAGGTAATGGTTTCACCCGGAATATCAAAGGCGGCCGCCATGGCCACAAAATCCGGGTTATCGTTCAAAATGGTTTCACTGTAACGACCATCGAAGAACAATTCTTGCCACTGGCGCACCATGCCTAAGCGCTGGTTATCGAGCAACACCATTTTCACCGGTAACTGGGCGCGCTTCAATGTGCCCAGCTCTTGTACGTTCATCATAAAAGAACCGTCACCGGATACTAATACCGACTCATCTTGAGGGCGAGCCAGCTTGGCGCCAATGGCGGCGGGCAAACCAAAGCCCATGGTGCCAAGGCCTGAGCTACTCAGATGATTACGCGGGCTGGTAAAACGCATATGTTGCGCCACCCACATTTGGTGCTGGCCTACGTCACAGCTGACCATGGCGCTGTCATCTAAGGCGGCACTCAACTGGCTTAACATCAAAGGCGCATAAATAGCGGCACCAGGATGATCGTAGCGCCAAGCATGCTCAGCTTTAAGGGTCTTACAGTGCTCGCGCCATGGGTCTATGGCCAGTTTATCGGCGCTTATTTTAGCATTAGCGAGCAAAGGGAGCACGGTGGCGAGTTCGGCATTAATGCTTACTTGGGCGTGGCGCACCTTACCAAATTCGGAGGCGTCTTTATCAAGGTGGATAACCTTGGCATTCACGGCAAAGGCGTCCAGTTTACCGGTTACGCGGTCGTCGAAACGTGCGCCTACCACCAACAGCAGATCACTCTGTTGAACGGCCAGATTGGCGGCTTTTGTTCCGTGCATGCCGAGCATGCCTAAAAACAGTTCGTCATCCGGATCCAGAGTGCCGATGCCCTTAAGCGTGGTCACCATAGGGATCCCGGTGCGCGTGGCAAAAGCACGTAATTCTTCCACCGCATTCGCCATGCCCACACCGCCGCCCACGTACAAAATAGGCTGCTTGGCATTAGCCAATAACTGCTGCGCCTCGGCCAGTGCTTGCGCGTCTAATGGGTTCGGATCCGTATTGAAAGTGGGTGTGGTTTTAGGCTCGACTAAGGCCATTTGGATATTTTTTGGCACATCAATCAGCACAGGTCCCGGGCGACCGGAGCGCGCCACCTCAAATGCCTCGGCAATAATGGCACCTAAGTCTTCCACATTTTCCACTAAGTAAGAGTGCTTAGTGCACGACAACGACATGCCGAGCACGTCCACTTCTTGGAAGGCATCGGTACCAATGGCCGACATCGGCACTTGGCCAGTAATGGCCACCAGAGGGATAGAATCGAGCATGGCATCGGCCAGACCTGTGATCAGGTTAGTGGCGCCAGGGCCAGAGGTGGCCATGCACACACCTACCTGACCACTGGCTCTGGCATAACCCACAGCAGCCAACGCGGCGGCCTGCTCATGGCGGCACAACAGATGGTCTACACCACCATCATACAAGGCGTCATAAAGCGGCATAATAGCGCCGCCGGGGTAACCGAAGATTTGGGTGACTCCCTGCTGTTTTAAGGTTTGAACGATATACTGTGCGCCATTCATCTTATTACTGTCCATCTGTTAGTACCAAAGCCGGTTAAAAAAAAACCCCCGAGCGATGTGCTCGGGGGTTTTACGTTTCGTCTGTCGGTGAAGTTATTTTTCGTCAGACCAAAGTACCCCGAGCGGAGATATAATAATCACCACTAGGACCACAATAATGTTGACGAAATAGTCTAAGAAATTCATCTCACCGTTCTCTCAATAGGGTGTCGAGCCAGAACCATCTACTCAAGCAGGCCTATAGAACTAGCATGATGAGCTAGACTAAACAAGACTTTCTTGATCGCCAAACCTAAATGAGCCACTTAACAGCAAGGGAAAGCTAGTTAAAAAAACTGCAAATATTTAATTATCAGAAACAAAATATCAGGGAGACTAGGATGTCACTCGCCGTAGTTTTTGCTCGCGCCAGTTTAGGTGTGGCCGCGCCCTTAGTTACCGTGGAAGCTCACCTTGCTAATGGCTTACCCGCCTTTAATATCGTGGGTTTACCTGAAACTACGGTCAAAGAGGCCAGAGACAGAGTACGCAGTGCGCTATTAAATTCTGGCTTTGAGTTCCCAGCTAGGCGCATTACCGTCAATCTGGCACCGGCAGATTTACCCAAAGAAGGCGGCCGCTTCGACTTACCTATCGCCATGGCAATTTTAGCCGCCTCAGGGCAAATTCCCATCGCCAATCTAGATAAGCTGGAGTTCTTAGGCGAGCTTGCCCTCACCGGTGCTTTAAGGCCGATAAAAGGCGCCTTACCGGCCGTATTGGCGGCGCGCGATAGCCAACGCTTTATCATATTGCCCGTCGATAACGGCGCTGAAGCAGGCATGATACAACCGAGCCCTGCAAGGCTGGCCAGCCATCTGTTAACGATTACCGCTTGGTTACGCCAAGAAGCTGAGCTAATCACTCCCAGCGCCATCGTGGAGCAAGAACCAGAGCACATTAGCGACTTGTGTGACGTGATCGGCCAAGAAGGCGGTAAACGCGCCCTAGAAATAGCCGCCGCCGGTCAACACAACCTGTTGCTCTTGGGCCCGCCCGGCACCGGAAAAAGCATGCTGGCTAGCCGTTTGCCCGGTTTATTACCCGCCATGAATGAAGAGGAAGCCTTAGAAATCGCCGCCATTCGCTCTATTTGTGGCGAAAACCTGAAACCACACACTTGGCGGTTACGCGCCTTTCGCCAACCTCATCATTCTTCCTCTGCGGTAGCCTTAGTCGGTGGTGGCAGCTTTCCTCGGCCCGGAGAAATTTCACTGGCTCATAATGGGGTATTATTTTTAGATGAACTCACCGAATTTGAACGCCGCGTGTTGGATGCTTTGCGCGAGCCCCTCGAAACTCATGTCATCTCGATTGCGCGCGCCGCCCGCAGTGTGACTTTTCCTGCCTGCTTTCAATTAATCGCCGCCATGAACCCCAGCCCCTGTGGCCATTATCAAGACGGCTACAGCCGCAGCTCGCCGGAGCAAATTCTGCGTTACCTCAATAAAATATCCGGGCCCTTCTTAGACCGCTTTGATTTATCGGTAGAGGTGTCTTTACTGCCACCCGGCGAACTGAGCAGGCCCAGAGCCAAAGCTGAGTCGTCTGCCGAGATTCGTAAACGGGTACTGGCCGCCCGTGAACGACAACTGCTTCGCGCCGGCAAAACCAACGCCCGCTTGAGTGCCGCAGAATTAGAGCGCTATTGCCCACTAAACCAAGCGGATGCAGAATTTCTAGAACAGGCGCTGCATCGTATGAAACTCTCTATCCGCGCTTGGCATAAATTAATCCGCGTGGCGCGTACCATAGCTGACTTAGAACATAAAACAGACATTAGCCGTCAACACTTAATTGAAGCGCTAGGGTATCGAGCCATGGACAGACTCATACAGCAGCTACAGTTTTAAACTGCTATAATTAAAGAGGTGGCATAAATAATAATAAGGAGTGAATTATGAAAAGTGCAAAGGAGTTTGCAGTTTGGTTGCACGAGCGCTTTAAGAACGTGCCCGAGGGCGTCTATTTAAGCAGAGACGACGTCACTACCTTATCTAGTCGACAGTATTTCAACCAAGACTTTGTGAACGACATTCACTATGAATTAACGCTGAAAGGAATGGGCTTTGTATCAGGCGCAAGCCGAGATAAGTTCTACTTATTCCAGTTACCGACTCTCCATTGGCAACAACAAGATAAGAATTATCAAGAAGATGCGTTTCACAATGTTCACTCTATTAACAAACAACAAGCTTAGTAACGCAATTAAAAAAGCCCATGATGATGTGTATCATGGGCTTTTTCATTTACTTAACTAATAAATATTAATCTTTAGTTAGCAAGTATTCTACTACTTGATAAAAACGCTCTTCTGAACCAATTTCGCTCATATCAAGCTCATATTTATCTTTTACTATCACAGTGGGTGTGCTGCGTATATCAAAGCGTTGAGTGGCTTTATCGTATTGGCCAATCATGCCATTCAGCACAAAGCTATTAATTACGCTATCAAACTTTTTCTCTGTAATATCATTAGCCAAGAATAACGTTTTAATATCCGCAATATTATTGGGCTTTTTCTTTGCCCGCAGCATCGCATCAAACAGCACTGGCGTTATTTTATCTTCTGCTTTCAATAAGGTAGCGGCACCATGAGCGCGCTGCAATACTGGGCCCATATCTCCACCCAAGAAAGCAACGGGGATCTTTTTCAGCTGCATATCAGGAATGCGCTCTTCAAGCTTGGCCATCAACGGCTCAAAGCTATCGCAATGAGGGCAAACATAAGAGAAGAACTCCGCTACCACAGGCTCATTACTGGCCACTTCTTGTACTACTTTATACTCAACGCCTTCCTTAAAATCGCTAGCCGCATTCGCTAAAGGAGCCATCAGTAAGGCACACACGATAAAAATATACTTTTTCATAATCAATCCCATTTAATAAAAGCTGGTTCAAGTTAAGTAACTAGTTCCACGAGGTCAAGGATAATGGTGGTGCGGCGAGCAGCTGTAATTGTTCATCGAGCACGCCAAGCTGCTGCTGCCAATAGTCTGGGGTATTAAACCACGGAAAATTAGCAGGAAAAGCCGGATCAGACCAACGCGCAGCCAACCAGGCCATATAGTTAACCATGCGCATCGCCCGCAACGGCTCAATCAACGCCAATTCACTACTATCAAACTCACGTACGTTTTCATAGCCCGCCAATAGCGTATCCAGCTGCATCAGTTGCTCTTGGCGGCTACCGCTAAGCATCATCCACAGATCTTGTACTGCAGGTCCGGTGCGGCAGTCATCGAAGTCCAATAACCAAGGCCCATCATGCCACAAAATATTGCTGGCATGACAGTCACAGTGCAAGGTGAGCTGTTGCTTAGGTTGGTATAAAACACAAGTGCGAGCAATCAATGCATCTAAGCGCTTAAAAAATTCATCTTTTAACTTCGCCGGAATCTGGGCCTCCGTCGCCAACACCTTACGAGCACGCAACAAATAATCGTCGGTGCTCAATGTCGGTCGGTGCAGTAATGGAAAGGTTACACCTACTTGATGTAGCCGCCCCAATTGCTCGCCCAGTGCTTCTAGCTGATCTAAGTTATCGGCTTCAAATTGGCGACCCGCCACCGCCGGCCACACCGCAAACAACATATCGTTAAAAACAAACACACTCTGTTGCTCACGCACCAAAGGCAAGGCCACCCGCACCTTTGCCTTAGCTAAGGCAAACAGAAAGTCATGTTCCTCTTGGATCTGCGCTTGGCTCCAGCGCTGCGGCCGATAAAACTTAGCCACTAAGGCGCCGTCTTGATCGCTTTTAAAGCGATAGACGCGGTTTTCATAGCTATTTAACGCCATCAGACCAGAGTCTACATGGAGGCCAATACTCATCATGGCATCGACTATCACGTCAGGCGTGAGTGCATAATAATTCATAAGGCTCCAAAAAAAGACCGCAGCTTGAGCGACGGTCTTCACTATTTAGTGACTGAGTTTATCAGTTAAACGAACTAAAGAACTTACTCTTGTTACGTAAGATAGCCTTACGGTCACCTTCTGCTAAACCGGTATGAGTCAGTACAAAAGTGACATCACTCACCGGTGACGATAACAAGTAAGGGTCGGTCGCTAGGCTAATCGGTAAGCTCAAGATTTCACCGCCGCGCACTTTCACTTCCTTAGGGCCAATCCAAGTCACATCCTTCAAGCCTTCCACATCCAAGCGATAGACTTCGGTGTCTAGGGTTTTGTTCATGATTTTCATGGTGTAGGTATTTTCAATTAGGCCTTCACTGGTTTCGCGATAAAGTTGGTTACGATCTCGAATTATCTCTATGCCCATGGGCATTATGCTGGAGGCCATATAAATAAATACCGCCGTCATCACTGTGATTACGATGCCATAACCAATCAGTTTAGGTCGCGCCACATGCGTCACGCCATACTGTAATTTATGCTCAGTGGTATAGCTGATCAGGCCTTGCTCATACCCCATGCGATCCATGGTTTGATCACATGCATCCACACAAGCGCCGCAGTTAATGCACTCATATTGCAGGCCATCGCGAATATCAATGCCGGCCGGGCAAACCTGCACACACAAGTTACAATCGATGCAATCACCTAAGCCCAATTCTTTGGGGTCGGCCTTGCGCGGGCGCGGCCCTCTTGCTTCACCGCGTTCGACATCATAACTGACCGTAAAGGTGTCTTTATCGAACATAGCGGACTGAAAGCGCGAATAAGGGCAAATATGCGTACACATAATGGTGCGCATCCAGCCCGCATTGCCGTAGGTACAAAAAGCAAAGAACAGCACCCAAAACCCAACCCAAAAACTGGTAGAAAAGGTGACTAGCTCTAACGCCAATTCTTTGGCAGGAACAAAAAAGGCAATAAACGTAAAACCGGTGAGCAGCGATACCGCCAGCCAAGCCACATGTTTAGCTGTTTTACGCCAGATTTTATTAAAACTCCAAGGTGCTTTATCTAAAGCTCGGCGTTTATTAGCAGTGCCTTCGAGCTTTTCTTCAAACCAAATGAAAATAAAGGTCCACACGGTTTGCGGACATACATAACCGCACCACACTCGGCCTAAAAAGGTGGTCACAAAAAACAAAGCGACGGCAGAGACCATTAACAGCAAGGCAAGCAAGGTGAGATCTTGTGGCCAGATGGTGGCGGCAAAGATCTGAAAGCGTTGTTGTTCTACATCAAACAACAGCGCCTGACGGCCATTCCAAGTCATCCAAGGGGCTGCAACGAAGAGTAACATCAACACCCAGCCTAGATATTTCCGCAGTCTCTGCCATTGTCCTTTTTGCGCGCGAACATAGATATGACCGTCGTCGGTGGGCCGGTGCGAACGCACAGCCGGAGTGACGTCTTTAACGTCTATTTGATTTTGTTTATTGTTCATTTTGCTCACATTGTTATTCTGACTGCTTACGAATAAGTTATCTGCCTAACAAAATGAAACCATTGTTAATACTAACAAAAGTTAACATGCAGATAAAATACCAGTTATTACCTATTCTGCAGTAAAGCACCCCATAAAAAGGTGATCTTGATCACTCTTTCTACCCTCAAGACTCATCCCTGTCGTCCGTCGTACCATGATATGCATTGTCACAATCAAACACCATGATAGCGGTCATCAAATACCGCCCAGTGCGAATGTTAAAAGAAAAGAGTCGGGAGAAAAAAATAGTGTGGCGTGTGGCGTGTGGCGTGTGGCGTGTGGCGTGAAAAGAGTATTTTTCATCATCCAGAAAGCAAAAAGCCCCGCTCATTGAGCGGGGCTTAGTAATAAGTGTTTGATTGTGACCTACTTTCACATGGCAGCTGCCACACTATCATCGGCGCGGATGCGTTTCACTTCTGAGTTCGGCATGGGATCAGGTGGTTCCACAACGCTATGGCAATCAAACAAAACTGTTTTTATAACTGGTGCTGATACCCGGATTCGAACTGGGGACCTCACCCTTACCAAGGGTGCGCTCTACCAACTGAGCTATATCAGCTAAATATGTTGCCTGGCAGTGACCTACTTTCACATGGCAGCTGCCACACTATCATCGGCGCGGCTGCGTTTCACTACTGAGTTCGGCATGGGATCAGGTGGTTCCACAGCGCTATGGCCGCCAGGCATAAATTGTAATCTGGAAGGCTGAATTTTGATTATCGTACTGTTGAGTACGCTAATCTGAATAATTTGTTTGGTAGTTCTCGACCGCAAGGTCTCACACTTCTTGGGTGTTGTATGGTTAAGCCGCACGGGTAATTAGTACAGGTTAGCTCAACGCATCGCTGCGCTTACACACCCTGCCTATCAACGTTGTAGTCTCCAACGGCCCTTCAGAGGGCGTAAAGCCCTAGGGATGACTCATCTTGAGGCTCGCTTCCCGCTTAGATGCTTTCAGCGGTTATCGATTCCGAACGTAGCTACCGGGCAATGCATCTGGCGATACAACCCGAACACCAGGGGTTCGTCCACTCCGGTCCTCTCGTACTAGGAGCAGCTCCTCTCAATCATCCAACGCCCACGGCAGATAGGGACCGAACTGTCTCACGACGTTCTGAACCCAGCTCGCGTACCACTTTAAATGGCGAACAGCCATACCCTTGGGACCGACTTCAGCCCCAGGATGTGATGAGCCGACATCGAGGTGCCAAACACCGCCGTCGATATGAACTCTTGGGCGGTATCAGCCTGTTATCCCCGGAGTACCTTTTATCCGTTGAGCGATGGCCCTTCCATACAGAACCACCGGATCACTATGACCTACTTTCGTATCTGCTCGACCTGTCCGTCTCGCAGTTAAGCTGGCTTATGCCATTGCACTAACCGTACGATGTCCGACCGTACTTAGCCAACCTTCGTGCTCCTCCGTTACTCTTTAGGAGGAGACCGCCCCAGTCAAACTACCCACCAGGCACTGTCCGCAACCCCGATAAGGGGCCTACGTTAGAACATCAGACATACAAGGGTGGTATTTCAAGGTTGACTCCATAGCAACTAGCGTCACTACTTCACAGTCTCCCACCTATCCTACACATGTAGGGCCAATGTTCAGTGCCAAGCTATAGTAAAGGTTCACGGGGTCTTTCCGTCTAGCCGCGGGTATACGGCATCTTCACCGCAAATTCAATTTCACTGAGTCTCGGGTGGAGACAGCGTGGCCATGATTACACCATTCGTGCAGGTCGGAACTTACCCGACAAGGAATTTCGCTACCTTAGGACCGTTATAGTTACGGCCGCCGTTTACTGGGGCTTCAATCAAGAGCTTCACCCGAAGGCTAACCCCATCATTTAACCTTCCAGCACCGGGCAGGTGTCACACCGTATACGTCCTCTTACGAGTTTGCACAGTGCTGTGTTTTTGATAAACAGTTCCAGCCACCTGGTCACTGCGGCTGAGTCACGCTCCATCCGCAAGGGATTTCACATGCCTCAGCGTACCTTCTCCCGAAGTTACGGTACTATTTTGCCTAGTTCCTTCACCCGAGTTCTCTCAAGCGCCTTAGTATTCTCTACCCGACCACCTGTGTCGGTTTGGGGTACGATTCACGTGTACCTGAAGCTTAGAGGCTTTTCCTGGAAGCGGGGCATCAGTGACTTCACCGCCGTAGCGATTTCGTCTCAGGCCTCAGCATTGCGCGTCCGGATTTACCTAAACACGCTGCCTACACCCTTTCACCAGGACAACCAACGCCTGGCTCACTTAGCCTTCTCCGTCCCCCCATCGCAGTACACGTCAGTACGGGAATATTAACCCGTTTCCCATCGACTACGCTTTTCAGCCTCGCCTTAGGGGTCGACTCACCCTGCCCCGATTAACGTTGGACAGGAACCCTTGGTCTTTTGGCGTGGAGGTTTTTCACCCCCATTATCGTTACTCATGTCAGCATTCGCACTTCTGATATCTCCAGCATGCTTCACAACACACCTTCGCAGACTTACAGAACGCTCCCCTACCACGCACTCAATAAAGAGTGCATCCGCGGCTTCGGTGCATAGTTTAGCCCCGTTACATCTTCCGCGCAGGCCGACTCGACCAGTGAGCTATTACGCTTTCTTTAAATGATGGCTGCTTCTAAGCCAACATCCTGGCTGTCTGAGCCTTCCCACTTCGTTTCCCACTTAACTATGACTTTGGGACCTTAGCCGGCGGTCTGGGTTGTTTCCCTCTTCACGATGGACGTTAGCACCCACCGTGTGTCTCCCGGATAGTACTTTACGGTATTCGGAGTTTGCATGGGGTTGGTAAGTCGGGATGACCCCCTAGCCCAAACAGTGCTCTACCCCCGTAAGTATTCGTCCGAGGCTCTACCTAAATAGATTTCGGGGAGAACCAGCTATCTCCCGGTTTGATTGGCCTTTCACCCCCAACCACAAGTCATCCCCTAATTTTGCAACATTAGTGGGTTCGGTCCTCCAGTTGATGTTACTCAACCTTCAACCTGCTCATGGCTAGATCACCGGGTTTCGGGTCTAATCCTAGCAACTATTCGCCCAGTTAAGACTCGGTTTCCCTACGGCTCCCCTATACGGTTAACCTTGCTACTAAAATTAAGTCGCTGACCCATTATACAAAAGGTACGCAGTCACCCAACAAGTGGGCTTCCACTGCTTGTACGTACACGGTTTCAGGTTCTATTTCACTCCCCTCACAGGGGTTCTTTTCGCCTTTCCCTCACGGTACTGGTTCACTATCGGTCAGTCAGGAGTATTTAGCCTTGGAGGATGGTCCCCCCATATTCAAACAGGATATCACGTGTCCCGTCCTACTCGATTTCACATTAAAGGCAATTTAGTGTACGGGGCTATCACCCACTACGGCTGGTCTTTCCAGGACCATTCCACTATCGCCAAGAATGCTTAAGGGCTGGTCCCCGTTCGCTCGCCGCTACTAGGGGAATCTCGGTTGATTTCTTTTCCTCGAGGTACTTAGATGTTTCAGTTCCCTCGGTTCGCCTCGTTACACTATGTATTCATGTAACGATACTCTACTAAGTAGAGTGGGTTTCCCCATTCGGATATTACGGACTCAAGCGCTTCTTACCAGCTCATCCGTACTTAACGCAGGTTAGCACGTCCTTCATCGCCTCTGACTGCCAAGGCATCCACCGTGTACGCTTAGTCACTTAACCATACAACCCCAAGAAGTGTGTTTTATACGGCGTTTGCTGAGCGATTTCTTCGTTGCGACTCTCACTCGTGCTATCACATAGAAAACTATGCTCAAGCACTCGTTTAAGATCGCGCCTCGAACTCGCGTTGCTAACGCTCGTCTAAAAGCCCACTTTATAAAAGCGAACCTTAGACAGTATAAAAACAATTCTCTAAGCGGGGTCGTTTGCATCAGTGACTGATGCTTACAACACTATTTCGCCAAGAATTTCTAAGACACTTGCGTATCAAGAACTACAAATTATTTCTATCAGCTTTCCAGATTGTTAAAGAGCGTGACTTCGTTAGAAATCAAAGGAGTAAACTGCACGCAGTCTATTACTTTGATGTCTCAACTTCGGTTTGGCACTAAATGGTGGAGCTATGCGGGATCGAACCGCAGACCTCCTGCGTGCAAGGCAGGCGCTCTCCCAGCTGAGCTATAGCCCCATTTAGTTCTTAGCTTTGTGTTTTACACCAAACTCAACGTTATTGAATTTGGTGGGTCTGGGTGGATTCGAACCACCGACCTCACCCTTATCAGGGGTGCGCTCTAACCAACTGAGCTACAGACCCAAACCGTTTCTTCACCCTCAGGATATGGTTAAAACCATCTATCTGAGGGCAAAAAATCGCACTGGCTTACGCCTATGCGATTAAGTCACTCTTTCTTATCAAGCAAACTGTGTGAACACTCAACAGACGTTGAGTTAAGGTAAGGAGGTGATCCAACCCCAG